>NZ_JAVAYM010000021.1:0-185110 GCF_054185205.1 Bradyrhizobium sp. 14AA | reverse complement strand
AGACTGGTCCGCGCCAACCTCATGCAGCGCCGCCGTATCGACAGCTTGCTCCAACCACCCACGATCAGCCAAGATCAGCCCCAGATGTGCCTAAGTCTGGCTCAAACCTAAACCGGACACCCGTGGGCTTGTCCCGGCCATCCGCGTCTTGGGGCTTGGCACGAAGAACGTGGATGCCCGGGACAAGCCCGGGCATAACGGAGAGAGTCTCATAAGGTGGGCAAAGCGAAGCGTGCCCACCGTCAGTTGCTGATCAGGAAACACCTGTTGGTGCGCACGGCGCTGCGCGCCTTTGCCCACCCTACGAAACGGCCTTAACGCTCCCCTTCGTCATTCCGGGGCGATGCGAAGCATCGAACCCGGAATCTCGAGATTCCCCGGTGCGCAATTGCGCACCTGAGGTCTGGTCCTTCGGACCATCCCGGAATGACATTGCCCCGCTCCTGCAACTCACTAGCGACTACAGCTGTGGATCGCCGCTTGATGTTCACCCGCGCCCTGCTAAATCCCCGCCATGACCTCCCAGCACAACAAGTCCTCGGTCGCGGCCATCTCGATCTTCGCCAGCGGCAGCATGGCGGCGGCCAAGTTCGTGGTCGGGATCGCGATCGGCTCGCTGGCGCTGATCTCCGAGGCCCTGCATTCCTCAATCGACTTGGTCGCGACCATCATCACCTGGGCGGTGGTGCGGGTGTCCGACAAGCCGGCGGACGAGGAGCACCATTACGGCCACGGCAAACTGGAGAGCATCTCGGCGCTGGGCGTCACCGCCCTGCTCTACGTGCTCGCCGGCGGCATCCTGGTCGAATCCTATAGCCGGCTGCGCGAGGGAACCCCGCCGCCGACCATCTCGGCCGTGCCATTCGTGGTGCTGGTGATCGACATCCTCGTCAATCTCTGGCGCGCCCGCGCCCTGCACCGCGCCGCGCGGGAGACCAGGAGCCAGGCGCTCGCCGCCGACGCGCTGCATTTCGCCTCCGACGTGATGGGCTCCTGCGCCGTGATCGTCGGCCTGATCCTCGCCGCCCTCGGCTTCTGGTGGGGCGACGCGGCCGCGGCCGCCGCCGTCGCCGTGATGATCGCGGCGCTCGGCCTGCGCATGGCCGGCTCGACCGTGCAGACGCTGCTCGACCGCGCACCGGAAGGCGCCCAGGAGAAGGCCACGGCTGCGATCCGCAGCGTTGCGGGCGTGATCGACGTCGAGCGGCTGCGCGTGCGCATGGTCGGGGCAACCACGTTCATTGACACCATCGCCAAGGTGCCGCGGACCTACCCGATCGACCGCGTCGAGAGCATCAAGCGCAACGCGGAGGCTGCCGTCGTCAAGGCGTTCGGCGATGCCGACCTCTCCTTCACCGCCGTTCCCGTCGCGCGCGACAACGAGACCGTGCGCGACCGCATCATGGTGATCGCGCGCAATTCCGGCCTCGCCATCCACCACGTCACGGTGCACGATCTCGGCGCCAAGCTGATCGTCAGCATCGATCTCGAGGTCGACGCCGGGATGCAGCTCGATGCCGCCCACGACATCGCCAACACGCTGGAAAGCAACATCCAGGAGGAGTTCGGCGAGGACGTCGAGGTCGACGTCCATATCGAGCCGCTGGAACCGGAACTGCCGTTCGGGGTCGATGCCGCGCCGGAACGCGTGCAGACCATTGCCGCCGCGCTGGCCGAGTTCGCCGGCGAAGGCGATATCCACGACATCCATAATGTGCGCGTCCGCAACACCGATGCCGGCGAGATCGTCAACTTCCACTGCCGCGCGGCACCGTCGATGAGCGTGATCAAGGTGCACGAGCATGTCGACGCGATCGAGCGCGCGTTGCGCCGCGCGTTCCCGAGCGTGAAGCGCGTGATCAGTCACGCCGAACCGCCGCGTGCGTGATGGAGAACGTGCGAGGAGTCACACGTTCTCGTTTCGGACTCCTCGCGCCCGTGCGTTTGCGGACGCGCGATGCGCGAACTGCGCGTTGGATAAGAATAATTTCGCGTTAACGATTCATTGACTCTCGACACCCCGGGAAAACTGGATTCAAATCGCTGTGATTCGGAAGCGACGTGGGGCTGCTTCCGAACTCAAGTTGCAAGCAGGTTTTCCAGGGGGCCGAAGGCATGTCGCGTGCAGACGCCGCGAACGCGTGCGTCCAATCCGATTCGATCAAGGGATTGGCGCAATCGATCGCGAAACCTGCCTATCATCGGCTCCTGATCGCGGAGCCGGCGCTGCGCCGCGCCGTGCCGACGCTCATCATCGCGTTCCTGATCACGATCTGCCTCGGCGCGTTCGTGCAGGTCGTCGACCAGACGCGCCAGAAGCGGCTGGTGATCCGCCACGACATCTCGGCGCTCGCCGACCTGCTCGCCGAACGCATCGACCGCCTCACCTCCGTGCGGCAGGAGCGACTGAAGAACATCGAGAGCCTGCCGACGCTGCTGCCCGACCTGATCCCGTCCTGGGGCATGGCCTCGGGGCGCCACGTCATCGTCACCTCGGCCGGCGTCGACCGCCGCCTCCTCGCCCGCGTCCCGGTCGACAGCGATCCCTCCGGCAACGACCGTCTGCTCGATGCGATCACCACCGCGCAACTGCTCGCGGCGCCGCCGCGCGACGGCAACATCTCCGACATGACGCTGCCGAGCGGCAACGCCGCGATGGCGACTTCGCGGCAGATCAAGTCGCTGCCCGGCTTCGTCACCGTGATCCAGGAGCGCAACGAGCCGATCTGGGGCTCGGACGCCGCGCTCTCGGTGACGCTGTCGGCCACCACCGGCTTCGTCGTCCTGATCCTGGGTTTTGCCTTCCACTGGCAGTCCACCCGCGCCCGCGAAGGCGACCTCATCAACGACGCCGTGCGCGGCCGCATCGACACCGCGCTCAACCGCGGCCGCTGCGGACTGTGGGACTGGGACCTGTCGCGCGGCCGGATCTTCTGGTCGCAGTCGATGTTCTCGATACTCGGCCTCGACGGCCGCAACGAGCTCCTCACCTTCGGCGAGGTCAACGCGCTGGTGAAATCCGACGACATCGACCTGTTCGAGATCGCCGACCAGCTGATCTCTGAGAAGATCGACCACATCGACCAGACCTTCCGCATGCAGCATGTCGACGGGCACTGGATCTGGCTCCGCGTCCGCTGCGAGAAGACGCGCGGCGCGACGGACTCCAGCGTGCACCTGATCGGAATCGCCGTCGACATCACCGAGCAGAAGAGCCTCGCGGAGAAGACCGTGGAAGCCGATCTGCGCCTGCGCGACGCGATCGAGACCATTCCGGAAGCCTTCGTGCTGTGGGACGCCAGCGACCGCCTGGTGCTCTGCAACTCGCACTTCCAGCGCCTGCACAAGCTGCCCGACAGCGCCGTCATCCCCGGCACCTCCTACGAGACCGTGCTCGAGGTCGGCCGCATGCCGGAGGTGCGCACCCGCCACAATGAGACCGCAGCCCAAGGCCCCGGCGCGCGCACCTTCGAGGCGCAGCTCGACGACGGCAGCTGGCTGCACATCAGCGAGCGCCGCACCAAGGACGGCGGCTACGTCTCGGTCGGCACCGACATCACCCGCATCAAGGAGCACGAGCAGAAGCTGGTCGACAACGATCTGCGCCTGCGTGCCACCGTCATCGACCTGAAGCGCTCGCAGGCGGCACTGGAGCGCCAGGCGGTCGAGCTCGCCGACCTCGCCGAAAAGTACCAGCGCGAGAAGACCCGCGCCGAGGAAGCCAACCAGACCAAGTCGAAATTCCTCGCCAATATGAGCCACGAGCTGCGCACGCCGCTGAACGCCATCATCGGCTTCTCCGAGATCATGGGCTCGGGCATGTTCGGCGAGCTCGGAAGCGAGAAGTACCAGGAATACTGCCAGGACATCCTGACCAGCGGCCACTATCTGCTCGAGGTCATCAACGACATCCTCGACATGTCCAAGATCGAGGCCGGCCGCATGAAGCTCGACATGGAAGAGCTCGACCTGGCGCAGACGCTGGCGGAATCCTTGCGGGTCGTCACCGGCCGGGCGCAGGACAAGCACCTGACGCTCGACGCCGACATCGCAAAATCCATCTCCGTCGTCGCCGACCGCCGTGCCACCAAGCAGATCATCGTCAACCTGCTCTCAAACGCGGTGAAGTTCACGCCCGACGGCGGACGCATCGTGGTGCGCAGCCGGCAGCTCGAGGACAGGATCGTGCTGATGATCGCCGACACCGGCATCGGCATCGCGCCGCATTCGCTGGCGCGGCTCGGCCGCCCGTTCGAGCAGGTCGAGAGCCAGCTCACCAAGACCTATCACGGCTCCGGCCTCGGCCTCGCGATCGCGCGCTCGCTGGCGCAGCTCCACGGCGGCTCGATGCGGCTGCGCTCCAGGCTCGAAGTCGGCACCGTCGTCCGCGTGACCCTGCCGCGCGACGCGATCAAGGCGGGGTCGGGCATATCGGCCGCGGCCTAGCGCACGGCGGGAAGCTCGCCTGCGGCCATCCTTCGAGACGCCCGCCTCCGGCGGGCCCTCAGGATGAGGGCAGAGTCCGCGGCAGCCGCTTCAACGAACACCGATACAACGGAGCCTCATCCTGAGGAGCCCGCAAAGCGGGTGTCTCGAAGGACGAGGCGCTTGCTCAGCTTCCCGCCACGGCCCCTACAATTACAAAGACGGTGCGACTTCGCGCGCGACATTGACCAGCGCCGCGATCAGCGGCGTCATCGGATCGCGCTGCGGGATCACCAAGCCGATGCTGTAATTGACGTCGGGATCGGTGATCGGGATCGAACGGACGGTATCGGACAGGCCGAGCGTCTCGGCAAGCTTGGCCGGCATCACGCTCGCCCACCGCCCCGTCTTCACATGCGTGAACAGCACCAGCAACGAGTTCGAGGTCAGCGTCGGCGTTGCCTCCGCGCCGACCGAGCGTAGCGCGCGGTCGATGATGCGGCGGTTCTGCATGTCGGGCGTGAGCAGGCACAGCGGCACCTGGCCGACTTCCGTCCAGGTCACCGTCTCGCGGTCGCCGAACATCGCATCGGGCGCGGTCAGGAGCCGATAGCTCTCGTTGTAGAGCGGAATGGTCCGCACCTTGCCGATCGGCTCGTTCTCGATATAGGTCAGCCCGGCATCGACCTCGAGATTTTCGAGCAGCCCCAACACCTCGGATGACGTCGTGGACTGGATGCGGAAGCGCACCTCGGGATGCCTGGCGCGGAACGGCGTGGTCAGCGCGGCGACCATGCCGAGCACGGTCGGGATCGCCGCGATGCGGATCTCGCCGGAGAGCTGATGCTTCAGCCCGTTGATCTCATCGCGCATCGCGCGGGCATCGCCCACGATCCGCCGCGCCCAATCCAAGGCACGCTCGCCTTCCGGGGTGAAACCCTGGAAGCGGGAGCCGCGCTGGACCAGCATCACGCCGAGGATCTCCTCGAGCTGCTTCAGCCCGGTCGACATGGTCGGTTGCGTGACGCCGCAGGCCTCGGCCGCGCGTCCAAAATGCCGCTCCTTCGCCAGCGCCAGCAGCAGCTCAAGCTTGTCGATCAACCGGTTGTCCCCTCGGATTCTGTCGTGGCATGCAAGCTAGCATGCCGGGCCTGCACCAACACGCAAAAACCGGCAACCGATACAAATTTCATTACCATTCCGTATCGATCGATTGCGGTTGCAAATCGATCTGAATTCGCAATCGCAGCATGAGACAGCTTTATTGATCTTCGAATGATTCCAAATAGTTTGCGCTGAAGGAACGCTCAGGTTGAGAACGAACAATGACAACGCTTTACGATCCGTGGGACGAAGCCCGCGGCGCCGAGATCATCGCCGAAAACGCCAGGCAGGAAGGCGCCACGCTCGTCATCCTGCATGCGCTTCAGGAGGCATTCGGCTACGTGCCGGAGGCCGCCATTCCCATGGTGGCGCAGGCGCTCAATCTGTCGCGCGCCGAAGTGCATGGCGTGTTCACGTTCTATCATGATTTCCGCCACAAGCCGGCCGGCCGCCATGTGCTGAAGCTCTGCCGCGCGGAAGCCTGCCAGGCTGCCGGCGGCGATGCGCTGGCGGCGCGCGCCGAGGCGAAGCTCGGCGTATCGCTCGGCAACACCACGGCCGACGATCGCGTCACGCTGGAGCCGATCTACTGCCTCGGCCTGTGCGCCACCGCCCCGTCCGCGATGCTCGACGGCCGCCTCATCGGCCGGCTCGATCAGAAGCGCCTTGATGCACTGGTCGCGGAGGCGCAGCGATGAACATGCGGATCTTCGTTCCCCGCGATGCCGCCGCTGTTGCCGTCGGCGCCGATGAAATTGCAGTCGCCTTCGAGCAGGTCGCGGCCAAGCGCGGCCTGCCGGTCGAGATCGTCAGGACCGGCTCGCGCGGGCTGTGCTGGCTGGAGCCGATGGTCGAGGTCGCGACCCTCAAGGGCCGCGTCGCGTACGGGCCGGTGAGCCCGGAGGATGTTGCCTCCGTGTTCGAATCCATGGCGGGCAACGGGCCACATCCCCTGCGGCTTGGCGTCGCGGACGAGCTGCCCTGGCTGAAGCGCCAGACCCGCCTGACCTTCGCCCGCTGCGGCGTGATCGACCCGCGCTCGCTCGACGATTACCGCGCCCACGGCGGCTACAAGGGCCTGGAGCGCGCACTGTCGCTCGGCGCGGACGCGATCCTCACTGAGGTCACCGCCTCGGGTCTGCGCGGCCGTGGCGGCGCGGGCTTCCCGACCGGCATCAAGTGGAAGACCGTCGCGCAGGCCAAGGCCGATCGCAAATTCATCGTCTGCAACGCCGACGAAGGCGACAGCGGCACCTTCGCCGACCGCATGATCATGGAAGGCGACCCCTTCCTGGTGATCGAGGGCATGACGATTGCCGGCATCACGGTCGGCGCGACCAAGGGCTATATCTACATCCGCAGCGAATATCCGCACGCGGTGGAAGCCATGAATGCGGCCATCGTCGCGGCCAGGCGCGGCGGCTATCTCGGCAGCAAGATCGGCGGCTCGACATACAGCTTCGATATGGAAGTGCGCGTCGGCGCCGGCGCCTATGTCTGCGGCGAGGAGACCTCGCTGCTGGAGAGCCTCGAAGGCCGCCGCGGCATCGTGCGCGCGAAGCCGCCGCTGCCCGCGCATCACGGCCTGTTCGGCAAGCCGACGGTCATCAACAACGTGCTGTCGTTCGCGGCCGTCCCCTTCATCCTCGCCGAAGGCGCCAAGACCTATGCGGATTTCGGCATGGGCCGCTCGCGCGGCACGATGCCGATCCAGCTTGCCGGCAACATCCGCCAGGGCGGGCTGTTCGAGACCGCGTTCGGCGTGACGCTCGGCGAGCTCGTCGATGACATCGGCGGCGGCACGTTCACCGGCCGTCCGGTCCGCGCCGTGCAGGTCGGCGGCCCCCTCGGCGCCTATTTCCCCCGCGCCCTGTTCGACACGCCGTTCGACTACGAGGCCTTTGCCGCGCGCGACGGCCTGATCGGCCATGGCGGCATCGTCGTGTTCGACGACAGCGTCGACATGCGCAGGCAGGCGCGCTTTGCCATGGAGTTCTGCGCCGTCGAATCCTGCGGCAAGTGCACGCCGTGCCGGATCGGCTCGACCCGCGGCGTCGAGACCATCGAGAAGATCATCAATGGCGAACGCGTGAGCGAAAACCTCGCGCTGGTCGAAGACCTCTGCAACACCATGAAATTCGGCTCGCTCTGCGCGCTCGGCGGCTTCACGCCCTACCCCGTGCTCAGCGCTTTGAAGCACTTCCGGGAGGATTTCGTCCCGGCCCCGACCACGCTTCAGGCCGCGGAATAGGAGAACGACAATGTCTCTGATCGAAGAAATCGACTTCGGCACGCCGGCTTCCAAATCGGAAACGATGGTGACGCTGACCATCGACGGCAACCAGGTCACGGTGCCCGAGGGCACCTCGATCATGCGGGCCGCGATGGATGCGGGCCACCAGATCCCGAAGCTCTGCGCGACCGACATGGTCGACGCGTTCGGCTCCTGCCGCCTCTGCCTCGTCGAGATCGAGGGCCGCGCCGGAACGCCGGCGTCCTGCACCACGCCGGTGATGAACGGCCTCGTCGTGCACACCCAGAACGAGCGGCTGAAGAAGCTGCGCAAGGGCGTGATGGAGCTCTACATCTCCGACCATCCGCTCGACTGCCTCACCTGCGGCGCCAACGGCGATTGCGAATTGCAGGACATGGCCGGCGCCGTCGGCCTGCGCGACGTACGCTACGGCTACGAGGGCGAGAACCACGTCTTCGCCAAGACACCTGGCAAGACCGACGGCTGCAGCAACGACCATTGGATGCCGAAGGACGAGTCCAATCCCTACTTCACCTACGATCCCTCCAAGTGCATCGTCTGCTCGCGCTGCGTCCGCGCCTGCGAGGAGGTGCAGGGCACCTTCGCGCTGACGATCTCGGGCCGCGGCTTCGACAGCCGCGTCTCGCCGGGCATGAGCGAGAGCTTCCTCGGCTCCGAATGCGTGTCCTGCGGCGCCTGCGTGCAGGCGTGCCCGACCGCGACGCTGACGGAGAAGTCGGTGATCGAGATCGGCCAGCCCGAGCATTCGGTCGTCACCACCTGCGCCTATTGCGGCGTCGGCTGCACCTTCAAGGCCGAGATGCGCGGCGAGGAAGTCGTGCGCATGGTGCCCTACAAGGACGGCAAGGCCAATCGCGGCCATTCCTGCGTCAAGGGCCGCTTCGCCTGGGGCTACACCAACCACAAGGAACGCATCCTCAACCCCATGATCCGCGAGCGGATCGAGGACCCCTGGCGTGAAGTCTCCTGGGACGAGGCGTTCTCGTTCGCCGCGGCCAGGATGCGCGGCATCCAGCAGAAGTACGGCCGCGACTCCATCGGCGGCATCACCTCCTCCCGCTGCACCAACGAAGAAACCTATCTGGTGCAGAAACTGATCCGTGCCGGGTTCGGCAACAACAATGTCGACACCTGCGCGCGCGTCTGCCATTCCCCGACCGGCTATGGTCTTTCGGTCACCTTCGGCACCTCGGCCGGCACACAGGACTTCGATTCGGTCGAGAACACCGACGTCGCCCTGATCATCGGCGCCAATCCGGCCTCGGCTCATCCCGTCTTCGCCTCGCGCCTGAAGAAGCGGCTGCGCCAGGGCGCCAAGCTGATCGTGATCGATCCGCGCCGCACCGAGATGGTGGAATCGCCGCACGTGAAGGCGCTGCATCTGCCGTTGATGCCCGGCACCAACGTCGCCGTCGTGACGGCGCTGGCGCATGTCATCGTCACCGAGGGTCTCGTCAACGAGGCCTTCGTACGCGAGCGCTGCGACTGGGCCGAGTTCGAGGAATGGGCCGCCTTCGTCGCGCAGCCGAAGCACAGCCCGGAATCGACCGCGATCCTCACCGGCGTCGATCCGAAGGATCTGCGCGAGGCGGCCCGCATCTACGCCACCGGCGGCAACGGCGCGATCTATTACGGCCTCGGCGTCACCGAGCACAGCCAGGGTTCGACCACGGTGATCGCGATCGCCAACCTTGCGATGGCGACAGGCAATATCGGCCGTCCCGGCGTCGGCGTGAACCCGCTGCGCGGCCAGAACAACGTTCAGGGCTCCTGCGACATGGGCTCGTTCCCGCACGAGCTGCCGGGCTATCGCCACATCTCGGGCGATGCCGTGCGCGACCAGTTCGAGGCGCTGTGGAACGTCAAGCTCAACCCTGAGCCGGGCCTGCGCATTCCCAACATGTTCGATGCCGCGGTCGAAGGCACGTTCATGGGCATCTACGTCCAGGGCGAGGACATCCTCCAGTCCGATCCCAACACCAAGCATGTGGTGGCGGCATTGTCGGCGATGGAATGCGTCATCGTCCACGACCTCTTCCTCAACGAGACCGCGAACTACGCCCATGTCTTCCTGCCCGGCTCGAGCTTCCTGGAGAAGGACGGCACCTTCACCAACGCCGAACGCCGCATTCAGCGCGTCCGCAAGGTGATGACGCCGAAGAACGGCATGGCGGACTGGGAGGTCACCATCGCCCTCGCCAAGGCCATGGGCCTCGAGATGAACTACAGCCATCCGTCCGAGATCATGGACGAGATCGCGGCGCTGACGCCGACCTTCGCCGGCGTCTCATACGCCAGGCTCGACGAGCTCGGATCGGTGCAGTGGCCGTGCAACGAGAAGGCGCCGGAGGGCACGCCGGTGATGCATATCGGCGGCTTCGTGCGCGGCAAGGGCAAATTCGTCGTCACCGAATATGTCGCGACCGACGAACGCACCGGCCCGCGCTTCCCGCTGCTGCTCACGACCGGACGCATCCTCAGCCAGTACAATGTCGGCGCGCAGACAAGGCGCACCGAGAACGTGGTCTGGCACGCCGAGGATCGCCTGGAGATCCATCCGCACGACGCCGAGCTGCGCGGCGTGCGCGACGGCGACTGGGTGCGGTTGCAGAGCCGCGCCGGCGAGACGACGTTGCGCGCGGAGATCACCGACCGCGTCGCGCCCGGCGTCGTCTACACCACCTTCCATCACCCGGACACGCAGGCCAACGTCATCACCACCGACTATTCGGACTGGGCGACCAACTGTCCCGAATACAAGGTCACGGCGGTGCAGATCTCGCCGTCGAACGGCCCATCCGACTGGCAGAAGAGCTATGACGAGCAGGCGCGGCACTCGCGCCGCATCGCGCCGGCCGAGGCCGCGGAGTAACCGCATGCACGTGCCGGTCCAGGCCATCGACCGAGAAACCTGGCGCGACGGTGTCGCGTCCGAGGGGGTGCGGCTGATTCCGGAGGAGACGCCGCTGGCGCTGACCTATAATGGCGGCACCTATGCCGTCATGATGGGGACGCCGCAGAACCTCGAGGATTTTGCGGTCGGCTTCAGCCTGGACGAAGGCGTCATCAAATCTGTCGACGACATCCGCTCGCTCGAAGTGGTCCGCCTCGACGACGGCATCGAGCTCAGGATGTGGCTTGCACCGGAAGATGCGGCACTCATCAGCGAGCGCCGTCGTCACATCGCCGGTCCCACCGGCTGCGGCATCTGCGGCATCGAATCCATTGCCGAAGCCGTGCGACCCGCGACGGTCGTGCCGCACGGGCAGACCTTCACGCCCGAGCAGATCATGACGGCGATGCAGGCCATCGCGCCGCTGCAATCGATCAATCTGCAAACCCGCGCCGTTCACGCCGCCGCATTCTGGTCGCCTGCCGGCAACATCGTCGCGCTGCGCGAGGATGTCGGCCGCCACAATGCGCTGGACAAGCTCGCCGGCGCGCTGGCGCGCAGCCGCACGGATGCATACGGCGGCATGGTGCTGCTGACGAGCCGCGTCTCGGTCGAGATGGTGCAGAAGACCGCCGCGATCGGCGCGCCGGTGATGGTCGCCGTTTCCGCGCCGACCGCGCTTGCGGTTCGCACCGCGGAAGCCGCCGGCATCACGCTGATCGCCATTGCCCGCCAGGACGGGTTCGAAGTGTTTTCGCATGGTGGCCGGATCGTCGCCCACCATGCCACGGAGGTTGCCGATGTCGCCTGACCGCCTGATCTACATGGCCAACCAGATCGGCAAGTTTTTCCAGAGCCAGGGCCACGACAAGGCCGTGCCGGGGATCGCCGAGCACATCAAGAAGTTCTGGGATCCCCGGATGAAGCGCGCGATCTTCGCGCATCTCGATGCCGGCGGCGCGGGCCTGGAGCCGAACGTGCGCGAGGCCCTCACTTCGCTGAAGCAGGCTACGCCCCTTCCAGCAGCGCCCTGAACACGCGCCGCACCTCGCCCTGCGTCTCCTTCACCCGTGCCTCCAGCGACGAGAAGTCCGGCGCATCGCCGGCGCGCGCCATGACGCGCTGCAGATCCGTGCCGGCGGTTTCCGGCTTGAAGCGGTCGCTGACGCAAAGCCGCAGGATCTGCGTCAGATCGTGATACAGCCGCGCCGCGGCACGCAATATCTCGGTCTCGGATTGCCCAAGCACGCCGAGCCTGCAGGCATTCTCCAGCACCTGCATCGTACCGACGTCGAGCATCTCGGGCTTGTGGTGAGCGTGCACGAGCTGGAGATACTGCGCGATGAAGTCGATGTCGATCATGCCGCCGGCGGCATATTTGAGATCCCAGTAGTCGGTCTCGCCCTTCTCCTGCGCGATCGCCCGCCGCATGTCGGCGACGTCGTTGGCGATGATCGCGCGATCCCGGCGGCGGGTCAGGACATCGCGGATGACGCGCTCGATCCGTTCCCGGAATTGGGGCGAGGCCGACACCACGCGCGCGCGCGTCAGCGCCATGTGCTCCCAGGTCCAGGCCTCGTTGGCCTGGTAGTCCGCGAACGAGACGAGGCTCGAGGCCACGGGGCCGGCGCGCCCCGACGGACGCAGCCGCATGTCGATCTCGTAGAGCACGCCGTAATTGGTGCGCGTCGTGAACGCGCTGATCAGGCGCTGGGTGAAGCGGGCGAAATAATGCGCACCCTGAAGCGACTTCGCTCCGTCCGAGTCCGGACTGTCGCTGTCGAAATCGTAGAGCAGGATCAGGTCGAGATCGGACGACGCCGTCATCTCGCGGCTGCCGAGCCGGCCCATCGCAATGATCGCGGTCTCCTGCGCCTTGATCCGGCCGTGCTGGGCGGCGAAGCGATCGGCGACGAGGCCATGCACGGTGTGGACGACGCCTTCGGCGACATCCGCGAAGGCGGTGCTCGCCTGCTGCGCCGAGACGGTGCCGGACAGGATACGCGTGCCGATCAGGAACAGGCTCTCCTGCCCGAACAGGCGCAGCCGGTCGAGGAACTCTTCGTACGAGCCGGCGTCATGCACCGTGGTCGCGAGCCGTCCCGACAATTCCTGCCTGTCCGGCATGGCGCCGAAGAAGCGCGGATCGATCAGGCCGTCCATCAGCTGCGGCTGCCGCGCCAGCATCTCGCCGAGCCGGGGCGCAGCGCCCAGCACCAGCGCCACGAGCGCGACGAGATCGCGGTTCTGGCCGAGCAGCGTGATCAGCCGGCCGCCACGCTGGAGCGCGCCAAGGAATTGATCGAACGCCACGACGGCGCGATCCGGCTCCTCGGCACGCGCGAGGCCGTCGATCAGGGCCGGCACGAATTCGACGAAGGCGCTTCGCGTCGCCTCATTGCGGAACACGCGATAATCACCCCTGATCCAGTCGCGCAACGTCTGTGCGACGGCAGCCGGCTTCTTGAAGCCGAGCGTCGTCAGATATTGCAGCAGGCGCGGATCATCGGGACCGGTGCTGTAATCGAGCGCCGGCAGGGTTTCCGTGCCTGTGGGATCGTCGCCCTCGAACAGTTTTTCGTAGTGGCCCTGGACGATTTCGAGTTGGCGCAACAGATCGCGGGCAAACGTCTCGCGATCCGGATAGCCGAAGAACCAGGCAAAGCGTTCGACCGCTTCCTTGTCCTCGGGCAGCGTGTGGGTCTGCTCGTCGGCAATCATCTGGAGGCGATGCTCGACCCGGCGCAGGAATTCGTACGCGTCGGTCAGCTCGTCGCGCGCCGCGAAGGTGATCCAGTTGCTGGAGGCGAGCACGCCGAGCGCCCTAAGCGTCGGCCGCACCCGCAATTCCGGATGACGGCCGCCGGCGATCAATTGCTGGGTCTGCGCAAAAAACTCGATCTCGCGGATGCCGCCGCGCCCGACCTTCACGTTATGGCCCTCGACCGCGACCTCGCTCTGGCCGCGATAGGTCTGCATCTGCCGCTTCATGTCGTGGACGTCAGCAAGCGCGGCGAAGTCGAGATGCTTGCGCCAGACGAACGGCGCGATCTCGGCAAGCAGCGCCTCGCCCGCTTTGGGATCGCCGGCGCAGGCGCGCGCCTTGATCATCGCGGCACGTTCCCAGGTGCGCCCCTCCCGCTCATAGTAGTTGAGCGCGGCATCACGGGAGATCGCGACCTGGGTCGACGATGGATCGGGGCGCAGACGCAGATCGACGCGGAAGACGTAGCCGTCATAGGTGCGCTGCTGGAGGATGCGCGCCATGCCCTGCGTCACCCGGACGAAGAACGGCTGCGGCTCGATATCGGGCGCGAGCGTCGTGGCATCGGGATCGAAGAACACGATGAGGTCGATGTCGCTGGAATAGTTCAGCTCGCCCGCGCCCATCTTGCCCATGGCGAGCACGATGAGACCGCTGCCCTCTTCGGGCGCCTCGGGATTGGACGGCGAGAGCTTGCCACGTGCGGCTTCCTGCCGCAGCAGGTAGTGGAGCGCCGCCTGCACCGAGGACACCGCAACGTCGGTCAGCGCCGCCGTCACCCGCATCACCGGCCAGACACCGCCGATATCGCACAACGCGGTCAGCAGCGCGGTCTCCGCCTTCATGCGGCGAAGCAGGCGCATCACCTCGGCTTCGTCCGGGGCCGCGAGGACCGCGCCCCGCGCCTCCGCGATCAGCGCCGCCAGATGCGCGTCCGGCTCGCATTCGAGCAGCCGGATCAGGCGCGGCGCATCGGCGCGCGCCAGATCGAACAGATAGGGCGAGAATTCCGCGATGCCGGCCAGGATATTCCGGGCGAAGGGATGGACCAGCAGCGCTTCGAGACGGGCCGATTGTGCCGGCTCGAGCTCGGCCAGCCAGTTTTCAAAACGGCGTTGGTCGGTTGTGGAAGCGGCAATATGGGGAGCCTCCGCAAAGCGCGCGGCCAAGCTCTCGCCAGTCTTGTCCGCGTTTCCCGGCGCGGAGTGGTTCATGCCACCTTCTGTGGCACATCCGGTATTGGAGGAGCAACCCTGTCGCCGGCGCCTGCGCGCGCCGGGAGCACCAGCGTGGCGACGAGGCCCGGATGGGCATCGCTCAGCCGCAATTCGCCACCATGCAATGTCGCAACGGCCGCGGCGAGACTGAGGCCGAGGCCGGAGCCCGGCAGCGTGCGGCTCGCCTCCAGCCGCACGAATCGTTCGACGGCATGCTTGCGGTCGGCCTCGGGGATGCCGGGGCCGCGATCGGTGACGCTGAGCAGCACCTGGTCGCCCTCGCGCTTCGCCTCGATCGTGATCTGCCCAGCGTCCATGCTGACGACGGTTCCAGCCGTCTGCGTGACGGGCTTGCCGTATTTGATCGCATTCTCGACCAGATTGGCCAACGCCTGGCTGATCAATTCGCGGTTGGCGTGGACCGGCGTCGGATCGGCCTTGACCTTCAGGGTCATGCCGTCGTCCTCGGCCAGCGGCTCGTAGAGCTCGTGGATGCCGCCCGCGACCTCGGCGGCGTCGAAATCATCCATGTTGCCGCGTGCCTGACCGGACTCGGCCCGCGCGATCATCAACAGCGCATTGAAGGTGCGGATCAGGCCGTCGGATTCCTCTATGGTCCGCTCCAGCGCGGCGCGATAGTCGGCCTCGCTGCCGGATTTGGCCAGGGCCTCCTCGGCACGGTTGCGCAAGCGCGTCAGCGGCGTCTTGAGATCATGGGCGATGTTGTCGGAGACTTCCTTCAACCCCGCCATCAGCGCCTCGATCCGCTCCAGCATGGCGTTGAGGTTTTCCGCGAGGCGGTCGAGCTCGTCGCCGCTGCGTCCCACCGGCAGGCGTTCGCTGAGATCGCCAGTCATGATGCGATGCGCCGTGCCGCTCATGGCGTCGATGCGCCTCAGCACGCGGCGCGCGACGAAGATGCCGCCGCCGAGGCCGAGCACCACGACGATCAGGATCGACCATTGCGCGGCCTTGGCCACGATGCCGAACAGGCGGCGCCGCTCGGCGAGGTCACGGCCGATCAGGAGCCGGAAGCCGTTCTCCAGTTCAGTGACACGCACCAGCGCGCGATGGTCGCGGTCATCGGCATCCTCGATCCGCCGGTAGGCGGTCTCCGACCAGCCGCGCGTCGCCATCACCCCCGGCGCCAGCGAACCGACATTGCCGGCGATCGCCTGCCCTGTCGGCGTGGTCACGAGATAGAGGTTGGCGCCCGGGCGCAGCGCCCGATATTCGATCGTCCGCACGAGGCGAAACATGCCGCCGCGGCCGTAGATCTCGTTCATCTCCGAGGTCTCGGCATTGACCGTCTGCGTGATCTCCTCGGTGATCAGCCGCCGCGTATTCCAGGCGAAATAGCCGAGCAGCGAGGCCGCGAACATCGCGAACAGCAGCAGATAGACCAGCGTGAGCCGGAATGCCGTGGTGCGGACGAGTTTACCGAATGCCGTCACGGATCATGTATCCAGTTTCATTACCGCGTTTGCTATCATCAGGCACCGTTACCCTTTGAATTCTGCTTTGTTTACAGCAACTTGGCTTTATCGCCTACCGTCTGTCTTCGCCCAAACTCGCCCAACGCCAGGCGGTCTTGGTAAGAAAAGTGGCAAGGCGGCACATCCACCCTTTTGAAAGTATCCGTGACGGTCACACATCCGCACTGGTTCCTCGCGGAACGACTGACCCTGACGAGCACAGCATCCGTGACGGAAGGTGGTAAGCGGACGGGGACGTTAAAGTGGCCCTCCATTCGAACCAAGTTAAATCCCCGCAAGCTGGCGTTCATGCGGACACTGGGGCGCTGCCTGGTGGTACGCGGGAGCGGCGATCGGGTGTGGACCTTCCGTTTCACTGCCCTACCGGGACGCAGAATGTCGGTGCCCACTTCGCTTGGCCGGGCATCGGACGTGTCGCCCGCAACGGGGGTGCTTACGATGACAGGCCGGCGGCATGACCAACACATCGCCGGAGAAACTCGAAATTACGGCAAATTGTCCCGCAGGAAAATGTCGATGCGGATGCGCTCCTGGTCGGGACTGATCGGCTCGCCCGAACAATGCGCGAGCAGGATTCGCGCCGCAGACCGCGCCTCGTGGCCGGCATCCTGGTTGATGACGGCGTCGAGCGTGCCGCGGACCAGGAATCGCCTTGTGTACTCGGTCAGCTCATGGGTAATCCAGATCACCTCGCGCGCGCGGCCCGAGGCTTCGAGCGCATCGGCGATGCCGCGGTTTCCGGCGCCGCAGCAATATATGCCGCGGAGGTCGGCATGGCGCGCGAGCAGCGCGGCCGTGAGTTTTCGCGTGCGATCACTGTCGTCGCGCCCCTCGATGACCGGTAGCGCGGACAGGTTCGAATATTCGCTCGACAGGATCTGGTGGAAGCCGAACTGCCGTTCGGTGTGATCGCGCAGCGACAACGCTCCCGCAATCACGGCGACGGTCCCCTCGCGTTCCGCGAGGAAGCGCCCCATCAGCGTTGCCGCAGTACGGCCTGCGGCCGGGTTGTCGATCCCGACATAGTGTACGCGGGACGAGCTTGGCGCGTCCGACACGAGGGTCACCACGGCAATCCCGCGCGCGACGAGGTCGTCGATCGCGGCGCGAACCCTGGGATGATCGAGCGCGACCACGGCAACGCCCTGATAGGCGGGCGAGAGGCTCTCCAGCGCAACGGCAAGCACATCGGGGTCGAACACGTCGACATGGTGGATATCGATGAAGCCGCGCTGGCCGGCGAGCCAGTCCGCGGTACGAGCGACCTGCTCGGTCAGGTTGGTCATGAAGCTGTTGCTACCTGTCGGCAGCACGAAAGCGAAGCGGAACGACTGCCCGCGGGCGAGCCGGGCCGCGGCAATGTCGGCGCGATAGCCGAGTTTTGCCACCGCGGCCTCGACGCGCGCGACGGTCTTGGCCCGGACGCCCTCGCGCCGGTTGACGACGCGATCGACGGTGGCGAGCGAAACGCCCGCCGCGCGCGCGACGTCCTCGAGCGTGGCGCGAACCACCGGCTGGATCGCGCCAGCCGTCATTCGCGCGCGGCCCAAAGCATGCCGCGGGTCATCAACGTTCGGATCTCCGGCACGTCCAGCTCGTAGGCGCGGTGGCCGAGCGAGGAGTAGAACACCCTCCCCGCGCCATAGCGCTTCTTCCAGACCACCGGCATCACCACGCCCTCGATCCAGGGCGCGTGCTCGCCGGTGAAAGTGGTCGTCGCCAACACCTCGTTGGCGGGGTCGACATGCATGTAATATTGCTCTGACCGATGCTCGAAGCTCTTGAGACCCGTCATGATGGGATCATCCGGTTTCGTCAAGTCGACCTTGTAGTCGATGATGTTGCCGGGATGGGCGACCCACTGCCCGCCGCACAGGAATTGGTAGTCGACCGACTCACGGAAGGCATCGCACATGCCGCCATGATGGCCGGCAAGTCCGACGCCATTGCGCACCGCTGCGCAGAGATTGAGCGCCTCCGCCTTCTCGATCTTCGACATCGTGTAGATCGGTATGATCAGCGACAGATCATGGATCGCGGGATCGGCGAAGGATGCCGTCGTGGTTTCGATCCGAACCTCGAAGCCTTCCGCCTTCAACCAGCCACGGATCATCGAGGCGCAGAGATCGGGATCATGTCCCGGCCAGCCACCCCATACAATCATTGCCTTGCGCATGGTCATTCCCTCAGTCGATCTGTCCGGTTTCACGTCCGGCCGGCAGCATCGCCGGCCGCTCAACGCTGCTCTCGATCTTGACGCGGCGGCCCTCGTCGGCGGAGGTCTGGAACGCCTCCATCACCTCCAGCACGTGGAGGGCAAGCGCGCCGCTGGCGCGATGCGGCCGGTCGTTCAGGACCGCGGAGGCCATGTCGGCGACGCCGATGGAGCGGAACTCGCCCTCGACGTGACCGTGCGTCAGCGGCATCGCCTCCCATTCACCGCCGGTCTTCGCCACCTGCACTTCGCCGCCGAAACGATTTGGATCCGGCACCAGCATGCTGCCCTTGTCGCCGTAGATCTCGATCGGCGCATGCCGGTGTTTCGGCACGTCGAAGCTCATCGTGATCGAGACGACCGCGCCACTTTCAAACTCCAGCGTGCCCGCGACATGGGTCGCGACTTCGACCGGGATCAGCGCACCGTTCATCGGCTGGCTGGTGACGAGACGCTCGGTCTTCGGACGCGCGGTCGAGCCCATCACGCTGGCGACCGGACCGAGCAATTGCACGAGATCGGTGATGTAATAAGGCCCCATGTCCAGCATCGGTCCGCCGCCGCGCAAATAATAGAAGCCGGGCGCCGGATGCCAGCGCTCGTGACCGGGGCAGCCGAAGAACGCGCTGCCCGCGACAGGCGTGCCGATCGCACCGTCGTCGATCAGCTTGCGCGCGGTCTGATGGCCGCCGCCAAGAAACGTATCCGGAGCGCAGCCGACGCGCAGGTTCTTCTGTGCGGCGACCTCCATGACCTTGCGCGCTTCGGCAACATTGATTCCGAGCGGCTTCTCCGAATGAACGTGCTTGCCGGCGTTCAGCACAGCCAGGCTGACGTCGGTGTGGGCGAGCGGCACCGTGAGATTGACGACGATTTCGACATCGTCGCGCTTCAACAACTGGTCGACCCGCATTGCCGGCAAACCAAACGCCGCTCCCTGGCGCTCCGCGGTCTCGCTGCGCATGTCTGCAAGCGCCCTGACTTCCATGACCGGAAAACGCTGGGCCGCTTTGAGGTAGGCGGTACTGATCACACCGCAGCCGATGATTCCGACGCCGACTTTTCTCATTTTGGGCTCCCGAGACTATGGCTCATCCCTTGACCGCGCCAGCAGTGAGGCCGGCGACGATTTGCTTCTGCGCCAGCAGAAACAGAATGATCGTGGGCAGGATGGTGAGGGTGATGAAGGCGAGGATCAGGTGCCATTCGGACGAGTATTCGCCCTGGTAGACCATGATTCCGAGCGGCCATGGATACAGCGCGTCGGTGTTCAGCATCACCAGCGGCAACAGATAGGCGTTCCAGCTGTTGACGAAGGTGATGGTGCCGACGGTCGCCAGGATCGGACGCGATAGAGGTAACGTCACATAGCGGAAGAACTTGATATAGCTGCAACCGTCGACCAGCGCGGCCTCGAGCAACTCGTATGGGATGTCCTTGAAGAAGCGGCGCAACAGCAGCACGCTCATGGCGAGGCTGAACGCCACCTGCGGCAGCGCAACGCCGAAATAGGTATCGAGCAGGCCGAGATCCCGCACCTTGATGAACAGAGGCAGCACGGCGGTTGCAGCGGGAAACAGCAGGCCCAGCGTCAGGTAGCTGAGCAGCATCGAGCTCCCGTAAAACCTGACGTGGGCGAAGGTGAACGCGGCCATCGAAGCCGTGATCAGGGTCAGCGTCACCGCCAGCGTCGAGATGATCAGCGAATTGCGCAAGAGCTGCCAGTAGCGCGCCGAGAACAGGATGTCGGCGTAGTTCTGCCACTCCCAATGCCTGGGCAGGCCGAACGGATTGACACGCAACTCGCCGAGCGACTTGAAGCCGCCGAGCAGGGTCCCGAGCAGCGGCACCAGGACGAAGATCGCGATCAAGCCGAGGAACAGCGCCTTGAACAACGCGGCGGGATCGAATGCGCTTCTGGCTCCGACACTACTCATCGCGCATGAACCATCGCTTGTAGGTGAAAGCAAAGGTCACGCAGATCGCGAACAGGATGACGCCGATGGCGCTGCCATAGCCGACCCGCATGCGCGAGATGCCGTTGTTGTAGAGAAAGCTGACCATCGTGTTCGACGAGTCGGCCGGTCCTCCGCGCGTCAGCGGCATGACGAGGTCGAACAATTGCAGGGAACCGATGATGGCGAAGAATACGGACAGGCGGATGGTCGGAAAGAGCAAGGGGATCACGACGTGGCGCAGCGTCTGCGTCCGCGTCGCGCCGTCGATTCGGGCGGCCTCGATCAGGCTCTTGTCGAGGCCCTGCAGCGCCGCAATGAACAGCATCATATGGAAGCCAAAATACTTCCAGACCACCACGATCAGCACCGCCAGCATCGCCGTGTCGGTCGAGGCCAACAGATGCGGAGGCTGGGCGCCGAATGCGCGCCAGACCGAGGCGACGAGGCCGTAATCGCCGTCATAGACGAAGCTGAAGATCAGCCCGGTCGCGATCTCGGCCAGGATATAGGGCATGAAGAACAGCATGCGCAGCGCCACGGCCCCGCGGAAGCGTTCGGCGAGCATGAGAGCCAGCGCGAGAGCAAGCGGCAGCTGGATGGCGAGCGAAACGGCGATGATCAGTCCGTTGTTGCGCAGCGCGAGCCAGAAAGCCCGCGTCTCCAGCACGAAACGGTAATTGTCGAAGCCGATCCAGTTCGTCGGCCTGCCGAACCCGTTCCAGTTGAAAGTCGAGTACCAAGCGGCCTCGCCGATCGGCAGCACCACGAACACCGTAAACAGCAGCAGTGCAGGCGGCAGGAACAGGATCAGGACCGTGAAACGGCCATCCCACCTCGGGCCGCGAAGCGCAAGCGGCGAGACCGATGGCTTCGCAACGCTCATCGCCGACGCGCTTGCGATCCGTCGTTCCACCATCAGTTGCCCTGTTTCCAGGCCGCCTCGATAGCTTTCGCAGCGTCCTGCGGGGCCATGCTGCCGCCCGCGATCTCCGCGGTGACATCGTTGACGACCCGGCCGACCGAGGGGCCGAGGCTCTGGTCGTAGAAGTTCTGGTGGTAGTTCGACTTCGCCAGATTGGCCGCGATCAGCTTCATGAAGGAGTTGTTGAGGCCAGCATCAGCGCCCTGCACCACCGGGATGATGAAATTGGCCGCAGCAAGCCGCGTCTGCACATCCTTGGAAACGAAGTATTTCAGGAAATCGACAGCCTCCTTCGGCGACCCCTTGGTGATCAACCAGCCGGTGATGCCGCCGAGGGTGTCGGTCGGCGCGCCCTTGCCGCCGGCGACGACCGGAAAATCGAACCAACAGATCTTGTCTTCGCCAAGACCGACCTTGTCCGCCGCGAGAGCGCGCTGCAGATGATAAACGGTCGAGATCGCGAGCGTCATCGCGGCCTTGCCGTCGCCGAAATAGCCGACGGCCTGCGGGTTCTTGAAGCCGAGGAAGCCGTTCTGGAACGGCTGGAGATCGACCAGTTGCTTGAACAGTTCGCCGGACTTCTGGAAGGTCTCGCCGGCGAAGCCGCCGTTCTCGCCGCGCAGCGCCGCATCGAACGCGGCCTTGCCGCCGATGCGCACCGCCAGATGCGTCCAGTAGAAATGCAACGGCCATTTGTCGGCGCCACCGACCACGATCGGCGTCACGCCGGCGCCCTTCAGCGTTTTCACTGCCGCGAGCAGATCGTCCCAGGACTTGATGGCGGCAGGATCGACCTTCGCTTTGGCCATCAGGTCCTTGTTGCAGAGGAAGCCGACCTGCGAGAGCGCGGTCGGCAGACCGTAGACGCGGCCATTGCTGGTGAAAGCCGCGAGCGCGGCGGGGGTGAGGCTGTCGCTGTAACCCTTCACCTGATCGGTGATGTCGTCGAGCACGCCAGCTTCGATCTGGGTCTTCAGAACCCCGCCTGCCCAGCTGTAGATGATGTTCGGACGGTCCTTGGATTGCAGGATCGTCGGCAGCTTGGCCTTGTAAGCTTCGTTCTCCAGGAACTGCATCTCGATCTTGACGCCCGGGTGCGATGCCTCATAGGCCCGCGCGACCTCATCCCAGATCTTCACCTGGGCCGGGTTCGCCTCGATGTGCAGCCATTTCACCGTGGTGTCGGCTGACGCAGAATTGGCCCCAAGCAGGCATGCGACAGCGGCGAGTCCCAGTTTCCCGAGCAATCTCATCACATCCTCCCAACCGGCTTTTATTCTTTGGCCGCAATCCTGCCCTCAATTTTTGAGGTGCGCAACACAAATTCTGACCTATGTACCTCACAGATGGAATGGCTAAGGTCCGCAAAAGAATCGGGGCCAGCCGCTGCGCCGGCCGTAACAAACTGAGGTGCCCATGGCCGCCATCTATTCCGACCTCGTCGGCAAGGTCGTGCTCGTCACCGGAGGCGCAGCGGGAATTGGCGCTGCGATCGTGCGGCGCTTCGCCGAGCAGAAATCCAAAGTGGTGTTCTTCGACATCAAGATCGACGAGGGACAGCGTTTGGCGCGTGAACTGTCCGATCAGGGACTCGCCGCGCATTTCCAGCACGTCGACCTCACCGACATCCCCGCGCTCCGCGCCGGCGTCGTCGAGGCGCGCGAGACTTATGGCCCGATCAACATCCTGATCAACAACGCCGCGCATGACGAGCGGCACAACACCGAGGAGATGACGCCGGAATACTGGGACGACCGCATCGCGGTGAATCTGAAGCACCAGTTCTTTGCGTCACAGGCCGTGTTGCCGGACATGAAGGCGGCCAATGCCGGCGCCATCATCAATTTCGGATCGGTGTCGTGGATCGCCGGACAAGGCGGCATGGCCGCCTACACCGCCAGCAAGTCAGGCGTGATTGGACTGACGCGCTCGCTGGCGCGCGACTACGGCCCGTACAACATCCGCGTCAACGCGATCGCACCGGGCTGGATCATGACCGAGCGCCAACTCGAGAAATGGATGACGCCGGCGGGCGAGATCGAGTTGCAGCAGCGACAATGCCTCAAGCGCAGGCTCATGCCCGACGAAGTCGCGAAATTCACCGTCTTCCTTGCGTCGGACGAGGCCTCCGCCTGCACCGCTCAACACTACATCGTCGATGGCGGCTGGGTCTGAGATGCTTTGGCGATCAGCGCTCTGTAGGCAAACCTAACAGCTGTGAGCGCTGGCGACGTAGGTTGAAGGTTTAACAGCCACTTCCTGACGCCCGGAAGCCGACAACTGCGCCTTATCTGATCCCGTCACGGATCATGTAGCCCGCGCCACGGATCGTGTGCAGCAGCGGCCGCTCGAATCCCTTGTCGATCTTGGAGCGCAGCCGCGAAATGTGCACGTCGATCACGTTGGTCTGCGGATCGAAATGATAGTCCCAGACGTTCTCCAGCAGCATGGTGCGCGTCACCACCTGGCCGGCATGTTTCATCAAGTATTCGAGCAGGCGGAATTCGCGCGGCTGCAGCGTCAGCTCGTCCTTGCCGCGGGCGACGCGGTGGGAGAGCCGGTCGAGCTCGAGATCGCCGACGCGGTAGAGCGTGTCCTCGGCCGGCCCGCCGCGGCGGCGCGACAGTACCTCGACCCGGGCAAGCAGCTCGGCGAAGGAATAGGGCTTTGGCAGATAGTCGTCGCCGCCGGCGCGCAGGCCCTTGATGCGGTCGTCGACCTGCCCGAGCGCGGAGAGAATCAGCACCGGCGCCGTGTTGCCCTTGTCGCGCAGCGCGCCGATCAGCGACAGGCCGTCGCGCTTGGGCAGCATGCGGTCGACCACCAGCACGTCGTAATCGCCGTTCTCGGCCATGGCGAGGCCTTCCTCGCCGTCAGCGGCGTGGTCGGCAATGTGCCCGACCTCGCGAAACGCCTTCACGAGATAGTCGGCGGATTCGCGGTCGTCTTCGATAATGAGGAGGCGCATCGTGCGTTCGGCGGCGGTCAAGGAGGTCAACCTTCTCTAAACATGGCGCGAGCGGCAATCGCATGCAAGCCGAGCGAGAGACTCTTG
Source organism: Bradyrhizobium sp. 14AA (assembly GCF_054185205.1). Classification (NCBI taxonomy): domain Bacteria; kingdom Pseudomonadati; phylum Pseudomonadota; class Alphaproteobacteria; order Hyphomicrobiales; family Nitrobacteraceae; genus Bradyrhizobium; species Bradyrhizobium sp. 14AA. The sequence continues at coordinate 160,786 of NZ_JAVAYM010000021.1, read as the reverse complement.
GTCCGAGAATCTGGGATCGAGAAAAAGGGCGGGCGGTGAAGCTGGGGGGACTCCACCGCCCTAGGCCTTCCGACGGAGGGGGGCGTAATTCCACCGGAAGGTAGACTGGGGAAGCGAACGTTACGCTGCTCCCCCGAAGGGCGCCGACGGCGGGGGCGACTGATGCCGGCGACACCCTTCATCTCGTGAGGCTCCTGAGGGCCTAGCCCTTGGCGATGGGCACTGCGACGAAGCGCGACTGGCCGCCGCTCTTCACCCGCATCAGGACGCTGTTCTTGTTGTCGGTCCGCGCCGTGTTGATGGCGTCACGGACTTCGCCGGCGGTGGCCACGCTCTTGCCGCCGACTTCGAGGATCACGTCGCCTTCCTTGAAGCCGCGTTCGGCCGCGGCGCTCTTCGGATCGACCTCGGTGACCACGACGCCTTCCTTGCCGGCGCCGGCCACGGAATTCGCGGGGGCAACGGTCATGCCGAGCTTCGGCACGTCGGTGCCCTTGCTCGCACCCTTGCCGCTGTCCTTGTCGAGGTCGGCCTTGGCCTCGACCGTGTTCGGCAACTGGCCGAGCGTCATGTTCACGACCTTGTCCTGGCCCTTGTGCAGCACGTTGAGCTTCACGGTCGCACCAGGCGCCATGCCGCCGATGGTGCGGGCGAGTTCGCGGGCATCCTTGACGGCTTCACCGTTGACCGCGGTGATGACGTCGCCGGACTCGATGCCGGCCTTCGCAGCCGGACCGTTCGCCTGCGGCTCCGCCACCAGCGCGCCTTCGGCCTTCTTCATGCCGAGGCTGTCGGCGATGTCGGAGGTGACAGGCTGGATCTGCACGCCGATCCAGCCGCGGCTGACCGAGCCCTTGTCCTTGAGCTGGGCCACCACGCTCTTCACGGTGTTGGCGGGAATCGAGAACGCGATACCGACGCTGCCGCCGGACGGCGAGTAGATCGCGGTGTTGACGCCCATCACTTCGCCGTTGGTGTCGAAAGCCGGACCGCCGGAATTGCCCTTGTTCACGGGCGCGTCGATCTGGATGAAATCGTCATAGGGACCGTTGCCGATGTCGCGGCCGCTGGCCGAGACGATGCCGGCGGTCACAGTGCCGCCGAGACCGAAGGGATTGCCGACCGCAAGCACCCAGTCGCCGATCCGCGGCTTGGCGTCGGCAAGCTTGGCGAACGGGAAGTTCGAGCTGCCCTCGACCTTGATCAGAGCGAGGTCGGTACGCTGGTCGGTGCCGATCACCTTGGCGGTGTAGGTCTTGCCGTCGTCGGTGGTGACCTCGACCTTGTCGGCGCCGTCGACCACGTGGTTGTTGGTCACGGCGAAACCGTCGGCCGAGATGAAGAAGCCGGAGCCCTGGCCCTGCACGACGCGGCCACGGCCGCCGCCCTTCAGACCGGGGACGCCGTCCGGACCGCCGAAGCGGCGGAAGAAGCGCTCCATCGGCGAGCCCGGCTGGAACGGCGACTGCGCGTCGTCGCCATCATCGTTGCTCGCGGTCTTTTCCTTGATGTTGACCTTCACCGAGATCACCGACGGCTTCACCCGCTCGACGATGTCGGCGAAACCGACCGGACGTTCGACCTTCCGAACCTCGTTGTTGACCTGCGCATGCGCCGGGCTCGAGATCAGGTCGGCGGGCGACATCGACGGGCCGAAGCCGTAGACGGCGGCGCCGAGGCCGGCGACGACCGAGGCCATCAGCGCGAACTTGCGCGCGGAAAACACCGACCGGCGGGGCTGCCGGTTGGACGGAAGGTGCGAGAGGTCGGGACGGTCGGTCATGCAGAGATCTCCAGGGCCTTGAAATCCATTTGGTGCCGGATGGCGGCACGTTACGGCCCTGAACATGGGGGCTCCCGCCTTACCGTGCGCTGGCGGCGGGGTTAAACTTTCGTAATGAAGGGACGATGCTGATGCGGCAGTTTATCGCAGGCCGAAAGTTATGATCTTACAGGAACTTAATTGAGTTCCCGCAACGGCGCAGCAGAGCCCTTTCGGGCGTTCTCAGCTGGCCCTGACGCTGACGATGAACTCGTCGACTTCGCGCTTCAGGGTCTCGGCCTGCTGCGACAGGTCGACGGCGGAATCGCGCGCCTCGGCCGCCATGCGGCCGGTCTCGGCCGAGGTCGAGGTGATCTGGCCGATGTGATTGGAAACGTCGAGCGTGCCGCGCGCGGCGTCCCGGACGCTGCTGGTGATCTCCTGCGTGGCGTTGCGCTGCTGGGCGGTGTCGACCTCGATGCCGGACATGATGGACGAGATCTCCGACAGCGTCTTGGAGATGCCGTCGATCGCGCCGCGGGTTTCCGCGGTAATGGCCTGGATGCTGCCGACATGGGAGGTGATCTCCTCCGTCGCCTTGCTGGTCTGGTGCGCGAGGCTCTTCACCTCGGAAGCGACCACGGCAAAGCCCTTGCCGGCATCGCCGGCCCGCGCCGCCTCGATGGTGGCGTTGAGGGCGAGCAGATTGGTCTGCGAGGCGATGGCCTGCACGAGCTGCACGACCTCGCCGATCTTGTCGGCGGCATCCGACAGCGTGTGGATGGTGTCGCGGCTCTTCTCGGCCTGGGTCGCCGCGCCTTCGGCGCGCTGGGTCGCATCGGTGACGCGGCGGCTGATCGTGCCGATCGAATTCGTCATCTCCTCGGCGGAGCCCGCGACCGTCTGGACGCTGGCGCTGGCCTGGCTCGCGGCGCTCGCCACCGCATTGGCCTTGGTGCTGGTGTCGTTGGCGGTCCGCGACAGCGTTTCCGCGTTGCTCTTCAGATGCACGGCCGAGGACGCCACGCTGTCGACGACGCTGGCGACGAGGTCGTTGAAGCGCTTGATCCGGTCGTCCAGGAATTTCGACCGCTCGGCCTGGTGTTGCGCCTCGCTCAACTGCTGCTCGGTGAGACGGCACCGCTCGAGGCCATTGGTCTTGAACACCTCCAACGCGCCGGCCAGCAGGCCGATCTCGTTGGTGCCGCCAAGACCCGGAACGGACGTCTCGAATTTCTGGTCGGCAACCTCGCGCATCGCATGCACGATCGCCGCCAGCGGGCTGAGGATGCCGTTGCGCACGGCAAACCAGGTGGTGAGGCAGATCGCGATGGCGACGACCGCGATCACGCCGCAGGCGATCAGAAACCAGGAGAACGCGGCCTGCGCCTGCTGGTAGATCTGCATGGCATGGTCGCGCGCCGGGCCGCTCAGCGCGGCGAAATCCGACGACAGGCTGGTGATCTCGTTGTCGAGGTAGAGCACCGCGACGAAGCCGGTGCCGCCGCCGATGCCCAGCAGGAACAATAATGCAGCGACGACGGCGCCGACCAGGAAGCGGATCGTCAGATTGCTGTTCGCGAACATGGGGGACTCAAAGTCTGGAATCGAATTTCGGCACAAGCTTCCAGACAAAGGTCAACAGAGCATGAAACACGCAGCGACCCGCGGCCTACGTATCACTACGTAGGCTAGGACGATTTCGCTTCGTCCGACATCAAGGCGGCGAGCCGCGCTTCTTCTTCCGGCGTGAGCGGCGGAGCTGGTACGTCTGCACCACTGCGCGAGCGACGCCGGATCTGCAGCCACAGCGCCAGGCCACCGCCGATCAGCAGCACCGGCGCGAGCAGCCACAGCAGCATGGTCTGCCGTTCGAAACGCGGCTTCAGCAGCACGAACTCGCCGTAGCGCGCGACCAGGAAGTCGAGCACCTGCGAATTGCTGTCGCCGGCAGCGATACGCTCGCGCACCAAAAGCCGCAGGTCACGTGCCAGCGGCGCATCGGAATCGTCGATCGACTGGTTCTGGCAGACCATGCAGCGCAGCTCGCGCGACAATTCACGCGCACGCCCCTCCTTCGCGGGATCGGACATGATCTCGTCGGGCTGCACGGCGTAGGCCGCAGGCAGAGCCAGCAGCATCAACGCGACGAACGCGGCCATCATCCGGCGCATCGGATCACTCCGCGGGCTGCAGGCGCTGCTTGGCCCGCGCCGGCTTCGGCGCGCCGACCCGCAGACGCCGGTCGGACAGCGACAGCACGCCGCCGAACGCCATCAGCACCGGTCCCCACCAGATCAGGAGCACCAGCGGCTTGTGATAGATGCGCACGGCAATGGCGCCCTCGGCATTGGCATCGCCCAGCGAGATGTAGAGCTGGCTCGCACCGCGGGTCAGCAGCGCGGCCTCCGTGGTGGAGGAGCCGCGGGTGGTGAAGCTGCGCTTGGACGGCGTCATGACGCTCAGCGTCTCGCCGTCGCGGCTGACGTTGAACTCGGCGATCATCTCGCGGTAATTCGGGCCCTGACGCTGGAATAGCCCGTCGAGCTTCACATCGTAGCCGGCGACATGGGCGACGTCGCTCTGCTTCATGGTCGCGATATATTCGCTGTTCCAGGTGGTCTCGCAGACGATCCCGATCAGCGCGACGCCGAGGCCGGCATGCGCGAACGCCGTGCCCCAGGCCGAACGCGGCAGGCCGCGCGCCCGGTGCAGCACTGTCGTGAACGGCAGCCGCACGAGACCGGTCCGTTCGACGATATCGGTGACGGCCCCGGCGATGACGAAGACGCCAAGCCCGATCGCGAGCGGCGCAAGCGTACTACCGCCGCTTGCCCAGCCCCAGACGATGGCAACGGTGACGAGCCCGGCAACGCCGGCCGCGAGCAGGCGCTGGGTGACGCCGAGCAGATCGCTGCGCTTCCACGCCAGCATCGGCCCGAACGGCACCGCGAGCAGCAGCATGGCAAACAGCGGCGCGAAGGTGAGGTTGTAGAACGGCGCACCGACCGACATCTTGAAGTCGGCGAGCATCTCCATCGCCAACGGATAGAGCGTGCCGAACAGAACGACCGCGCAGGCCACCGTGAGCAGCAGATTGTTCAGCACCAGCGCGCCCTCGCGCGAGATCGGCGCGAACAGGCCGCCTTGCTTCAGCGACGTTGCGCGGCCCGCGAACAGCGACAGGCTGCCGCCGATGAACAGGCAGAGGATCAGCAGGATGAACACGCCGCGGGTCGGATCGGTGGCGAAGGCGTGCACCGAGGTGATGACGCCGGAGCGTACCAGAAAGGTACCGAGCAGCGACAGCGAGAAGGTCAGGATCGAGAGCAGGATGGTCCAGACCTTCAGCGCGTTGCGCTTCTCCATCACCAGCGCCGAATGCAGCAGCGCGGTGCCGGCCAGCCACGGCATCAGCGAGGCGTTCTCGACCGGATCCCAGAACCACCAGCCGCCCCAGCCGAGCTCGTAATAGGCCCAATACGAGCCCATCGCGATGCCGAGGGTGAGGAATATCCAGGCCACCAGCGTCCACGGCCGCACCCAGCGCGCCCAGGCCGCGTCGATCCGCCCCTCCATCAGCGCCGCGATGGCGAAAGAGAACGAGATCGAAAAGCCGACATAACCGAGATAGAGCATCGGCGGATGCACGGCGAGGCCGATGTCCTGGAGCACTGGATTGAGATCGCGTCCCTCGATCGGCGGATTGGCGATGCGCAGGAACGGGTTCGAGGTCACCAGGATGAAGAGGTAGAAGGCGCTGGCGATCCAGGCCTGCACGGCCAGCACATGCGCGCGCAACGACAGCGGCAGATTGTTGCCGAAGGCGGCGACGAGCCCACCGAACAGCGCGAGGATCGACACCCACAGCAGCATCGAGCCTTCATGGTTCCCCCAGACGCCGGTGATCTTGTAGAGCAGCGGCTTCATGGAGTGGGAATTCTCGTAGACGTTGGCGACGGAGAAATCCGAGTTCACGTGCAGCATCACGAGCGCGACGAACGAGGCGCCGACGAACAGCAGCTGCGCCAGCGCGGTGGAGCGCGCCACGTTCATCAGGGCGACATCGCCGAGGCGGGCGCCGATCAACGGTACGACGGACTGGATCAGTGCAAGGCCAAGCGCCAGCACCAGTGCGTAATGTCCTGACTCCGCGATCACCGCACGGCTCCCTGCGGATTGCCCTGCGCGGTCGTTGCCGCAGGCTTTGCGCCATCGGAAGCCTTGCCGTTTTCAGAAGCCTTGCCGTTTTCAGAAGCCTTGCCGCCGTAATCGTCCTTCCAGTGCCCCTGCTTCTTCAGGGCATCGGCAACGTCCTTGGGCATGTAGGTCTCGTCATGCTTGGCAAGGACAGTGTCGGCCTTGAACACGCCGTTGGCATCGAGCGCACCTTCGGCGACGACGCCCTGCCCTTCGCGGAACAGGTCGGGCAAAATGCCCTTGTAGGCAACCGGCAGCTTGGCGCCGCCGTCGGCGACTTCGAACGTCACCGCAAGATTGTCGCCGCGCTGGAGCGAGCCCGGCTGCACCAGCCCGCCGAGGCGAAACCGCTTGCCGGGCTCAACGTGCTTCTCGGCGACCATCGTCGGCGTCGAGAAGAACACGATGGAGTCGCGCAATGCGTTGAGCACCAGCGCGGCCGCGAGCGCAAGCACGGCGAGCGAACCGCCGATGATGGTCATACGTCGCTGCTTGCGCGTCATGGCTTATCCGTTCTCTGCTCGTCTCGTCGCAACATCGTCATCCGTCGAGCCCAAGCGTCTTGAGGCCTTCGTTGAGCTGGCGCAGCCGCTCGCCATCCTTGGCGACTGCCTGACGGGCGTCGGTTGACGCGCCCATCGCCTTGTCGCGATCGCCCATCACGAGATAGGCGCGCACCAGGCGCAGCCAGCCCTCGACGTCGTCGCCGTTCTGCTTCAGCCGCGTCGCGAGACGCTCGACCATGCCGCGCACCATGGCGTTGCGATCGCCCTCGGCCATATCCTTGGAGGCGTCGATGGTCTCGTCCGACAGCGCCGGCATCGTAGCGTCACCGCCGCCGACCCGCGCGAGCGAGGTCTGCACCAGGCGACGCCACGGCGCATCCGCCGGCGCTTTCGTGAGCAGCGCGCGCCAGATGTTGGCGGCATCGTCCTTGCGGCCGTCCTGCTCGGCGGCGAGGCCGAGGAAATAGTTCGCCTTGGGATCGTCGGCGTCCAGCGCATGCGCGCGCTCGAATTCGGTCTTGGCTTCGGCGGTCACCACGCCGCCGGCGGCGGCCGCGATCGCTTCGCCGAGATCGGACCGGCGCTCTGCGCTCTCTCCATTGTAGGTGAGCGAGTTGCGATAGGCGCGCGCCGCATCGTCGAAGCGGCCGAGCCGCTGCAGCACCGGCCCAAGCACGTTCCAGCCGCGCCCGTCGGTCGGATTCTTTTCCAGATGCTGCTCGACCTGCACGACGAGATTCTCGAGCGACTGCGCCATGCCCGTCCCGGAGCCGCGCTCGCGCTGCGCCAGCGGAAAGTCCTGAAGCCTGGGCGAGCCAAGCGGCATGTAAACGGCGATCGCAACGAGCGGCAGGCCGGCAAGCGCCAGCACGGCCGCAGCGCGGCGCCAGTTGAGGCTCGATGTCGAAGCCAATGCGGGCTCGCTGCCCGCGGCGGCAAGCAGCCTGCGGCTGATCTCGACGCGCGCGGCCTCGGCTTCGGGCGCTGCAATCAGCCCCGCGGCAAGGTCACGCTCGACCTCGGCCAGCTGGTCCTTGTAGACCGCGACTTCGCTGCCCTGATTTTGGCTGTCCTGATCTTGCGCACGCCCGCTACGGCCGAGCGGCAAGAGCACGGCGAAAATCGCCGCGACCGTCATCAGCGCGAACACGAACCATAGCGTCATCTGGCAAGCTTCCGGCAGCGCATGAACCGCGCCCATAGGTGGCTTTACACCACGGCCGGACAATGCGGCAATTGACAATTGTCAATTCGCCGCGACCGCACACAGTCCCGAAACGGTGACAATCCAACGGCTTAGCCGATCTCGAACTCGGCGCTTTGCGCCGCGTCCTCGCCATGCCCGTTAAAAGCCTTCAGGAAGTATGTTCCCGGCGTGATTGCTTCCGGCAGCCTGATGCGCAGCGCTCCGACCGGAACCGGAGATGCGACCCTGGTGACCGTCTCAGGCAGTTGCCGACCGCTTGCCTTCTCGACCAGCACCACCTTCGCGCCGACCATCAGTCTTTGGTATTTGGCAACAACGACGCGGTTCTCGAGTTCGATGGAGCTGATAACGGGTTTCATGCGCCCACAAAAAGAAATCCCCGGGACTTGCACGAAGACCGTAGGGCCGGCCACCGGAACCGTCAACCTCAAATTGTGATTACGAAAATATGCGCCTTGGATCAGCTGGCGCGTGACGATTTGCGCTCGCCCGTCGCCGCGTTCTCCGCGGCGCGGCTCATCAGCGAGGCGTAATCGTCGCCGAACAGCACCTGGCAGAAGCGGATCGCGGCCTGAACCTGCTGCTGGCGATAGGTGCGGACCTTGTGATCGGCGGCGCGTAGCGACTGCACCAGCTGCTCGGTCGACCGTTCGACATATTGCTGGAGGTCGGAATAGGTGCGCAGCGTCACTTCGTTGATCGCAAGTTCGCTCGCGTAGTTGCGGCAGGTCGCGACGAAATCGATCAGCGCCACGGTCTCCTCGACCTCGGTGCTGTCGATCCGCGCCCCCGGCGGAATGTCCTTCTCGGCGCGCTGGCGCAGGATGCGGCGAACGCGGCCGGGAACGCTGTCGATCTCGGATTGCAGCGCATTGGAGATGTCGGCCCGGATCGAGGTCAGCTGCTTGCCCCAGGCCGAATCGTTGCGCAGATCGAGCTCGGTGCGCAGGCCGCGCACGCCGTCATGCAGCGTCTTGAGATTGCCGGCGACGTTGTCGAAATGACCGCGCTTGATGTCCATGCGCAGGATCGCGGCAACACAGGACAGGTCATGCAGCGCGATCGTGACGGCGGCGCCGTAAGGCGTGGCCGCGACGCGGATCTCGTCGTCCGACGCGGCAATCTTGATGGCGAGGCGGATGATCTGCCACGGCGCGGTCATCCGCTGCACGACGATCGACAGCGCGAAGGGCAGCATCTGCGGCGTCTGGAGCACGGGAATGTTGAGCGCCGACGTCACCGAGACGATCTGGGGATCGCCGAACGCGCGCAGGGTGCGCGGCAGCTTCTCGTTCAGCGTGGCGATCGCGTCCCGGACCTGGAGCACCGCTCCGATCGAATAGAGGTCCTCGATCACGTTGGGCGGGCCAACCCGGGCCAGCGCGCGCGACTTGTCGCCGCCGCCCGGCCCCGTCAGCTCGAAGATGGCGTCCGCGGCCACCGCCTGGAGCCTCGAGGCCAGCGCCTCGACCTGCCCTGCACTGTCAGCCGGTATGCGCGCCAGCGCGGCCTCGAATTCGTTGACCTTGTCAGGGGCGCCGCCGCGGCCGAGCCATTGCCAGATCGGATGCAGCGAGGACCGGCGGATCTGGCCGACCCGGATCGGGGTGCTCGCCTCGACCAGGAACGGTTCCAGCGCCTGGAACAACAGCCGCGACAGATCGTCGGTGCGCGGCGGCGGGGCCTCATCGGCTTCGGTCTTGCGGACGATCTTGCGCAGCTGCTCGAGCACGAGGGTGGCGACGGCCGTGTCCTGGCCGCGCTCCAGCGCGCGCTCGAACTCCCGCATCAGCAGCGCCTGCGCCTGCGGCGGGAGCTGCGCGAGATATTCCCTCAGCCGCTCGATCGATGTCTGGCTCATGCGTCCGGGTAATGCACGGTAAAATGGCGGACATGGGATGCGTCCGGGCGCGATCTTAGGCGGTCCCCACTTAAGAAGCCGTTTAGGAAGTGGCCCAGAATGCCCCCGGTTTGCCCTGGAGGAGGATCGGTCACGGCGAAAAACCTTGTCGGAACAAAGGATTATATTCCCGGGAGGACCAGCTCGGCCCGCAAGCCCCCGGTCGGCGCACCGCCGAGCGTGAGGTTGCCGCCATAGAGCGCGGCAAGGTCCGTCACAATGGACAGCCCCAGCCCTGAACCCGGCTTGGACTCATCTAGCCGCTGGCCGCGCCGGGAGACCTGGGCGCGCTCGGCCTCAGACAGGCCGCGGCCGTCGTCATCGACGATGATCCGCAGACGCAGACCCGCCCCCGCCTGGTGAGGCGTCTCCACCAGAACCTCGATGAAGACGCGCGAGGCCGCCCATTTGCAGGCGTTGTCGACGAGATTGCCGACCATCTCCTCCAAATCCTGCCGCTCCCCCCTGAACTTGGCCGACGGATCCGCCTTGGCCTCGACGACGATGCCGCGATCGCGATGGATCTTCTCCATGGTCCGCCGCAGCGCCTCGATCGTCGGCGCGACCTCCGTCACCGTCGCGACCACCGAGACCCGCGCCGCGATGCGCGCGCGCTCCAGATGATGAGCGACCTGGTCGCGCATCACGTCCGCCTGCTCCATCACCTTGGCGGCGAACGGATCGGCCGCGTGGACACCGGCCTCATTGACGATGACCGAGAGCGGCGTCTTGATCGCGTGTGCGAGATTGCCGACATGGGTGCGCGCGCGCTCGACGATCTCGCGATTGGCCTCGATCAGCGCGTTGGTCTCGCGCGCCAAAGGCGCAATCTCGACCGGAAATTCGCCCTCGAGCCGTTCCGCCCGCCCCGAACGAATGTCGGCAATCGACTCCGAGATCCGCTTGAGCGGTGCGAGACCAAAGCGGACCTGGAACACGGTCGTCAGCAACAGCACGATGCCGAGCGCGGTGAAGGTGCCGCCGAGATAGTAGTCGAAGCTGCGCGTCTCGTCGAAAATCTCGGTGTCGTCGCCGGCGACACTGACGAGATATTTGCCGTCGCCGCCGAGATCGACGGGACGCTCGACCATGCGCAGGTTCTGGCCTTCGGGACCATCGACATAAGAGAGCCGGATGCCGGCAGCGGTGAGCTCGGTGCCCTGCTCCTCCAGCTTCGGCAGCTTCTTGTCCCAGAGCGAGCGCGAGGATCGCACCTCCGGCTTTTCAGTGTCGGTCCGCGTGATCTGCCAGTACCAGCCGGACAGCGGCAGCTCGAACAGGGGCTCGCCGAGCGACTGGAACTGGCGGTCCGGCGGCTCGTCGGGGGTGGCGACCTCGGCGATCAGGGTGCGGAGATAGAGATTGAGCCGGCGGTCGAAGGCGCGCTCGGTGGCGTTCTTGTAGACCGACGACAGCACGACGCCGGTGATCGCCAGGATCACCACGAGCCACGCCGTCGCCGACAGAAACAGTCGGTTGGCAAGTGAGCTAGCAGCCATCGGAAGGATCCCGGCAGGCGCGGGGTGACACGGCATCGGACGTCATAACCGGACCAAGGCCCCTGTTCGGCCGCCCGTCAAGCCCAAGAGAGCTGAAGACCAGGGGCCTCAAGCGCCCGGTGCGGGCGGCGGGGTCAGGAGATAGCCGAGGCCGCGGACGGTCTGGATGATGTCGACGTCGAGCTTCTTGCGGATGCGGCCGACGAACACCTCGATCGTGTTCGAGTCGCGATCAAAATCCTGGTCGTAGAGATGCTCGACCAGCTCGGTGCGTGACACCACGCGCCCGGAATGGTGCATCAGGTAGGCCAGAAGCCGATATTCGTGCGAGGTCATCTTGACGGGATTGCCGGAGACGCTGACCCGGCCGGTCCTGGTGTCGAGAGTGACGGGGCCGCAGCTGAGCTCGCTCTGGGCGTGGCCGGTCGAGCGTCGCAGCAGCGCGCGGATGCGTGCCAGCACTTCCTCCAGATGGAACGGTTTTGCGACATAGTCATCGGCGCCGGCATCGAAGCCCTGGACCTTGTCGCTCCAGCGGTCGCGCGCCGTGAGGATCAGGACAGGCATGGTGCGGCCGTTGCGGCGCCAGGCCTCCAGCACCGAGATGCCGTCCTTCTTCGGCAAGCCGATGTCGAGCACCACGGCGTCGTAGGGCTCGTTGTCGCCGAGATAGTGCCCCTCCTCTCCGTCGAAGGCGCGATCGACGACGTAGCCGGCGTCGGTCAGCGCCTTGGTGAGCTGGCGATTGAGATCCGGGTCGTCCTCAACAACAAGCAGGCGCACGCTTCTCTCCAGAAATAGGCTGCACGATCGATCGCCAGATGAGCAATTCCGGCGTGAACTGAATATGAACGCGGGGAACCAGCGCCTTACATTTTAGTCATATACTTTTTGGTCATATACGATGTCGTGCGCCGACGCGACTGCGCCCGCCAGGCAGCCGGAAGAGCCGGCGGCATGGCGGGCGCAATGTGCCGCGTTACGCGGCGAGTCGGAAGGTCCGGAGCGATCCGGCCGTCAGGTCCGGAAGAACACGAACCAGATGACGGCGAGGATCAGGATCGCAAGCCCGGTCGAAATGGCGAGCAGCGCCGCCACCGAAGGCCCGGGCTCGCCCTGGCGCGCCTCGGTTGCGGTTTCGACGATCCGGTTCTGCTCTCGCGTGGTAGCCATGATGCCCTCAATCTCTGCGTGCCGCCCCGGTGACCGCGACGCCTCGCAGTCTTGTCTGGAGCCAACGCCCGATCAGATATGATGTTCCGGCCGTTGCCGTCCGATTGGGCGGCAGCCGCGCGCCGGCGGCCGGTTAACGCCGTTGCAAGATTCCGCGCCGAGCCGTGTATGATTCGGTGTTCCCGGATGGTATCCTCGTCCTCTGTCCCCGTTGCGTTTGGAGTAGCCCATGGCCCCCCGCGCCAATTGGAAGGGTTTTTTGCGTTTGTCGCTGGTGACCTGCCCGGTCGCGCTGTATCCGGCCACTTCGGATACCGAGAAAGTCTCGTTCAACCAGATCAACCGCAAGACCGGTCACCGGATCAAATACCTCAAGGTCGACGCCGAGACCGGTGACGAGGTCACCTCCGAGGACATCGTCAAGGGCTACAAGGTCGACACCGACACCTATATCGAGGTCACCAAGGACGAGCTCGACGACATCGCGCTGGACTCGACCCACACGATCGAGATCGACGAGTTCGTGCCGAAGACCGACATCGACAACCGCTACCTGATCCGCCCCTATTACCTCGTGCCGGACGGCAAGGTCGGCCACGATGCCTTTGCGGTGATCCGCGAGACCATCCGCAGCATGGACAAGGTCGCGATCGGCCGCGTGGTGCTGACCAATCGCGAGCATATCATCGCGCTGGAGCCGCTCGAGAGCGGCCTGATGGGCACGCTGCTGCGCTATCCCTACGAGGTCCGCAGCGAGCAGGAATATTTCGACGACATCCAGGACGTGAAGCTGACGAAGGACATGCTCGACCTCGCCAAGCACATCGTCGAAAAGAAGTCCGGCGCGTTCGAGCCCGAGCTGTTCGAGGACCATTACGAGACCGCGCTGATCGATCTCATCAACAAGAAGCGCTCTGGCGCGCCGATCGCGGCCAAGGCCGCGCCGAAGACCGGCGGCAACGTCATCAACCTGATGGACGCGCTGAAGAAGAGCATCGCGAACGAGAAGGACGTTAGCCCCGCGGCGAAGGTCGCCAAGGAAGCTGTCAAGGGCAAGAAGCCGAAGAAGCGCGTCGAGGGCCAGCGCGAGATGCTGCTGCCGATATCAGGCAAGGGCGGCAAGGACGCCGCGGCGAAGACGGCCCCCAAGGAAGCTGCGAAGAAGGCCGACAAGCCGGTGCGCGCGCCGGCACGGACGAAGAAGGCCGGCTAGCGGCATCGCATCCACGATTGCCCCGTGATGTTTCCTCTCGCCGATCGACCGGCCTGACATGCCCTGGTCGGCGGCATTCGACGATCCCATTTCCTTGCGCGGCGGGCGCAAGCTGCGAACGCTGCAGGAGGCGGCCGATCACATCATGCGGCTCCCCGAGGAGGCACAGCATGCCGTCCACTGGCAGACCGCGATCGAGACCCTCATCAACGCCGCCGAGACCGGCGGCGGCTGGATGATGTTCGCCCGCATCGCGATGTTGCGGGCCCTGAACGCGGACATCAGTCCCAAGTGAGGCTTTGGTCGCGGCCGCGCTTCGCGGACTCTGCCCTCCGGTGCCTCGCCGGCCCCGTTGAAGAACAGCCTCAACAATCCGTTAAGCCGCACCATCCGTTTTCAGGCCGTCGTGCTCCAACGCTCTCGTAGAGCCCTGCCGGGAGGCTTGATCACGTTCTGAAAGGGGGCGGTGACGCCGCCAATGCACCCGAATTGGGTGACGAAACCTTAAGTCAAACGATGGCAACATATGAAGCCGCAGATGAAGACCATTCGGCCAGCGCTTTGACGCGCGCGAAAATGTTAGTGAAGCAATTTACCATTCCGAAAACGGCGCCAGCCTACATTGGACGGACGAACAGGAGTTGACGATGGCTTTGTTCAGGTCATTTCTTGCCGATGAAAATGCTGCCACCGCTATCGAGTATTGCCTGATCGCCGCCGGCATCGCGCTCGCGATCGTCACCATCGTGAACAACACGGGCAGCGCGCTCCTGAACAACAAGTTCAACGCGATCCAGACGGCCGTGAAGTAGTCCTTCCACCCGGCCAGACACGACCTCCCGACTTCGCTGACATCGACACAGCCTTCGGCCCCTTGCCGCGGCATTCCGGATCGCTGCGCTCATGCTGATGCGTGTGCGCGACGGCGCATCGCGCCCTGCCCTCGCCCAGCAACATGATCTGAGTCAAGGGTATCGAGATAGCGACGGCTAAACATGGAGGACGAGTCCTCCTCTGCCGGCCTGTCCATGCATCCAGACCTCCCGCGCTCCCAGCTCAAGATCCGCCGCGTCCGCCTCGATACCGGCCGCGAGAACGTCGTCGTCATTTCCCGACAATCGAAGGCATTGCGCGCGGAACTCTTTCGCGGCTTCAGCCGCGTCGAGCTTCGCCTCGATGGCAAGGTGCTGCTGGCGACACTGCTGATCACCGACGACGACACGCTGGCAGCCGCGGACGAGATCGGCCTCTCCGAGCCTGCGTTCCGGCGCTTCGGGCAAGCCAGCGGCACGCTGGTCACGGTCACGCCCGCCTCGCCTCCGGACAGCCTGGAAGCGGTGCGCGCGAAGATCCACGGGCGAACCTTGAGCCAGGACGAGATCGGCGCCATCATCAACGACCTTGCACATTATCGCTACTCGGACATGGAGATCGCCGCCTTCCTGATCGGTTCGGCGAGCTTCATCACCAGCGACGAGCTTCTGGCCTTGACCGGGGCGATGGCCCAGGCCGGCACGCAGCTGGTCTGGCCGGCCCCTGTTGTCGTCGACAAGCATTGCATCGGCGGCATCCCTGGCAATCGCACCTCGATGGTCGTGGTGCCGATCGTCGCCGCGCACGGCCTGCCGATCCCGAAGACCTCCTCGCGCGCCATCACCTCGCCTGCAGGCACGGCCGACACGATGGAGGTCCTGGCGCGCGTGAATGTCGGCGTCGAGGAGATGAAGGCGATCGTCTCGGCCTGCAATGGCTGCCTGATCTGGGGCGGACACGTGAACCTGTCGCCGGCCGACGACGTCCTAATCTCGGTCGAGCGTCCCCTCAGCCTCGATACCCGCGAACAGATGGTCGCTTCCATCATGTCCAAGAAGATCGCGGCCGGCTCGACGCATCTGTTGATCGACATTCCGGTCGGGCCGACCGCGAAGGTCACCAGTGCCGTCGAGGCGATGCGGCTGCGAAAACTGTTCGAATTCGTCGGCGACCGGTTCGGCCGCACCGTCGAAGTGATCACAACCGACGGAAGCCAGCCGATCGGCAACGGCATCGGGCCGGTGCTCGAAGCCAACGACGTCATGGCGGTGCTCGGCAACGACAAGGATGCGCCGCGCGACCTGCGCGAGAAATCGCTGCGGCTCGCCGCCCACCTCCTGGAATACGATCCGAAGCTGCGCGGCGGCGCCGGCTATGCGCGGGCGCGCGAACTGCTCGAGAGCGGCGCGGCGTTGAAGCAGATGCAGAAAATCATCGACGCGCAGGGCCCCTCGACATGCAGTACCGAACTGGGCTCGCTCAGCTTCGACGTCAAGGCCGCAAGTGACGGCGTCGTGTCCGCGATCGACTGCCTGCGCCTCAATCGCCTCGCCCGCACCGCCGGTGCACCGCTCGACAAGGGCGCCGGCATCCGCCTGTTCAAGAAGATCGGCGCCCGCGTCGAGCAAGGCGAGCCGCTCTACCGCGTCTACACCTTCGACCGCCCCGAGCACGATCTCGCGGCGAGCGCGGCCGCCGCAGACAGCGGCTATGCCATTGGCGGCAAGTCCGCCGGAGAATGACCGATGAGCATCACCGTTCGTTTCTGCGGCGCCGCCCGCACCGTGACCGGCTCGAGCTATTTGTTCCAGACCGCGACCGGACGCTTCCTGGTCGATTGCGGCCTGTTCCAGGGACAGAAGACGCTGAAGGAGCTCAACTACGGCGCCTTTCCCTTCCGTCCCGCCGACATTCAGGCGGTGCTGCTCACGCACGCGCATATTGATCACAGCGGGCTCTTGCCGAAGCTCGTGCGCGAGGGATTTGACGGACCGATCCTGGCGACGCGGGGCACGATCGACCTGTGCTCCTGGATGCTGCCGGACGCCGGCAGCATCCAGGAATCGGAAGTCGCACAGCTCAACCGGCGCAACGCCGCGCGCCGAGGCAGGCAAGTCGAACCGATCTACACGCAAGCCGACGCCACCGCATCGCTGCAATCGTTCCGCCCGGTCGACTATGAACGCTGGACCCGACGTGATGTCAGGCGTTCGCGCGCGCTACTGGAACGCCGGTCACCTGCTCGGCTCCGCCTCTATCGAATTGGAGTTCGACCAGGCCGACGGTCAGCGTCCGTTGCGCGTCCTGCTCTCCGGCGACGTCGGCCCGGAAGCAAAGCTGCTCCAGCCCGATCCCGAGGCTCCGGCGGACCTCGACTACGTCATCTGCGAGTCCACCTATGGCAACCGCGTGCGCGCCGCCACCACGCCCGAGCAGCGCCGGCAGCATCTTGCAGGCGAGATCCGCGATGCCGCAGCCGCCAGGGGCGCCCTGCTGATTCCGGCCTTCGCAGTCGAGCGGACCCAGGAGCTGATCGTCGACATCGTCGACCTCATGGAGCGCGGCGCAGTTCCGGCAGCGCCGATCTTTCTGGATTCCCCGCTCGCGATCCACGCGACGGAAGTGTTCCGCCAGCATGCCGCGAGCCTCGACCCCGCCGTGGACGTCGACCGCCTGCTCAACTCGCCGCACCTCAAATTCACCGAGACGGTCGCCGAGAGCAAGGCGATCATGCGCCTGACCGGCTTTCACATCATCATCGCCGCCAGCGGAATGTGCGACGCGGGCCGCATCCGCCATCACCTCAAGCGCTGGCTGTGGAACGAGCGCGCGACCGTGCTGCTGTCTGGCTTCCAGGCGCACGGCACGCTCGGCCGTTTCCTCCAGGACGGCGCCAAGGCCGTGCGGATCCAGGGCGAAGAGGTCAGGGTCGCGGCACGCATCCGCATGATCGACGAGTATTCCGGACACGCCGACGCCGCCGGCATCGCCGGCTGGATCGCGGCACGCCGTCCCATTGCTCGCGGCCTGTTCCTCACGCATGGCGAGCAGGACGCGATCGCGGGCCTTGCCGAACGGCTGGCCGAACGCATCATCCCGGCCGCGAAGATCTACCAGCCGGTGCTCGACGACGTCTACGAGCTCGCAAGCGCCGAGCCGCGCGTGCTCGACGTCGACCATCGCCGCCGGCTGGCGCCCGAGGCCGTGATCCGCCTCGACTGGCATAACGAGATGTCTGAGCTGATGCTCGACATCAGCGACAAGGTCGGAGCCGCCGCCGACGACCGCGCCCGCGGCGTCATCATCCGCAAGCTGCGGCGCGCGCTGCAGGAGAACGGGTAGAGGGACCTGGTTGGAGACGGTGCAAGCGATCGCCCACGCGATCTCTGGCGGGGCAAAATCGAACCCTCGTTAATGCGGCATTAGCGTTGCGCATACGGCAGCGGCGCCCGACTGCCGCGTGACGTTTGATCTTTACGATGTTCGCGTATGGCGTCGTGCCGTGCAATTGTGCCATTGCAGAGCCTGAGCTCGAACTCCAGCGACCGACGACATGGTTTCTTCCGACAGGTCGATCTCGACAATCCGCCCTGGTCTTGGCTCGGACCGATCCGTGGCCGTCGCCGTTTTTGCCATGCTGGCGGCCGTCTCGTTTCTACCGGTGCTGCTGGCTCCCATTCCCGCGATGGTCGATTATCCCAATCACCTCGCCCGCATGTACATTCTGAGCCAGAACGGCACCCCCGACGCCAATCCACATTACGAGGTGGCCTGGGCGTTCTATCCCAACCTTGGAATGGATCTGCTGGTCCCACAGCTGGCGCGGCTGATGAGCGTCGAGAACGCCACACGGCTGTTTCTTCTCATCAGCCAACTCTTGATCGTCGGGGGCGCGCTTCTGCTCGAACGGGCCCGGAAAGGACGTGTCCATCTCGCCGGCTTTGCGGCGCTCGCTATCCTTTACTGCCTGCCGTTCAGCTGGGGTTTTGTGAATTTCGAGTTCGGCCTCGGCCTCGCGCTCTCCGGCATCGCCGTCTACCTGATGCTGGCAGAGGGCCCCTGGCCACTGCGCTTCGTCGCCAACATGGTGTTCGTCGCCGCGCTGTATGCGGCGCATTTCTTCTCCCTCGGCATCTACGGCGCGACGCTCGGCCTTTACGAACTCTCGCGCATCCGCCATCAGCGAGCAGCGTACCCCGTCGCAGCCGCGCGGCTTGGCGCGCTGGCGCTGCCGGCGCTTGCCCTGTTTGCGGTCATGCAGATGACGGCGGGTTCGATCGGAAGCGAAGGCACGAGCTGGTTCCTCGCGTTCAAGCCGGTCTGGCCGCTGCGCATCATGAACGGCTACAATATGACGGTAGCGGCAGCGACCGGGTTGGCGCTGATGATCTCGTTGCTGTTCGCCGCACGACGCGGTCTCCTCAAGCTCGAGCCCGCCGGAATCTGGCTCGCAAGCGGCTTTGCGCTGCTCTACCTCGTCATTCCCTCAAAACTGTTCGGAACCTCGTTCGTCGACCTCCGCGTGATTCCCGCAGCGGCCCTGATCCTGCCGGCCTTCTGCTCGCTGTCGCTGCCGAGCCGTGCCTGGAGAATGGCCGCGCTCGCTACGATCGGCGGCATCACATTGCTCAATCTCGCCGTCGTCCTCGCGGTCTGGCTGCCTTACCGCGCCGACTATGCGGCGATCATCGAGTCGTTCCGCAAGATCGATCGCGGCTCACGCGTCCTGGTTGGCAGCACGGGCGACAATGGAGACCCGCCCTTCGCCGACCTCACCTCCTATCCAATGTTCTATGCGCCGACGCTGGCCGTGCATTACGCCAACGCGTTCGTGCCCAATCTATTCACGGAGGCGGGCAAGCAGCCGGTGCGGCCACGCGAGGGCGTGCGCCGTCTTGCCATTCCCTACGGAGGGCCTGTGCCGGCAGGCCTGCTTGCCGCGATCGCAACGAACCGGCCGCCGGCGGGCGTTCCGCCGTTTATCCGGACCTGGTACCAGGATTTCGACTATCTCTATGTGCTCGGGCCGCCGGCCGCGAACCCGCTGCCGGATCTGCTGGAGGTGCTGGATACTTCGGAGCGATTTGTTCTCTACAAGATCCGCCGCAGGTCCGAGACCGAAGCCGCGGCTGCACAGCATGGTTAATCGGGCATCACCACCCCGCTCCGCCTCCCGCCTCGATCGCCCAGGGCCCTAGATCCTTAACAGTTGCGGCAAGGCGACCTTAACCACCGCCGAACTAGACTCCCGCCCCTGCAACCCAGTCGGACCCTTTCGCATGGCGGCCAATTCCAGATCGATCCGCTACAGCCTCGTCATCCCCGTGTTCAACGAGGAAGCCGTGCTGCCGGTCCTGCTGCGCCGGCTCGACCTGGTCTTGTCCCGGCTCGACGGTCCGGCGGAAGCGATCTTCGTCGACGACGGCAGCAGCGATTCCAGCTCGATCGTGCTTCAGGCGCTCGCCACGCGCGACCCGCGCTTTCGCTACATCGGCCTGTCGCGAAATTTCGGACATCAGGTCGCCATCACTGCCGGCATGGACGCCGCGCAAGGTGACGCGATCATCGTCATGGATGCCGATTTGCAGGATCCGCCCGAAGTGATCGAGCAATTGATCGCAAAATGGCAGGAAGGCAACGACGTCGTGCACGCCCGCCGCCTGTCGCGCGAGGGCGAAAGCCCGTTCAAGCGCGCAACCGCGCATGTGTTCTATCGTCTTCTCGGCAGGATGTCCTCTGTCGGCATCCCCGCCGACGTCGGTGATTTCCGCCTGATCGATCGCAAGGTGCTCGACGCGCTCCGGCAGATGCCGGAGCAGGACCGCTTCGTGCGCGGCATGATCGCCTGGCTCGGCTTCCGGCAGGCCGAAGTCGCCTTCCACCGACTGGAGCGCGCCGCGGGCGAAACCAAATACCCGCTGTTCAAGATGGTGCGGCTCGCGGTGAACGCCGCGCTCGGCTTTTCCGATCTGCCCTTGCGGCTTGCCATCTGGTGCGGCTTGACGGTCTCGGGACTCGCACTGCTGTACGGCGGCTGGGTGATCCTGCTGTGGCTCAGCAACGACAGCCATCTGGTCACCGGCTGGTCCTCGACGATGGTCGTGGTGTCCCTGCTGTGCGGAATCAACATGCTGATGACGGGCATCGTGGGGCTTTATGTCGGCCGCATCCATGCCGAGGTGAAGCGCCGCCCGCTCTATGTGGTGCAGACGCGCGCCGGCTTCGATCGCAACGAGGCCGCAGCCGCGCCCGCGATCCACGCCGTCAACGAGTGACCGAGCCCATGACCGAGCTGTTCGACGGTTATCACGACAACTACCGCGACGTGGTGCAATCCTCGATCGACTTCTCCGGACTGCCGCATGATTTCTTCATGCGCGCGAAGGCCGATCTCCTGGGCGATCTGATCGCGAAGCGGCTGGGCGCGGAGAGGCCCGACATGCTGGACGTCGGCTGCGGCGTGGGCAGCCTGCATCCCCTGCTGCACGGCATGGTCGGCCGCTTGAGCGGTATCGACGTTTCTTCCGCAAGCCTCGCGCAGGCGCGCGCTGCCAACCGTGGGGTCGACTACCGCGAGTATGACGGCCGCACTTTCCCCTTCGAGGACGCCAGCTTCGATCTGGTCACGGCCGTCTGCGTGATGCACCACGTCGTGCCGGCCGAATGGGCGCATTTCATCGCCGAGATGCGGCGGGTGGCGCGCCCCGGAGGGCTCGTCTGCGTGATCGAGCACAATCCGTACAATCCACTGACACGCCTTGCCGTTTCGCGCTGCGAATTCGACCGGGACGCCGTCCTGCTCGGTGCCGGCACGACACGGAAGTTGATGGCCGCCGGCGGCTTACGCGAGATCGGTGCACGCCATTTCCTGCTGCTGCCCTGGGACAGCAGACCGGCGCGGCGCCTCGAAGGTGCCCTCGGCGGCGTGTCGCTCGGCGGTCAATACGCCGCCTTCGGGACCGCTTGACCTATCTCTGCGGCGCATCCCGCCGCTTGTGCACGACCGCCACATCGTCGCTGTAGACGCGCTGCCACTGGGGCAGCCGGTCGAGCATCGCTATCGCCGGTGTCCGCGGCGCGAGCAGCGTCGCGTCGATGTCGTATTCGTCGAGCAGCTTGAGAAAATCTCCGAGATCGACCAGCGCCAGGGCACGATTGTAGCGGTCGATGAACGGTCCGCCGTACAATTCGCCGCGGCCATCGATGAAAGTGGGAATGCCGGCGAAGATCAAATACCCGCCGAAGGAATAATCGTTGAGCACCCGCCCCGTCCCGGCGAGCTTGGCTTGGGCGATGGCGGCCTCGGGGGTGATGACCGGAGCCGGCCGTATGTCACGCGCCAGCGCCGCCGCGCTCATCGCGATCAACACACCCAACGCGGCAAGATTCAGGCCGCGTGACGAGCCGGCCGCATCGTCCGCAGCCGGTCCGCCGAACTTCCGGCCCAGCGGAGCCGCCAGATAGAGTGGCGCCAGCACGCCCAGCAGGTCCGCATTGCGTGCCTGCGCCAGCGCGAAATGGAGCAAGCCGATCACCACCAGTGCCCGCACGAGCGGCAACGTCACGCCGCGCGAGAGCACAAAGACGCCGGCCAGCAGCAGCAGCTCGAAGCCACCGACGCGGCTGAAATCGTGCGGCCGCCATTCCGAGATCCAGGCGAGCGCGGGGCCGAGGCCGAGCGTCGTCAGCGGCATCAGCAGCGGTTCCGGCCCATGCGGCGTCAGGCAGGACGCTGCGACTGCGAGCGCCGTGAACGGGAACCATCGCAGAAGCGCGCGCGGCCATTCGCTTCGCGTCGCTTGCAGCAGCGCCTCGAGCACCGCAGGGCCGATCAGCCCGAGCGCCAGCACCACGCTGCCGTGCAGATTGGCCCACAGGATCAGCAGCGGTAGCGCCCAGTATGGCGGAGGCCCCCCACGGTCCATGCAGCGCACCAGAGCGGCCGCCCAGGTCACCATCACCGGCAGCACGAGGACATGTGGCCGCGCCAGCATATGCGGCGCCAGCAAGATGACGGCCGCGATCACCATGAGCAGCGTCAGGGTTGGCGAAAGCTCGCGCAACAGGAAGAACGTGAGTAGGCCAAGGGCAATCGCTATCGCCGCCGCGGCAAGGACGACCACGCCTGGCCAGCCGGCAAGCGCGTAGGCTCCGGCATAGATGATCTCCGAGAGCCATTCGAAGGTGATCCAGGGCGCGCCGTGCATCGAAAAGGAAAATACGTCGCTCGACGGCAGGGCACCATGCGCCACGATCCAGCGACCGACTTCGATGTGAGAATAGCTGTCGGGGTCGTTGAGCAGGCGCTGCCCGGCGATCAGCAGCGCGGCAAAGACGGCAAGGCTCACCAGCCAGGGGAGCCCCGCACGCGCCGAAAACGGTTGAACTTCGCTGTGCACGACCTGGTCACTCATGGCGAGCGCAAGTTAGGGCGCAAGCGTTAAACTTCCTTGACGTTCGCCGCGCCTGACCCAGGCGGGGCGGGCTGGTTACTTTTTGTGAACCATGTTCTCGACGGCAGCATCGATCCATCTTTCCAAACATTCGACACACCGTCGCGTTCTCGCGGCTTGCTACCCCAGACGAGTCTTTCCGGCTCCCCGTTTCGCCGGCGCGGCCGCGCTCCCGAAAATCAAGCTGTTCTCAAGAAAAACAGGAGCCGGTCCGAAGACTTCCGCCAAGCCGGAACTGCCATCCCGGCCTACAGACAAGGTCAGTTGCCGCTCACCCCCGGGGCATCGCGAAAATGCGTCGCGACACCGCCGCGGTCCGTTTCGACGATCATTCAAGCGAGAAGCGCACATGGCTGTCACAGCAAATTTTTCCGCCGGAATTCTCTCCATCTTTGGCAATGGCCTGAACAACACGATCGCGTTGGGCCGCAATGCGGCCGGAACGATCGTCGTCAATGGCGGCGCGGTCGCGGTCAAGGGCGGCCCCGCGACGGTCGCCAACACCAAGCTGATCCAGGCCTTCGGCCAGGACGGCAACGACATCATCACGATCGACGAGAGCAACGGCGCGATGCCCGCGGCGAACCTGTTCGGCGGCGCCGGCAACGATACGCTGACCGGAGGATCCGGCGGCGACATGCTGTTCGGCCAGTCCGGCAACGACACGCTGTTCGGCAAGGGCGGCAACGACCTGCTGTTCGGTGGCGCCGGCAATGACGTGCTGGTCGGCGGAGACGGCAACGACCAGATGTTCGGCGAGGCCGGCAACGACCGCATGATCTGGAACCCCGGCGACGACAGCGACCTGATGGAAGGCGGCGAAGGCATCGACACCGCGGAGGTGAACGGCGGCAACGGCAGCGAGACCTTCACCATCACGGCCAATGGCACGCGCGTGCGCTTCGACCGCGTCGACCCGGCGCCGTTCTCGCTGGACATCGGCACCACCGAAAACCTCGTGCTCCATGCCAATGGCGGCGACGACGTCATCACCGCCACCGGCAATCTCGCCGCGCTCATCACGTTGACGCTCGACGGCGGCGCCGGCAACGACACGATCCTCGGCGGCAATGGCGCGGACCTCCTGCTGGGCGGCGACGGCAACGATTTCATCGACGGCAACCAGGGCAACGACACCGCCTTGCTGGGCGCCGGCAACGATACCTTCCAGTGGGACCCCGGTGACGGCAGCGACAAGGTGGACGGTCAGGCCGGAGCCGATACCCTGCTGTTCAACGGCTCGAACATCGCCGAGAACATCACCCTGTCCGCCGCCAATGGCGGGCGCGTGCTGCTGACCCGCGATGTCGGCAACATCACGATGGACCTGAACGGCATCGAGACCATCACGATCAACGCGCGCGGCGGCAGCGACAACATCGTCGTCAACAACCTCGCCGGAACCGATGTCAGGCAGGTCAATGTCGATCTCGGATCGGCCGGGACCGGCGACGGTGCGGCGGATACGGTGACGCTCCGCGGCACCTACAGCGCCGATGCGATCGAGGTGTCCGGCTCGGGCACGTCGGTGTCGGTCACAGGATTGCCCGCCGCTCTCGCCATCACCAACGCGGAAGGCGCCAACGATGCGCTCGTCATCGAAGGCCTCGGCGGCAACGACACGATCTCGGCGGCCATGCTGGCCGCGGGGGTCGTGCACCTGACGATCGATGGCGGTGCCGGCAACGATACGATCCTTGGCAGCGCCGGCAGCGACACGCTGATCGGCGGCGACGGCAATGATTTCGTCACCGGCGGCCGCGGCGACGACCTCGTGCAGCTCGGCGCCGGCCGCGACGTGTTCCAGTGGAATCCCGGCGACGGCAGCGACACCATCGATGGCGGCGCCGGCGTCGACACGCTGCGGTTCTTCGACGCCAACATTGCCGAGAACGTCGCCGTAACGGCGAATGGCGATCACGCCCTGCTCACGCGCGACGTCGGAAACGTCAAGATGGACCTGCACGGCGTCGAGCACATCGATGTCCACGCGATGGGCGGCGCCGATCATGTCGCGGTGGGGGATCTGACCGGAACGGACGTCACGCGGGTCAACATCGACCTCGGCGGTCCGGCCGGGACGCCCGACGGCGCCGTCGATACCGTCACGGTCGATGCCACTCAGGGTGCCGACACGTTCGGCGTCAGCGGCACCGCCGGCGGCGTGACGGTGTTCGGCCTGCACGCGACCATCAACCTGACCGCCATGGACGCAACCGACCAGCTGACGCTCAACGGCCTCGGCGGCGACGACGTCATCGACGCCAGCGGGCTCGCCGCCGGCGTGTTGCAGCTGACCATCAATGGCGGACTTGGCAACGACACCATCCGCGGCAGTCAGGGCGACGACCTGATCAGCGGCGGCGACGGCAACGACGTCGCGCTGATGGGCGCGGGCAACGACACGTTCGTTTGGAATCCCGGCGACGACAACGACACGATCGAGGGCCAGGGCGGCACCGACACGCTGCTGTTCAACGGCGCCAACATCGCCGAAACCATCAACATCTTCGCCAACGGCGGTCGTGCCGAGCTGACACGGGATGTTGCCTCGATCACGATGGATACGCACGGCGTCGAGACGATCGCGTTCAATGCCCGCGGCGGCGCCGATACGATCAACGTCGACGACATGAGCGGCACGGACGTGACGGAGGTCAAGATCGATCTCGGCGGCGTTCCCGGCAACGCGGGCGGCGACGGCGCGGCCGACAAGATCGTGATCAACGGCACCGGCGGCGACGATGTCATCACGCTTTCGCTCAACAGCAACGGCGCACTGGTGATCGACGGTCTGGCAAGCCAGGTCGTGATCGAGAACTTCGACTTCAACGACACGATCACCATCAATGGCCTCGGCGGTGACGACGTGATCGAAGCGTCGGGCGTCGGTCCCAGTGGGCCGCACCTCGTTTTCGACGGCGGCGCCGGCGACGACGTGCTCATCGGCAGCGCCGGCAACGATACGCTGCTCGGCGGGCTCGGCGACGACGTCCTGATCGGCGGCGGCGGCACCGACGTGCTGGACGGAGGCCCCGGCGACAACATCGTGATCCAGTCGTTGCTCGCCCACGCGGGCACGCTGATCTGAGCCGACGGTGGCGCCCCAGCCAATCAGGCAACGCAAGGAATCGTCGCCCGGATGACGCCGCGCGCCATCCGGGCGACGATGCTTTGACGGCCATGTGAGTCCTGATACTCTGCGTCCCGTCGTGGTTCGGCGGACCACGCCATCAATCGTGGAACCGAAGCTGCCGAGAGGATGCGGATGAGAAGCGTGGCCCTCCTGGCTCTCAGCCTCATGTTTGTCTGCGCATGGTCGCACGACAGCGCGACGGGCCAGACTTCGGTCGCGCCGCCGGTTTCGCTCGCTCCGCCCGATGCATCGCTGCCACGCCCGAGCGCCACCAAGCCCGCTCGGGCGACGACAAACAGAACGCCGCCAGCGTCGTCCGGCAGAGAGACTTCGACTTCCGTGATCGGCATGCCTCAGCCAGTGCCGAATCCGGCTGCCGACTACGACGGCTTCAGCGTGGGCACCGTCGACGGCGATGATGCCTCGCGCCAGATGGCTCCGCCTGTGAGGTCACGCGCTGCAAAGGACATCAGGTCCAATCCGGATGCAAACGACCTCGATCAGGAAGATGGGGCGTTGAAGCGAAAGCTGATGATCTGCCAGAACTGCAAATAGTGGATTCTCGTCGCGCGACACTTTGATCAGTATCGACACGGCATTTGCGAACCACAGAGTAGCGATGACGAGGGCATTCCCTAGCGCGCCTCCTGCATGGCTGACCTACCTGCCGGCGCGATCAACTGTGCTTTACGCTTCTCCGATTTCCTGATCCTCTCTCCTTCAACCAGCCGGATCAACCGGCCTCTGCCTGAGGAGAGACGCCATGAAGCTCGGCACCGCCATTGCGGAAATCATGCGGCGCGAGGGGATCGAGATCCTCTGCGGCTATCCGGTCAATCATCTGATCGAGCATGCGGCGAAGGCCGAGATCCGGCCGGTGATGGTGCGGCAGGAGCGGGTCGGCATCCACATGGCGGATGCGATCTCGCGGGTGACGTCGGGACGCAGCATCGGCGCGTTCTGCATGCAGCATGGGCCGGGCGCGGAAAATGCGATGGGCGGTGTCGCGCAGTGCTACGGCGAATCCGTGCCCGTGCTGGTGCTGCCGATGGGCTATCAGCGCAGGCTTTCGCATATCGAGCCGAACTTCAATTCCAGCGAGGCGATGAAGCCGTTCGCAAAATCGTCCGAGCCGATCATCCTGGCCGCGGAGGTCGCCAACATCTTCCGCCGCGCCTTCACCAAACTGAAGAACGGCCGCGGCGGACCCGTGATCGTCGAGATTCCCTCCGACATGTGGAACGAGGAGGTGCCCGAGCCACTGAACTACACGCCGGTGCTGCGCACCCGTTACGGCGCCGACCCTGTTCATGTGAAGGAAGCAGCCGGCCTGCTCGTCAACGCAAAACGCCCGGTGCTCTATGCCGGCCAGGGCGTTCATTACGCACAGGCGTGGCCGCAGCTGAAACGTCTTGCAGAGCGGCTTGCGATTCCCGTCACCACCAGCCTCGGCGGCAAATCGTCGTTTCCGGAAACGCATCCGCTCTCGCTCGGCTCGGGCGGGCTCGCGGTGCCGCGCGCGGTCCCGAAGTTCCTCGCCGAGGCCGACGTCATCTTCGGCATCGGCTGCTCCTTTACGGAAACCAATTTCGGCATCGCGATGCCGAAGGACAAGACCATCATTCACTCCACGCTCGACCCGAACCACCTCAACAAGGATGTGGAGGCCACGATCGGCCTCGTCGGCGATGCCGGCCTCGT
This sequence comes from Bradyrhizobium sp. 14AA, assembly GCF_054185205.1. Taxonomy (NCBI): domain Bacteria; kingdom Pseudomonadati; phylum Pseudomonadota; class Alphaproteobacteria; order Hyphomicrobiales; family Nitrobacteraceae; genus Bradyrhizobium; species Bradyrhizobium sp. 14AA. The sequence goes on along the minus strand of NZ_JAVAYM010000021.1, from coordinate 133,223 downwards.
GCTCGACGCGCTGCTGGAAGAGATCGGCAAGACCATCACCGCGGATCGCGATGCGTCCGCGGTCGCCGCCGAGATCGCGGCCTCCCACAAGGAGTGGCTGGCGAAATGGATGCCGAAACTGACCAGCAACGACGCGCCACTCAGCCCGTATCGCGTGCTGTGGGATCTCCAGCACACCGTCGACATCAAGAACACCATCATCACCCATGATGCCGGCAGCCCGCGCGACCAGCTCTCGCCGTTCTGGAAATCGGTCGACCCCCTCACCTATCTCGGCTGGGGCAAGACGACGCAGCTCGGCTACGGCCTCGGGCTGGCGATGGGTGCAAAGCTCGCAAAACCCGACAAGCTCTGCATCAACGTCTGGGGCGATGCGGCCATCGGCTTCACCGGCATGGATTTCGAGACCGCGGTGCGCGAGCGCATCCCGATCATGTCGATCCTGCTCAACAATTTCTCGATGGCGATCGAATTGAAGGTGATGCCGGTCTCGACCGAGAAATATCGCTCGACCGACATCTCCGGCGACTATGCCGCGATGGCGCGCGCCTTCGGCGGCTATGGCGAGCGGGTGGCCAAGCCGGAGGACGTCGTCCCGGCGATCAGGCGCGGCATCCAGAAGACGCAGGAGGGCGTCCCGGTGCTGCTGGAGTTCATCACCAGCAAGGAAACCGAGGTGTCGCGGCCGGGCACATGAGGCGACTGCAAGGCAGCTGGCTCCGACCACAAGGAATGTGATAATCCGGCCCGGTGCCGTGCATGTCGCGGCATCAAGCCGGATCGCGTATGACCACCCCTTCCAATGATCTCGAACAGCAATTGCGCTCTGCCGCCGCCGAGAACGAGCGGCTGCGCGATCGACAAAACGCCAGCGCCGAGATCCTGCGCACCATCGCCGCCACCCCCTCCGATGCCCGGCCGGTCTTCGAGGCGATTGCGTCCAGCTCCAGGCGTTTGCTTGGCGGCTTCTCCGCCACCGTGCTTCAATTCATCGGCGACGAGCTGCACCTCGTGGCGTTCACGCCGACCAGCCCGGACGCGGACGACGGGCTCAAGGCGTCGTTCCCGCGCAAGATCGCCGACTTTCCGACTTTCGCCCTGGTGCGCGGCGGCGAAACGATCCAGTTTCCCGACAGCGAGGCCGACGACGTTCCGGTGCCGAACCGGGAGCTCGCTCGGCTGCGCGGCTTCCGCAGCGTGCTGTTCATGCCGCTGATGAACCGGGGCACGCCGGTCGGCATGATCAGCGTCACGCGCGCCGAGCCGGGTGTGTTCGCCCCCGACCTCGTGCAGTTGCTCCGGACCTTTGCAGACCAGGCCGTGATCGCGATCGAGAATGCGCGCCTGTTCAACGAGACGCGCGAAGCGCTGGAGCACCAGACCGCCACGGCGGATATCCTGAAGGTGATGGCCGCCTCGCCGTCGGACGTGCAGCCGGTGTTCGACGCCATCGCCACCAACGCCAACCGCCTGATCGGCGGCTTCTCCACTGCGGTGCTGCGCTATGTCGACGGCGCCGCCCACCTTGCGGCATTCACGCCGACGGATCCCGCCGGCGACCGCGTACTCCAGAATTCCTTTCCGGTGTCGTTCGCGCGGTTCCCGCCCTATCAGCTCGTCGCCAATGGTGCCGCGGCGCAATTGCCCGACACCGAGCTCGAACCGGCCGCGCGCGACATCGCGCGTGCCCGCGGCTATCGCAGCATGCTGTTCGCGCCCTTGATGAGCGAAGGCGAAGCCATCGGAATCATCATCGCCACACGGCGAACGACCGGCGCGTTCGCCGATCATCATGTCCGGCTGCTGCAGACCTTCGCCGACCAGGCAGTGATCGCGATCAAGAATGTCAGCCTGTTCAACGCCACACGGGAAGCGCTGGAACGTCAAACCGCGACCGCCGACATTCTCAAGGTGATCGCGGCCTCGCCCGCCGACGTCACGCCGGTATTCCAGGCGATCTCCGACAGCGCCAAGGCGCTGGTCGGCGGACATTCCTCCGCCGTCACCCGCGTCATCGACGGCCTGCTGCACCTGGCGGCCTTCACCACCGACAACGAGGCCGGCAACGCGGATCTGCTCAGCTCATTCCCGGCGCCGCTGTCGGCATCCGGCATTCACAGCCGGGTGGCGACGAGCGGAAAGTTCGCATTCCGCAGCGACATGCAGAACGAAGGCGACCTCACGGACGCCATGAAGGAGCTGGCGCGCACCAGAGGCTATCGCAGCATCCTCGTGATCCCGATGCTGCGCGACGGCGTTGCGATCGGCACCATTGGCGTGACGCGGCCGGAGGCCGGTCCTTTCCCGGACAAGGCGATCGCCCTGCTCCAGACCTTTGCCGACCAGGCCGTGATCGCCATCGAGAACACGCGGCTGTTCAACGAGGTGCAGGCGCGGACGCACGAGCTTGCAGAGTCACTGGAGCAGCAGACTGCGACATCGGAGGTGCTCAGCGTCATCAGCCGATCGGCCGGAGATCTCGCGCCGGTATTCGAGGCGATGCTCAGCAAGGCAATGCAGCTCTGCGGCGCCAGTTTCGGCGTGCTCAATACCTACGACGGCACGCAGTTCCGTACAGCCGCCACTTACGGCCTGCCCCCTGCCTACGATGAATTTCGGCGCAATGCGCCCCTCAACTATGGTCCGGCCACCGCGCCCGCGCGTCTTTTGAAGGGCGAACCGTTCGTCGAAATCGTCGACCTGCTGGAGTCAGACGTCTATCGCAGCGGCGAGCCGAACCGTCGGGCGCTGGTCGATCTCGGCGGCGCCCGCTGCCTGCTCGCGGTGCCGTTGCTCCAGGACGAGCGCGTGGTCGGCAACGTCATGATCTTCAGGCAGGAGAACCGGCCCTTCTCGAAGAAGCAGATCACCTTGCTGAACCAGTTCGCGGCGCAAGCCGTGATCGCCATCGAGAACGCGCGACTGCTCAGCGAATTGCGTCAGCGCACCGAGAATTTGACCGAGTCGCTGCAACAACAGACGGCGACTGCCGACGTGCTCAAGGTTATCAGCCGCTCGGCGTTCGACTTGCAGGCCGTGCTCGATACGCTAGTCGAATCGGCGGCGCGACTGTGCGAAGCCGATATGGCGGCGATTACTCGCCAATCCGGCAGCACCTATTTCCGGGCGGGCTCCTACGGCTTTCCAGCCAAATTCGTCGAATATGTAAGAGATCTTCCGGTCCGGCCAGACAGGCGCACCATCACCGGCAGGACGTTGCTCGGCGACAAGGTGGTCCATGTCACCGATGTGCTCGAAGACCCCGACTACTTCTTTGAAGGCCAGGAATTGAGCGGCAATCCGCGGAGCTTCCTGGGTGTGCCCCTGCTGCGCGAAGGTAGCACCGTTGGCGCTATTGTTCTCGCACGTCGCGCGATCCGGCCGTTTAGCGAAAAGCAGATCGAACTCGTTACCAGTTTTGCCGACCAAGCCGTCATCGCGATCGAGAATGTGCGCCTCTTCGACGAAGTGCAGGCCCGTACCAGCGAACTTGCAAAGTCGCTCGAAGATTTGCGCGGCGCGCAAGACCGGCTGATCCAGACCGAGAAGCTCGCCTCCCTCGGCCAGCTCACCGCCGGCATCGCGCATGAGATCAAGAACCCGCTCAACTTCGTCAACAATTTTGCTTCCCTCTCCGCCGAGCTGACGGATGAGCTGAACGAGGCGCTGGCGCCGGTTCCGCTCGCGGACGATGTCCGCAGCGATGTCGACGAGCTGACCGGGCTCTTGAAAGACAATCTCGCGAAGATCGTGCAGCACGGACGGCGCGCCGATTCCATCGTCAAGAACATGCTGCTGCATTCCCGCGAGGGCGGCGGCGAGCACCGGCTGAGCGACGTCAATGCGCTGGTCGAGGAGAGCCTCAACCTCGCCTATCACGGCGCGCGTGCCGAGAAGCCGCAGTTCGACGTCAGGCTGACGCGCGACCTCGATCCGGCGGCAGGCTCAGCCGAATTGTTCCCGCAAGAGATCACGCGGGTGCTCCTGAACCTGATTACGAACGGTTTCTACGCCGTGGCCAAGCGCAAGGCAGACGTCCGCTCGGCCGGTTACGAGCCGGCGGTGATCGCCACGACCCGCGACCGCGGCGAGAGCATAGAAATCCGCATCCGCGACAACGGCACCGGCGTTCCGGACGAGGTGAAGGAGAAGATGTTCAATCCGTTCTTCACCACCAAGCCGGCGGGCGAAGGCACCGGTCTCGGGCTGTCGATGAGCCACGACATCGTCGTCAAGCAGCACGGCGGCACGATCGAGGTCGCCACGGAGCCGGGCAAGTTCACCGAATTCACGATTCTGCTGCCGCGCAAGAGCAGCTTCACCGACACCAACAGAGGGTAGCGGCGATCGGAAGGGGCTCATGAATCTGGCGCGGCTCATTCGGCGACAACTCCTCTCGCTATCCGGCATCGGCCTCATGCTGGGCGCGCTGTTCTTCGCGGCCGCGCTGACGCCCACGCTGATCCCGCGGAGCTATCTCACGCAAGGTGCCCTCGCCGGCGGCTGCTTCGCGATCGGCTATTTCGCCGGCGTGCTGTGGCGCCGGCTGTGGCACTATCTCGAGCTGCCCGAGCCTTCGGCGCGCGCCAGATCGATCGCGAATGCGCTGGCGGCAGTCGGTTGCCTGCTCGTCGTCATCGTCTTTCTGTGGCGAACGGCCGAATGGCAGAACTCGATCCGCGCCGTAATGAAGATGGCGCCGGTCGAGACCGCGCATCCGCTCAAGGTCTGCGTCATCGCCCTGATCACGTTCGTCGTGCTGCTGGTGCTGGGACGGCTGTTCGCGCTTGTCGCCCGCTTCCTCGCCGAGCATACGAGGCGCGTCATTCCGCGGAAGGTCGCCAACGTCATCGGCGTACTCGCCGCAGGCCTGCTGTTCTGGTCGATCGCCAGCAATGTCCTGATCAACACGGCGTTTCGCGCGCTCGATTCGTCCTTCCGCGAACTCGACGCCTTGCACGAGCCCGAGCGACCGCAACCGACCGCCCCCGACCGGACGGGAAGCCCGGCGTCACTGGTGAAGTGGAAGGAGCTCGGACGCACCGGACGCCGGTTCATTGCCTCGGGTCCGACCGCAACCGAGATCAGCGCCGTCACGGGTCGACCGGCGCAGGACCCGGTGCGGGTCTATGTGGGCCTCGCCGGCGGCGACACGGCGCGGGCGCGTGCCAGGCTTGCGCTCGAGGAGCTCAAGCGCCAGCACGGTTTCGAACGCAAGATCCTGATCGTCATCACGCCGACCGGCACCGGCTGGATCGATCCGTCCGCGATGGATACGGTCGAATATCTCCACCATGGCGATGTCGCGAGCGTCGCGACGCAATATTCCTATCTCAACAGCCCGATGTCGCTGCTGTTTCAGCCCGAATACGGTGCGGAGGCGGCGCGCGCGCTGTTCGCGGAGATCTACGGCTATTGGACGACGCTGCCGAAGGACAGGCGGCCGAAACTGTATCTGCACGGGCTCAGCCTCGGCGCCATGAACTCGGAGAAATCCGCGGAGCTGTTCGAGATGATCGGCGATCCCATTGCCGGCGCGCTGTGGAGCGGTGCGCCGTTCGAGAGCCGAATCTGGCGCTCGATCACCGCGAACCGCAATCCGGGATCGCCGGCGTGGCTGCCGGAATTCCGCGACAACCGTTTCGTGCGCTTCATGAACCAGAACGGGCCGACGGTGCCGGCAGTTGCGCCCTGGGGTCCGATCCGCGTCGTCTACCTGCAATATGCCAGCGACGCGATCACGTTCTTCGCCTATAGCGATGCCTATCAGGCCCCGGCCTGGATGAGCGCGCCGCGCGGGCCGGACGTGTCACCGGAGCTGCGATGGTATCCGATCGTGACGATGCTCCAGCTCGCCCTCGACATGGCGGTTGCGACCAATACGCCGATGGGCTTTGGCCACGTCTACGCGCCCGAGCATTATGTCGATGCCTGGATCGCGGTGACCGATGTCCATGACTGGTCGGCCGAGGCGCTGGCACAGCTCAAGGCGCAGCTTGCGGCGAAAGCGCGGAAGACGGGCGCGGGCAATGCCGACGACGATCCCGATCGCGGCGGCTAACCCCTACTCCGCCATCTCCACCTGCGGGGTGACGGAGGGACCGGCGAGCGGCCGCTCCTCCATCGCAATCAGGCAGAGCGCGGCTCCGGTCATCAGCGCCGTGGCGGCGCCGAAGACGTAGCGGAACGCATGCCGCATGTCCTCGGTGGGGATCGCAGGGATGCCGCCTGCGACGTGATGCTCGCCGGCGAGCGGAACATCGGCACCAAGCGCGATGAGCAGGATGGCGGCGAAGGCCGCGACCGTGAACGAGGACATCAGCGAGCGGAAGAAGTTCAACGCGCCGGTGATGGTGCCGACCTGCGGCCGCGCGACCGAATTCTGCAGCGAGACCACGCAGACCGGAAAGGTCGTGCCGAGGCCGAGCGCGAATGCCCCCATCAGCGTCAGCAGGCCCCACAGCGGCAGCGTCGTCAACGTCATGCCGAGGCCGCACAGCGCGGCCCAGGACGTACCGATGATGGCGACGCGCTTGTAGTGCTTGGCCCGCGCCATGGTACGCCCGGCAATGGCCGCGCCGCAGGTCGAGATCGCCGCGAGCGGAATCAGCGCAAGGCCCGCCTCGCTGGCGCTGAGGTGATAGACCGATTCATAATAGAGCGGGAGCTGCACGGTGAGGCCCGTGAGCGCGCCGAGGGCGCAGCCGCCGGCCGTCAGTCCGAACGGCGCGACACTTCCGCCGAGCAGCGGCAGCGGCAGGAACGGCTCGTCCGCGCGGCGCGCGTGCCACACGAAGGTGACGGCGAGCGCGACCGCACCGCCCACCATCGCGAGCACGGTCGGCGAAAGCCAGGGATAGCGCGTGCCGCCCCAGGTCAGCACCAGCATGAAGACGACGGCAGAGGCCATCAGCAGGACGCCGCCGAGCCAATCGACCTTGCGCTTGCGGTGGAACACCGGGATCTTCTTCATCTTCGGCAGCAGCAGCGCGAGCGCCGCGGCCGTGAGCGGCAGATTGATCCAGAAGATCATCGACCAGTGCAGATGCTCGGCGAACACGCCGCCGATGACCGGGCCGAGAATGCCGCCGACCATCCAGACGCTGGAGAAATAGGCCTGGTACTGGCCACGCTCGCGCGGTGAGACGACGTCGGAGATCACGGTCTGCACGACAGGCATGATGCCGCCGCCGCCGAGCCCCTGAAGGCCGCGCGCGAGAATCAGCATCGGCATGTTCGGGGCGACGGCGCAGAGCACCGAGCCCGCGACGAACAGGCTGAGCGAGATGATGATCATGACGCGGCGGCCGTAGATGTCGCTCAAGGTCCCGAACACCGGCGCGACCGCGGTCGAGGCGAGCAGATAGGCCGTGATCACCCAGGAGAGGTTGGAGACATCCTGGAACTGGCGCCCGATGGTCGGCAGCGCGGTCGCCACGATGGTCTGGTCGAGGGCGGCCAGGAACATCGTCAGCATCAGGCTGATGACGATGGTGCGGACCTCGTCCGAGGTCAACGGAGCCGGCGGCGCGATGGACGGTGCGTCGTCGACGCTGATGACCTCGCTCGGAAGTCGCGACAGCTCTTCGGCGATGTCGTCGGGCAACGTCTGGATGTCGGCAGAACTGCTCTGCCGCTCGAACTTGTTCATCTCGATCGGAAGCCGTGGGGCGGCGCAACGCCGCGAAGGATTCGTTCTATGCAGCCCAATGTAGACAGCAAAGTTCTTCCCAGGCAGGCACCACGGCGCATGGGTGCATCCCACCCCCGGGTCATCCCAAGCACGTGATCGCTGTCGTGCGGCGGGTCAGTCCTTCGGACGTCGCTTCAGGCGGGCCCGTTTCGGCAGCACGGCCGGCCATTGCACGATGTGGTCCTCGAGCTCCTCGTCCGGGATATCCTCCTCGCTGCCCTCGACCCGGCCGCGCACGGAGACGCCGGCCTCATGCACGGTGTTGGGATCGCCCGAGACCAGCGGATGCCACCAATAGAGGTCGCGCCCCTCGGCGACCAGCTTGTAGCCGCAGCTCGGCGGCAGCCAGTTCAGGGGGCGGACATTGGCCGGCGTCAGGCGGACGCAGTCCGGAACCTTGTCGGAGCGATTCGGATAGTCCTTGCAGGCACAGGTGCCGGCATCGAGCAGCTTGCAGCCGACATGGGTGAAATAGATCTGGCCGGTATCCTCGTCCTCGAGCTTGTTCAGGCAGCAGCGGCCGCAGCCGTCGCACAGGCTTTCCCATTCGGGCCCCGACATCTCTTCCAACGTCTTGGTTTTCCAGAAGAATCCTTCCTGGCCTGAAGGTCGTTTGGGAGCTGTGGTCATGCGCCTCAACAAGAGTTCGAAAAGAGCTACGGCGGCGTCATCTAGGCCGTGCGGCCGTGAGGCTGCAAGCGGACGCCCTTTGAGGCCCGTAATGAACCGGGGTCAATTAGGCCTGTTGTTCAAAATCGCGAGCCTGACCATTGGTTTATAGGCCCCGCTCGGCTAGAAGGAACAGCAAGTCCCCAAAGGACGCGAACCGGGCGCCTTGGGTTTGCCGCAACATTCCCTCAAGACGTCCCTATGCCGCCCCGGCCGGGTGCTTGAACGCTTTCGAACCAAGCCTCAAGGGTTCTAGGTGCGCCAGATCATACCACCGCATTGGAAGCAGAAGGTCCGGAATTTCTTCCTGGACCTCGATGCGCGCATCGACTCCTCGCTGTTCTCCTCGGCCAAGGGCATCCGCGAGCTCTATGAGCGCTACTCCACCTTCATGGACCGCTTCTATGTCGGGCGGTGGAAGCGCTGGGTGTTCATCGAGCCGCTGTCGGAGGCCGCGACCCTCGGGCTCGGCGGCCTGGTCGTGATGCTGACCCTCGCCATCCCCGCCTTCCGCGAGACTGCGGACGAGGACTGGCTGAAGAAGTCCGACCTCGCGGTGAGCTTCCTCGACCGCTACGGCAACCCGATCGGCAGCCGCGGCATCAAGCACAACGACTCGATCCCGCTGGAAGACTTTCCGGACGTGCTGATCAAGGCGACGCTGGCGACCGAAGACCGCCGCTTCTACGAGCATTTCGGCATCGACATCGCCGGCACCGCGCGCGCCCTCGTCACCAACGCGCAAGCCGGCGGCGTCCGCCAGGGCGGCTCCTCGATCACCCAGCAGCTCGCCAAGAACCTGTTCCTGAGCAACGAGCGCACCATCGAGCGCAAGGTCAACGAGGCGTTCCTCGCGGTCTGGCTGGAATGGCGCCTGACCAAGAACGAGATCCTCAAGCTCTATCTCGACCGCGCCTACATGGGTGGCGGCACCTTCGGCGTCGACGGCGCGGCGCATTTCTACTTCAACAAATCCGCGCGCGACGTGACGCTTTCGGAAGCTGCGATGCTCGCCGGCCTGTTCAAGGCGCCGACCAAATACGCTCCCCACATCAACCTGCCCGCGGCACGCGCCCGCGCCAACGTCGTGCTCGACAACCTCGTCGATGCCGGCTTCATGACCGATGGCCAGGTGTTCGGCGCCCGCCGCAATCCGGCGTTCGCCGTCGACCGCCGCGACGAGGCCTCGCCCAATTACTATCTCGACTACGCCTTCGACGAGATGCGCAAGCTGGTCGACACCTTCCCGAAGTCCTACACCGAGCGCGTCTTCGTGGTCCGCCTCGCGATCGACGCCAACGTGCAGAAGGCAGCGGAAGACGCGATCGAGAACCAGCTGCGCCAGTTCGGCCGCGACTATCACGCGACGCAGGCTGCGACCGTGGTGTCCGACCTCGACGGCGGCATCCGCGCCATGGTCGGCGGCCGCGACTACGGCGCAAGCCAGTTCAACCGCGCCACCGACGCCTACCGTCAGCCGGGCTCGTCATTCAAGCCTTACGTCTACACCACCGCGCTGCTGAACGGCTTCACGCCGAACTCGATCGTGGTCGACGGCCCTGTCTGCATCGGCAATTGGTGTCCGCAGAACTATGGCCATTCCTATTCCGGTTCGGTGACGCTGACGCAGGCGATCACGCGCTCGATCAACGTCGTGCCGGTGAAGCTGTCGATCGCGATCGGCCAGAAGGAGCAGCCGAAGGCGCCGAACCCGGCCAAGATCGGCCGCGCCAAGATCGTCGAGGTCGCCCGCCGCTTCGGCCTCAAGGCCCCCCTGCCCGATACGCCGTCGCTGCCGATCGGCTCGGACGAAGTCACCGTGCTCGAGCACGCGGTGGCCTACGCGACCTTCCCCAACCGCGGCAAGTCGGTGACGCCGCATTCGGTGCTGGAAGTGCGCACCGGCGCCGGTGACCTCGTCTGGCGCTGGGACCGCGACGGGCCGAAGCCGAAGCAGGCCATTCCGCCGAACATCGCCGCCGACATGGCCGGCATGATGAGTCACGTCGTCAGCGAAGGCACCGCACGCCGCGCAGCGCTCGACGGCATTCCAACCGCGGGCAAGACCGGCACGACGAACGCTTATCGCGACGCCTGGTTCGTCGGCTACACCGGCAATTTCACCTGCGCGGTCTGGTACGGCAATGACGACTATTCGCCGACCAACCGCATGACCGGCGGCTCGCTGCCGGCGCAGACCTGGCACGACATCATGGTCGCGGCGCATCAGGGCGTCGAGGTCCGCGAAATCCCCGGCATCGGCATGGGCCAGAAGCTGCCGCCGCAGCCGATGGCCGCGCAGGCCAATGCGGCGCCGAAGGTGCTGGAGACCAAGCCCGGTCCGCCGCCCGTGCTGACCAAGCGCGGCGCCGACATCCTGGTGCGCGTCGAAAAGCTGCTGGATGACGCGGCCAAGACCGCGACCAAATCGACTGCCAACGACAACAACCCGGCCAAGCCGGCCTCATCGACGAGCGCGCTCGCCTTCCCGCAGAATTATGCGGAAGAGAATGCGAACGTATCCGCCCCGCGCAAGAACTGATCGAAACCCGTGCGGCTGATCCTGATCACATTGACGGCCCTTCTGCTCGCCACCGTCGTCGGCGTCGGCGCGACCTGGATGACGACGACGCGCGGCACCGAGATCGGCGCGCTGACCATCGGCCCCTGGACCGCGCGCCCGCGCACCGGCACCGCCGACGTCGATCCCTATTCGCGCGCCACCATCGTGCGCAACGGCGAGCTGCCGATCGGCACCGGCGACGGCGTCGCCTTCACCGCGACCGCCGACGACAAGAAGAAGGTGCTCGACGGCCGCTGCGACGTGATCGTCTCCGGCGTGACGCCGCCGGCGCGGTTCTGGACGCTGACGCTGTACGACCGCAAGGGCCACCTCGTCGCCAATTCGCTGCAGCGCTACGGCTTCACCAGCCAGGAGATCGTGCGGCAGTCCGACGGCACGTTCGAGATCCGCATCGCCTCGCGCTCGCGCGCCGGCAACTGGCTGCCGACCGGTGGCATCGAGCGCTACGCCTTGATGCTGCGCCTCTACGACACGCCGGTCGGGGTTGCCACGCGCACCCAGCGCGACGCGCCGATGCCCACCATCAGCACGGTGGGCTGCTCATGATCCGCCTCGTGTTCACCATCGTTGCCGGCGTGGTGCTGGGCCTCGTGGTCCACCTCGTCAGCGTGCTGGCGCTGCCGCGGATCGCGACCCAGGACGCCTATTCGCGGCTGACGCCGATGACCAAGCTGAACGGCGTGACGCAGCTCCCCCTCGCCGATCCCAACACGTCTCCGATGCCATTCATGGACCCGGCCTTTGCGCTCGCGATCTGCCGCTACGACCTCACGAGCGGCCCGATCAAGCTGACGGTGCCGGTGAGCCAGGCCTACACCTCGGTGTCGTTCTACACCCGCAATGAGATCGCCTATTACGCCATCAACGACCGCTCGGCCGGCAAGAAGGTGATCGAGCTCGACCTGATGACGGAAGCCCAGCACAACGAGCTGCCCGAGGACGAAGAGGTCACCGCGGCCGACCGCCTGATCATCGACTCCCCAAGCAGCACCGGCCTCATCGTGATGAAGGCGCTCGCCCCCGAGCCCGGCCTGATGCAGCAGGCGCAGGCAACGCTTGGTGCCGCGACCTGCGGCCCGCAGACCGAGCCGCCCGCCAAGGTCGAAGCGCCCCGCGGCCGGCGCTGAGCGCGGCCGTTCCCGGCAGCTCCAAAACAAAAACCTGAAAAACAACCCCATGCACAGTAGCGGGGGTGTTGAAATCGTTGGGCTATCCGATCACCGAAAATCGACGTGACCGACCGCGCGTCAAGAATTCGGAAAATTGACACGTCGGGCAAAACACCGGCATACTGGCATCATCGAGAAATCGTCACACCCGCGCGGAGAGGTCCGTCGCGGGTGTTTTGATTTGGGAGCCTCTCCTTGGAACGAGGGTCGCGTTTGACCTGCAAGACGACGTCAACGCTCGTTCTCACGAGATACGCAACTTTTGACCTAAGCTCTTAACTCAACCAGAAGGAGTTTTCTGCCATCAGCTCTAGTCTTCAACAGACGCAGGCTATGCGATGAAGTCATTCCTGAAACAGCTTGCTATTGGCACCGCAGCATTTCTCCTGTTCGATGCCAACGCTCTCGCGGTCACGCCTTATTCCGTTTCCGATCATCCGTCGCAGGACGGCCGCTGTATTGGCGACCACGGCGTGGGCGACGTAGATCGTTCAGAGAAGCCGTGCCTGGAACAGATCAATGAACTGGCCCAGCGTGTCGGTCCTGGTCTGCAGTTGAAGTTCGGGAACGGGAAGACGCGAATTTACCTCAACGAGGAAGCGAAGTGTCAGGCCACCGAGGCCGACGGCTGCCTCAAGTATCAACTGACGGGGTATTTCCCCGAGCACGACCTCGTTTTAATCGAGGTCGATCATTGGGAGGGTGTGAGTTGGCTCCTCGTGAGGCTCAACACAGGTGAAGAAATAGAGATCGTTGCGCCGCCACACTATTCGCCGGACAGGCGCTGGCTTGCATCCGTCGCCTCCTCTGTAGGTCCGTCCGGACCTCCCAACGGGATGGACGTCGTTCCGAGCACGCCCAGCCCTTCGGTGAAGGAGTGGCACTATCGCACTCCGGACGATGGGCAATGGCTCTATGAATTTGCCGGCTGGCAGGGAAACACCCGCATCAAACTTCTTGCGTCGTCGTTGGGCGAGCCTCAACGAAGGGTCCCGAGTTCTATCGAGCGCCGGAATGGCGAATGGCGTCTGAACGAGCAACGCTGAGAGCAGGGGCGATTTCCGCTCTGCCTCTTAAAAGACGTTGGCAGAATGATTAGCTGCAAAAGCGGCCAACCGAAAATCGGTTCATGCCCGGGTGTCTTTGATGCGCTCCCTAGCTTCTTTTCTCTCTTCGCTTGCCCTCGCCGCAATCCTGATTTTGAACTCGGCCGCGTTAGCAGTCGGGCAGGAACGCCCCCAAGCGCGTCGAGAGTGGTACAGCCTCTCCGGTGGCCGAACAGAATTCGAAGTATCGGACCCGGCTTTGTTGCCAAGCCGATTGGCGCTTGCGGCGCGGCAGACAGGTTGTCGTTACGAGGAAGGAATCAAGCAGGCCCCGGCTCGGTTCATGAAACTCGGCGACCGCCGCCTTGCCATTCTGTTTTGTTCGGGGATTGCCGGCTCGGATCAGATGTTCGATCTTTCCATGCCAGAAGATCCAAGGCCGATCGAGTTTCCAATTCTTGCGCAACCTGAAGGCTTTGCCACGACTCTGCGGCCAGGCGGGATCACTTGGGACAAAGACACCAGGTTACTTCGTGCCCATTCGCCTGGCTCGGATTTTCTGCCGACCGTCGTTTTACGTCATGTCTACCGGTACGACGAAAATCAAAGCGGCTCTCCATTCGTGATTATTCGCATTGAAGTCGAACATGCCCCCGGCGCCAACGAATGGAGCACGATTTGGGATGCGCAGCGATGGTTGATACCCGTACCACCCAAGTGACTTAGCCCGGCGAAAACCTGCTAGAAGCCGTCCGAAACAGGAGACACAGGCGTCATGGCGGCAGACAACACGGACATCCGAACCGGCCAGTGCCATTGCGGCACGGTGCGTTTCGAAGTGACGCTGAGCGAGGGCTTCAAGTCGATCCGCCGCTGTACCTGCTCCTACTGCCGCATGCGCGGCGCCGTCGTGGCCATGGCGGAAATGGGCGGGATCAGGTTCCTGCAAGGCGAGGATGTCCTGACAAGCTACCGCTTCCACACCGGAACAGCGCAGCACTTCTTCTGCTCGGTCTGCGGAATCTACACGCATCATCAGCGGCGATCCGACACGTCTCTCTATGCCGTCAACGTGGCCTGCCTCGACGGGATCAGCCCGTTCGATTTCACCGAGGTGCCGGTCATGGATGGCGTCAACCACACCAACGACACCGGCAAGCCGACGCGCCAGGCCGGCACGCTCCGCTTCGCCGCTAGTGAATGATCTGGCTGAGCCCCCTTGCCCACTCGATCTCGCGGGCAAAGCCCATCTCGCGCGAGCCATGCCGTCTCTCGCGAGCTGGCATCATCGAGAATTCGTCACACCCGCGCGGAGAGGTCCGTCGCGGGTGTTTTCATTTGGGAGCACGGAGCGCCGTGATTGAGGCAACTTCCCGAGCCTACTGATCGACGTCACCACCGCCCCTGAGCTGCGGACGCCGCCGGATGCGATAAACGGATGCCGGCGGAATATTGAGTGCTGTTCGCCTACCAGGCTCGCCTTCAGACCTAGGCGATCAAGGATTGCCCGGGGCACCGGGCAGCGCGGTCCGTAGGTGAACTGGTAGAGCGTGCCGCCCTGCTGCATGTGACGGAAGACTCCCGTCAGGATCGCGATCACCTTGCGCGACGACATCGACAAGAGCGGAAGGCCGCTGACGACGGCCGAGGCCGGCGCCACGAACGGCTCGTACTGAGCGAGTTGGCGCGCGTCCATCCAAAGCACGCGCGCTCTCGGGAAGCGCTCTTGCAAGAGGCGGACGAAGTCCGAACCATATTCGATCAGCAGCAGGTCCCGCTCCGCGACGCCGCGCCGGAGTAGCGCCCTGGTGAAGATACCGGTGCCCGGTCCCAGTTCGATCACCGGCCCGGTCCCCGGCACGATCTCCTGCGTCATCAGGCGCGCCAGTGACTGGCCCGATGGCGCGATGGCGGAGACTTGCCAGGGATTGGACAGGTACGAGCGGAAGA
Source organism: Bradyrhizobium sp. 14AA (assembly GCF_054185205.1). Taxonomy (NCBI): domain Bacteria; kingdom Pseudomonadati; phylum Pseudomonadota; class Alphaproteobacteria; order Hyphomicrobiales; family Nitrobacteraceae; genus Bradyrhizobium; species Bradyrhizobium sp. 14AA. The sequence goes on along the minus strand of NZ_JAVAYM010000021.1, from coordinate 118,112 downwards.
ACTGGAAAAAGTCTGCAACTGCGGTAGCGTTCATTGCGATCCTCTGTTTCCCGCTCGCGTGGAGCAGACGGGCCTGTCCCGAAGAAGGCTGGTGCGGCTACGAAGCGATGTTGTGTTGCCGGGCCTCACCCCGAGCGGCGTTGGAGTCGGCCTCCCACGCTTCCCATGTGGCGAGACGATCGGCGTAGGCGGCGCGGGCACGCGGCAAACCTTCCGTACCGACAAAGAACCGCAACGGCGGATTCTCGGCATCGACGATCTTCAGGATCGCATCGGCCGTCGCCTCCGGTTCGCCAAAAGCAAGCTTGGCGCCGGCGGCAAACACCTCCGCCCGCGTGTTGCTGTAGGCGTTGATGACGGGCGAGATCCTGAGCGAGGCCATGCTGGCAAACCCCGTCGCATAAGCGCCAGGCTCGAGCAGCGTGACCTTCAGGCCAAAACCCTTGACCTCCTGCGCCAGACTTTCATGGAGAGCTTCGACCGCGAACTTGGACGCGTTGTAGAATCCGGTGATGGGACCGGCGACGACGCCGGCGACACTCGACACACCGATGATATGGCCGCAGCCCTGTCGCCGCAGCAGGGGAAGCGCGGCCTGGATGACGCGGAGCGTGCCGAAGAAATTCGTGTCGAACTCCGCACGGACATCGGCCTCAAGCGCTTCCTCGATCGCTCCGACCAGCGCGTACCCTGCGTTGTTGAGGACCACGTCCAGCTTTCCGAAATGCGTGTAGGCCCTGCTCACGGCGTTCTGCACCGCCTGGGCGTTGGTCACGTCGAGAGCCATCGGCAGCACGGCATCGCCGTAACGTTGCGAAAGATCAGCCACGTCAACCAGGATGCGGGCGGTGGCAGCCACCTTGTCGCCGCGCTTGAGGGCAGCCTCCGCCCAGACGCGACCAAAGCCGCGGGATGCCCCGGTGATGAACCAGACTTTGCCAGACATGCGATATCCTCGATGGATTGGGTTGGACTTACTCAGCAAGTCCTATCGGCGCCTGCCTGGATCGGCAGTGACGAGGCCCGCCAATGAAGTTGCCGCAGGCGCCAAAAGGGACGCAGCAGCCGTCAGTGAATCTTGTTGCCGTGCAGCTCGCGCCAGCGGCTCGGCGTCACGCCTTCCCAGTACCGGAAAGCGCGATAGAACGAGCTGGCATCCTGATAGCCGAGGAGGCATGCGACCTCGTCGATGTCGGCCGTCGGATCCGACAGAAGCTGCCGCCCGAGCTCCTGACGCGCTTCGACGAGGAGCTCGCGGAAGCTCGCACCTTCCTCGGTGATACGGCGCTGAAGGGTCCGCTCGCTCAAACCGAGATCGCGCGCCACGTCTGACAATTCGGGCCGCCCGCTCGCAAGGCTCCGTTTCAGGACGACCTTCACCTGCTCCTTGATGGAGCTGCGGGCTTGCAGCTCACCCAAGGCCGATGCCAGTGCCGGCGTCAGGATATCGAGCAGTTCCTGATTGTGCCCGGGAAACGGGCGATCCAGGTCGGCGGATTTCAGGACGAGGACGTTTCGTGTCGCACCATAGCGGATCGGACACTCAAAATAGTTCTGATAGACGTCACTATCGGGTCGAGAGCGCACCAACTCGACACGTTTCGGCGTCACATGCTGCCCGGTGCCGCGGCGCCCGAGTTCGACGAGAAATGCAAAGGTCACATCCGTCGAAATCGCCGGCTCCGGATCGGTCGCGTACGGCCAATCAACCGTGATCGTGCAGTCATCCTTGCTCTCTTTCAGCAGCGGTTGCTCGGGCGAGCAAAGGCGTTTGAAACGAGCGATGCGGAGCAGGCCATCACGATAGTCCCTCGCGTAGAACGCGGCCAGGCTCGACGGCGGATGAACGGCCGTGTCGGCGCTCTGGACCAGCTTGAGGCCGAGCCCGGGCTCAGGCTTCAACTCCTCCAGAGCCTTCCAGAGCGCAAAGAACTGATCCGTGGTGACCTGCCCCTGATCGTTGAGATGCAGGGTCGCAGGCAGCTTGGCTTGCCGCAACAGCGCAGCTGGCGGGACGCCGAGATGCTCGACGGCCTGCCAGAAGGCTCGGGGGACCTTGCACCTGTCTGCGGCTGCTGCACTCATCGTCGGTACCTAGCGCATCTGGCTCATGATGACGCGGTCGAACATGCGGTCACCAAACCACTCGCGAATCTTGATCATGGGCAAAGCATACTTGCCCGCGACGTAGCGCGTCCGCGGCCTGGCCGCCTTCACGGCCTTCGACACGACGCCGGCGATGACACCTGGCTTGGTGCCGCGTCCGTGACCATAGGCATCCCGCGTCGATCTCGCGACCGCTTGCGTGAGCTTGGCATATGGTCCCGTACCGGAGCGATCGAGCAGGCCTTTGGCAACCACGTCGCCGAACGCCGTCTCGATCAGGCCCGGCTCGACGACAACGACCTTGATGCCGAACGGGGCGAGTTCGAGCCGCAGACAGTCGGACCAGCCTTCCAGCGCATGCTTGGTCGCGTGGTACCACGCACCCAGCAGAGTGTAGATCTTGCCCCCCATCGAGGTGACATTGACGATGGTGCCGAAGCGCCTCTCTCGCATCTTCGGCAGCAGGAGCTGTGTCAACCGGGCGGCACCGAACAGGTTCACTTCGAACTGGTATCGCGCTTCGTCGATGCTGACGTCTTCGACGGGACCGTACAGTCCGAACCCCGCATTGTTCACGAGCACGTCCACGCCATCGACTTCGTCGATGATGGTGTCTACCGCCGCCACGATCTCGGCGTCCCTGGAAATGTCCATGCGCAAAGTCCTCGCGCCGAGCTTTGCGAGATCGCTCATTTTTTCGACGTTGCGCGCTGCCGCGTAGACCTGAAAGCCGTCCTTGATCAGGCGCTTGGCGATTTCCTTGCCCATGCCGGAAGAGGCACCGGTAACGAGCGCCGTTCTTTTCGATGTCGCGGACATACTGACCTCTCTTCGTTCAGGCCTTCATCCTGATGCCTTCATGAAACGAAGTGACTAACCAAGCACGCCAACAGACTGGCACAACACGCCATTGCAGGCGACAAAGCTTAAGTCACTGTATTTACGGTGCTTTTCAAACAAAGAGCGCGACACCAGGGCCGCGCTTCTGCAAAAGGGTTCGGGATTGGCGGAAACCGTTCACCCACGCACGCGGTGGAAAGAGCGGGTTTGCCCCATCGCGGGAAGCCCGAGATATCCTCTCAAATGCATCTTGCCGTCCTTGACGGTCGCCTTGCAATTGTAGGTGCGCCCTGACGAGGCGTCATAGATCGAGCCGCCGCTCCATTCGCCATCGGCCCAGCGCAAGCCCATGATGAAGACGATGTTCTTCAGCGAGCGCGGACGCAGGGCCGGATCAGGGTTCTTGGCGTCCTTCTTGAACGTGACATTGTCCGCCTCCACGATCTCGTTGCCGTAGAGCATACGCGCCTGGAATTCGGTGCCGGCCTTGACCATGTCGAGCTTCACGGTGCCGTCGTCCGCCTCCCATGTTCCGACGATCGCATCGGGGACCGGCGCCTCGCCGTGCGCCATCGGAATCAATCCAACGTTCATGACCGTCATCAGCAGGAAGATCGCAGATCGACGGGAAAGTGGGGACGTTTGCATGCCGTGTTCCTAGGTTTGCCGATTGAAGGAGCGATCGGGCCGATCGCTGGTCTTGCAATGTCTCTAGGTTTCGGTGGGACTTGGCAGCGGCAGAAGGCGCCAGCCGAATTGTGAGATGCGCCAATCGGTGCCGGCGCGTGGTGCCCGCTGGCTGGCATCCGTCGCCTCGTCTGCAGGTCCCTCCGGACCTCCCAACGGAATGGATGTCGTTCCGACCATACCCAGCCCATCTTTGAAGGAGTGGCACGATTTGGGACGCGCAACGATGGTTGATACCCGCGCAACCCAAGTGACATGGCTCGCCGAAGACGTGATAGAAGCGACCTGAAACAGGAGACACAGGCGACATGGTGGACGACTCGAACGTTCGGACCGGCCAGTGCCATTGCGGCGCGGTGCGTTTCGAGGTGACGCTGAGCGACGGCTTCAAGTCGATCCGCCGCTGCACCTGCTCCTACTGCCGCATGCGCGGCGCCGTGGTGGCCATGGCGGAAATGGGCGGGATCAGGTTCCTGCAAGGCGAGGATGCCCTGGCGAGCTACCGCTTTCACACCGGATCGGCGCAGCACTTCTTCTGCTCAGCTTGCGGAATCTACACGCATCATCAGCGGCGATCGGACACGTCTCTCTATGCCGTCAACGTGGCCTGCCTGGACGGCGTCAGCCCGTTCGACTTCGCTGAAGTGCCCGTCATGGACGGCGTCAATCACACCAACGACACCGGCAAGCCGACGCGCCGCGCCGGCACGCTCCGGTTCGCCCCTAGTGAATGATCTAGGCGTGTACTCATAATTCCAGCACGAGTCTGTTTCACCTCTAAAAGCAGACATCACGGCGTCGAAGACCGAGGACTGCTAGGGGCCACGAGCGGACCATCCGACCTAAATTATGAACAGAAGAAGAGCCCAGCTGTGGTGGGCTAGGCTCTCGTTCAACGATTGATGGCCGCCTCAACAGTCAACCTTACGGCGACGTCGAGTTCAGGATCATTTGATTTCCCAGGACGTGTTGTGCGGGATGTCCATCGCAAAATAATCGCCAGAGCCAGCCAGCGCAGGCATAGCTATGCACGCAAATGGTTCGCTTCCGGTGATGCCCTTATACTTGCCGGTACCGCCGGTGATGATATGCGTTCCGCAATCCATCTTCGGCTGGGTCTTGTCGAGGTCTCGAGTATCGAAGGTTGAGAAAATCTTGTCGCCGTCGCTGTCGGCGAGCACGCAAGCTCCGTCAATGTATTTTTTGTCCCCGGACGCGACGTTCAGCGCCACGCAGCGTGCTGACATCTTGTCCAGCATCTTCTCTCCCTTCATGTTTTGAGTGGTCCCGACCGCCTCTAGCGTAGTGGCCTTGCCGAGTTCGGCGGTGTCAATGCTCATCAAGGGCCGAAAAATAAAGTGCGTCACATAAGGAGTAGTCCCCTTCTTTTCAATCGGCTCTCCCGCGACAGCGGCGGGGGGAAAGGACATGAGCGCTACAGCAAAAGCCGTTGCTTTGGTGAGTCTCACCGCCGCGGTAAATGTGGGGGCTATGCGCACATTGAAGAAGTTCATGAGTGCCTCCTTAGATCAAGCGGCGGTTCAGGTCTCCGCCGTGAACTGCCGCGAGTTGAAATCGACCTGCGTATGCTTTCTCCTGCCAAATTGAGTTGCACGCCGGCGCCGAGCGTCAACGTGATCATGCTTTCATGATGCTTCGCCTTAGACTGACGAAGTATGTGGGGATGGTGGCTCCAATCATCGGTTTTGACCTCAATACAAGGCTCGACCGAACGACCTGGGATGCTAACATAATAGCATGGAACGCGGCGGACGTCAGCGTCACGCCCAAAAAAACGCAGCGCGCACTGTCAACTGTCCTGACCGAATGCGCTATGCAGAATGTAATTGTTCAGATGAAGCACGGTGCACGTGGGTTCAGCGACTCTGTCGCCACTCTTCATGCTTTGCGTCGTTCCGCTTGCAACTCAGGAGGTGAGCATTGAGTGATGTCGATTTCCGCAGCCATCAATATCCGAAATGTCCGCTCAGGGTCAAAATTGGCCCTGTCATCGCTCGAATTGGAAGCAAGTACGTCTCCAATCGGTCTGTCCAGGTTGTGTAAAAACACGGCTCTGCATCACCTCCATGCAGCGTAGGGCGACCATCGGCGTCGCCCTTGAGTCTGCTGCCGCGCCTCACGCTCGCATGGCTGCCAGCAATGGCTCGACGCCAAGGATATTCAGTTCACGCCCTGGCTGAGACCCCCTCGCCCGCTCCGTCCTGGGCGCACGGAAGAAGGTTTCGGGATCGGCTTCCTCGACGATGGCGCCGCGGTCCATGAACGCCACCCGATCAGCGATCTCGCGGCAAAGCCCATCTCATGCGTGACGCAGACCATCGTCATGCCGTCTTTCGCGAGTCCATCACGAAATCGCAGGCCGCGATATCTGGATGAGCGGTCAGCAGCTCGTCGCCGAGGGCTCCGGCATCGTCGATAGCCTCATTCGCATACCTGCTCGCTAGCCGGCCAGGAAGACCAGCCGCATTCCTGCTGCCGCTTCACGTTCCGACGCCGCCGACAAGTCGCGGGCGGCGGCTGGTGCGCGGGTTCTCAGCCACCAGGCTACGCAGCCATGCGCGGAAGCTGACCACCTCGGGACAATCCGCGGTGCCTTCGGGCGCGATCAGCCAATCCCCCAGGCCGGATCCCTCATCGATCCGGTCGCAGCGATAGCCCGGATGGCGGCCGAGACCGCGGGCGATCAGCAGGTCGACCTTGCCCTCGACCAATTCCTGCAAGCCGGCAGGCTGCAGCACCCGCAAACCGATGTCCGCATGCGTGCTGCGAAACGCCGCAAGGTCGAGACGGCGCAGGTCGAAGCTGCCATGGACGCCCAATTGCAGCAGCACCGCACCTGCCGGTTTCAATTGCGAGGTCGCATCCGCAATCCGGCGAAAACCATCCGATATCCCGGGCAGATAGGCCTGCCCGGCCGCGGTCAGGATGAGCTGCTTGTGCAGCCGTTCGAACAGCTGCACGCCGAGGCGCGCCTCCAGCGCTTTCACCTGCTGCCCGACGGCGGCGGGCGTGACGTGCAGCTCGTGCGCGGCCAGCTTGAAGCTGAGATGCCGCGCCGCGGCCTCGAAGGCGCGGAGCGCGTTGAGGGGTGGAAGGGTGTAGGTCATCGCACCGCAAGTTTGACACCGATGGGCCGCGACCTTGCAATAGATTTTCTAATGCTGGGCTGAAGAAACCATGCTTTGCGCCGTGGCGACGTCGCCGGATACGGTCGGCCCGCAATCCGGAGAAACCCCATGCCCTTAGCTCACATCGTCAGCCACAATCCCGCAACGCTCCACCCTCCCGCCGGCGGATACTGCATGGGACTTGAATTGAAGCAGCATCGACGCCTGTTGTTCATCAGCGGCCAGGTGCCCGAGAGATCCGACGGTAGCGTGCCCGAAGGTTTCGAGGCGCAATGCGAGCAGGCCTGGCGCAACGTCATCGAGGTGCTCGCCGCCGCCGGCCTTCGCGTCGAGCATCTGGTCAAGGTCACCACGTTCCTGACCGACCGGAATCAGCTCGTGACCAACCGCACCATTCGTTGCGCGATGCTCGGGGATCACCAGCCCGCGCTGACGGTCGTGGTCGCCGAGACCGTTGACAGCAAATGGCTGCTGGAGATCGAGGCGATCGCCGCGGACTGAAACCGGCTTCGCCGACTTTCCAACAAGCCAACGATGTCAGGTGTCCAATGGCCAAGACCGTCCATCCCTTTTACGAAGCGCATCGCGGTGGCATGGAGGCCGCCATGCGCCATCGCCTCGACCTTGCCGAAGCGATGCTCTGCGAGCGCGCGCATCTCTCCGATTTCGACGGGGTCAGGCAGGAGGTGATGGACGAATTCGAGATCGTGCTGACCCAGATGCCCTATGTCGGCGGCGCGGCAAGCCGCATGAGCGATTTCTTCATGCGCCTGATGGGTTTCATGGCGATCAGCCGCGTGCTTCGGCGGCATGGCGTGCCGCTGCCCGTGATCGGCGAGATCGAGCGGGAAACCTACAAGGCGCAATTGCTGACCGTGCCAGAGGCGGAACGTCTCGCCTCGGGGCATCAATTCATGTCGCAGGAAAACCGGGCCCTGATGCGCGAGCAGGCCGCGAAGAGCACGACTGAAAGCCACCAGGCGCAGTTTCCGGAAGATTTCGTCTACGATTTCGTCGAGCCGGGTCCGGGCGACGGCTTTGAATTCGGCATCAACTACAAAGCTTGCGGCTTTTGCAAATTCGCGGCGCGCCATGGCGACAAGGACATCCTGCCGAACATTTGCGGGCTCGATTTCGACGCCTATGCAACGCGCGGCATCCACCTGGAACGGACGCAAACGCTCGCGGGCGGCGCGAGCCATTGCAATTTCCGGTTCTCGCGACTGCACCGTGGAGGTTGACGTCGCGCTCCTGCGCGCCCGCCTTGCTAGTATTCGGCTTATGCGCCCGGAGCCGGGATCGCAGCGATGACAACGGCTCGCGCGGTTTTCCCATGACTTTTGAACCATCTGCCTGGTGTTAACGACCAAGAGCATGCGCGCTGGCTGCTTTGGCATTCACATCGACGGCTTTGCCGGCGGCATTTTAGGTGGGTTTGGAGCGCTAGCTAAAAAGCCAATCGGGCAGAGATCATGTTCGACGTTCTGATGAACATCCTGGTGATCCTGTCATTCGGATTTCCTGCCTTGCCGTGGTTTTTTGGTGCGCGATGGGGGCCGAGAGGCGTTTGGCTCAGTACAGGATTTGCCGTCATCATCCTATTATGTTTTTTTCCGATGTTCTTTTGGGTTGCATGTGGTGCCTGTGGGCAGGGCGCGATAGCCATCTTTGTGCTGGGGCCGATCTGGATTGCTTCGGCATTGCTGACGGTCACTTCGGCGGCGCTCGCTTACTACAAATTCGCGCGCTGATTTCCGCAAGACCGCGAAGGCGCTGGGGGTAACGATACCGCCCACGCGGGAGGCATCGCGGATATTACAGTTCTTAAGGCGCGGCCGAGGCACAATGCGTATTTGGAAAAATCGCTTCCTGAAGGTCTCATCAGTCGCCTTGGCGCTGATCCCGTGTCTGGCGTTGGCCGAAAGCAATCAAGATTGGAAATCATGCACAGCTGATGACGCTGAGGACCCAGCTATTCTGGCGTGCACTCGCCTTCTTCAATCGACCGATCTTCGTCAAGAAGACCGCGCCGTCGTCTACTATAATCGTGGGGCAGCCCATTGGCGAAAGCGCGATTTCGACGCAGCGATTGCCGACGAAACCGAGGCAATTGAAATCAATCCAAAATTGGCAAACGCCTACGCGAGACGTGGCGCTGCGTACGGAAGCAAAGGCGATATCGACCGGGCCCTCGCTGACACCGAGAAGGCCATCGAGATCGACCCCGAGAACGTGAGGGCCTACAGCAATCGCGGTTCAATCCGCGAACGAAAGAATGACGTTGTTGGCGCGATCGAGGACGCAACAAAAGCCATTGAGATGGATCCAAAATTCCATTTCGCTTACTTCGTCCGCGCACGCGCCTATTCAAAAAAGGGCGATGATGAGGGCGCCATGGCCGACGCGAGTAAAGCAATAGAGATCAGCCCGAACGGTGTGTGGGGATACCTCGCTCGTGCGGAGGTCTACCTGCACAAACGCGATTTTGACCGTGCTATCGCCGATTGCACCAGGATCATCGAGATCGATCCGAACAATATTTTTGCTGAAAAATTGCGGGCGAAAGCTTATGGCGAGCGGTCGCAATTGGATTCGCGTTGACTTCGCGACCCGGATTTGACGCTGAGGGTTTTACAAAAGCGCGCCGAGACAAAAATCGCCCTAGTGAATGATCTGGCTGAGGAACCCCCTCGCCCGCTCCGTCCTCGGCGCGCGGAAGAAGGTTTCGGGGTCGGCTTCCTCGACGATGGCGCCGCGGTCCATGAACACGACGCGATCGGCGATCTCGCGGGCAAAGCCCATCTCGTGCGTGACGCAGACCATCGTCATGCCGTCGCGCGCGAGCTCCACCATGGTGTCGAGCACCTCCTTGACCATCTCCGGGTCGAGCGCGGAGGTCGGCTCGTCGAACAGCATGATCTTCGGCTGCATGCACAGGGCGCGGGCGATGGCGACACGCTGCTGCTGGCCGCCGGAGAGCTGGCCGGGATATTTGCCCGCCTGATCGTGGATGCGTACCTTGCGCAATACGCCCATCGCGCGCTCCTGCGCTTCGGTGCGGGACAGTCCCCGCACCTTGATCGGCGCGAGCATGCAGTTCTCGACGACCGAGAGATGCGGAAACAGGTTGAAGCTCTGGAACACCATGCCGATCTCGCGTCGGACGTCGTTGATGTCGCCCATCCGGCCCGTCAGCTCGACGCCATCGACGACGATCCGCCCCTCATCGTGCTTCTCGATGCGGTTGATGCAGCGGATCAGCGTCGACTTGCCCGAGCCCGAGGGACCGCACAGCACGATCTTCTCGCCCGCCGCGACATTGAGGTTGACGTCACTCAGCGCCGTGAAATGGCCGAAGCGCTTCACCAGATTCTCCACGGTGACGATCGGCGCCGACTGGCCAGGCTCGTTCGCGGCTGCGTTCTGAAGCATTTTCCTCTCCCAGGATTGGTCGATACGCTACCGGCCCGTTCCCGCAATCGCATAGCGCTTGCGCAGGGACGCCACGCATTGCGAGGCCACCGAGCTGATCGCGAGGTAGACCACGGTGATGACCAGATACATCTCGACGAGACGGCCGTTGAGCTGCGCGAGCTTGGAGGCGGCGCCGAGCAGATCGGTGAGCGACAGGACGTAGACCAGCGAGGTGTCCTGGAACAGGATGATGGTCTGGCTCAGGATGATCGGGCTTGCCACGCGAAGCACCTGCGGCAGGATCACGCTGCGATAGGTGTCGAAGGTCGACAGCGCGAGCGCCTGGCACGCCTCGAACTGTCCCCGGTTCACAGCGCGCAATCCGACGCGGATGATCTCCGAATAATAGGCGGCCTCGAACAGGGCGAAGGTGATGAACGCCGTCCAGGTCGCGCCGATCGGAACGGGGCGGCCGCCCCCGCCGAGATGGCCGAGCACGATCGGCACCAGGAAGAAGAACCAGAACAGCACGAGGATCAGCGGGATCGAGCGCATCAGCGCGACATAGCCACGCACGACCTTCGCCATGACGGGCACTTCGAAGTGCTGCACCAGCGCCAAGCAGGTGCCGAGGATCAGGCCGACCACGAAAGCGACGGCGGTCAGCGCCAGGGAAAACAGCAGGCCCGACCAGAGATAGGGCCACGCCTGAGCGAGAATGGAGAAATCGAGGCTGTTCATTTCACGACCTCCATCGCGTCGGGCAAGGCGCCGATCTGTTGCGCGGCGTTCGCGGAAGCCGGTTCGGCCGTAGTCCCTGCGTGCCCGGTGCCCGGAATGCGCACCGCCCTGTCGATCAGCGCCATGCCCTGATAGGCAATCAGCGCCAGCGCGAGATAAACAAGCGTCGCGGCGCCGAAAGCGGTGAAGGTCTGGAACGTCGCTTCGCTGATCTGCCGGGCCTGGGCCGTCAGCTCCATCAGCCCGATCGTGAGTGCGACCGAGGTGTTCTTGTAGATGCCCATCACCTCGCTGGTGAGGCTCGGGATGATCAGGCGCAGCGCCTGCGGCACGATGACGTAGCGATAGGTCAGATATCCGGTGAGCCCGAGCGCGCTCGCCGCCTCGACCTGCCCTTTCGGCAAGGCCTCGATGCCGGCACGAACCTGTTCGGCGATCCGGGCCGCGGTGTAGAGACCGAGGCACAGCAGCGCCGGGAAGAACGATCCCCAGGGCGGCGGAATCTGCTTGATGGCGTTGCCGAACGTGACGGGGAGGATCTCCGGCAGCACGAAGTACCAGAGGAACATCTGCACGAGCACGGGAATGTTGCGGAAGATCTCCACATAGAGCCGCGCGAGCGCCGCAACGGTCCGGCTTCGCGCAGTCCGGCCGATGCCGACGACGACGCCGATGGCAAAGGCGATCCACCAGCCGAAGAAGGCCAGCGCCAGCGTCCACCCGAGTCCCGACAGCAGCCAGTCGATGTAGCGCTGGCCATCCGCCGTCTGTTCAAGAAGCACTGCGAACATGGCGTACCTCAGAGCTCAGTTTGCGAGAAACTCTCCGGCAAGGTCGCGATCAATCAACCGCGTCGCTGGGATGCGCGATCCGCTCCATGAGTTCATCGGTCAGCGGAAACGCGAGATTCTCATTCTTCGGCGGAATGGGCCGCGTGAACCATTTCGCGTAGGCCTTCTCGAACTGACCCGACGCCATCTGCTTGGACAGCACGTCGTCGACGAGCGCCTTGAAGCCGGCATCGCCCTTCGTGAACATCAGGCCATAATAGATCTTCGCGTAGCCCTCGGGGAGAAATATCAGCGCGTCCGGATTCGCAGCCGCGGCCTTGAGGCCGGCGAGAAGGATGTCGTCCTCCATGAAGGCAGCCGCACGGCCGGTGTTCAGCATCAGGAAGGATTCCGCATGGTCCTTGGCCTGAACGATGTTGAGGCCGAGCTGCTCCTTCGCGTTCACGCCTTGCGCGAAGCCGACCGCATTGGAGCCCTGGGTGACGACGATGGTCTTGCCCTTCAAATCGCGGGCGGTCTTCAGGCCGCTATCGGCCTTGGTCAGCCAGCGCGGCTGGCTGACGAAGGTCGCGACGGAGAACGAGACCTGCTCCTGCCGCTTCCTGTCGTTCGCCGTGCCGCCGCACTCGATGTCGACGGTGCCGCTCTGGATCAGCGGGATGCGGTTGGACGAATTCACCGGGACGTAATTGACCTTGAGACTGGGCAGGCCGGTCTCCGCCTTGACGCGCTCGACGATGGCGGCGCAGAGGTCGATGGAAAAGCCGATGGGCTTCTGATCCGGACCGAGATAGGAGAACGGGATCGAGGCCTCGCGGTGGCCGATGGTGATGGCGCCGCTGGACTTGATCCGGGCGAGCGTCGGACTGTCGGCCGCGGCGACAGGCCCGCTGCCGATGATGGCGAGGCCGGACAGAAGGCTCAAGACACGCGCAAAGTTCGTCATGTACGTCTCCTTGGTGGCAGCCTAGGCGGCCCTCGATGATGGCTTCACGCCGCGCCGCCGGATGATCTCGATCAGGCGGTCGACGTCCGCGAAGGTATTGAACATTCCGAACGACACGCGAATGCCGTCCCGCTCCGGCGACACGCGGATCCCGTTCTCCTCGAAATGGCCGAGCCATTCGGCAGCCGGCAGTGCGATGACGTAGATGTGCGGCGCGCGATGCTGCCGGTCGCGCGGACCGACGAGGTCAACACCCAGCGTATCCAGCCCGGCGATGAGATGATCGCCGAGATCGAAGCAATGGTTCTGGATGTTCGGAACGCCGAGCGCCTCGATCATGTCGAGCGAGGCAGAGAGCGCATGGATCGCCGGAAGATTGAAATTGCCAAGCTCGAAGCGGCGCGCGCTCGGGGCCGGATCGAGCTTGTCGGGATCGGCGATGAGATCGGCCGGAATCTCCGCAAGGCTCGCGGCCGCAAGATAGGCCGGCTCGAGCTCGGCCCTCGACTTGTCCCAATAGAGCAGGCCCAGCCCCTGCGGCACCAGCAGCCCCTTGTGACTGCCCGACCCGATGAAGGTCGCGCGCATCGCCTTGGCGTCGATCGGCACGACGCCGATCGCCTGCATCACGTCGACGACGAAATAGAGATTGTTCTGCTGGCACAGCGCGCCGATGCTCTCGACGTCGAACCGGTGACCGGCATGGAAGGTCACCTGCGACATCGAGATCGCTTTTGTGCTCGCGTCGATGTAGGGGCGAATGCTCTCGGCGTTGACGATCTCGGTCATCGGCACGAACTCGACCGCCACGCCCTTGCGACGCAGATTGAGGAACGCGTAGGCATTGTTCGGATGATCGCCGTGGATCATCAAAACCTTGTCGCCGGCGCGCAGCGGCAGCGCATTCGCGGCGATGTTCATGCTCTCGGAGGTGTTCTTGGTGAAGGCGATCTCGTCGGCGGATGCGCCGAGGAGCCGCGCCACTCTTGCACGGGTCTGCTCGATGCGGTCGAGCCAGACACTCTTGGGGCCGGCGGTTTCCAGGCCTTCGCTCAGGAAACGATCGATCGCCGCCTTGACGGGACGCGCGAGCGGCGTCTGGAAGCCGGAGTCGAGATAGGTGATCCGCTCGGCAGCCGGAAACTCCTTCCGCACGGCATCAACGTCGTAGTGGGACATCCCGATCTCCTGCCGATCTCCTGAGCGTGTCCGCAGCGGTTCGCACTGCACAAATCCTGTTCACCGCCCGGCAGAGCCAACGATATGGGCAGATCACCAAGCCAGCTACGATAATTTTCATATTTTAGTAGTTTTTATTCCGAAAAATGATAATTTCGTAATCAGATTGCGGAGAACGCCCAATGCCGGAAGCCAGCCCTGACGGACCGCTCGACCGTGCTTTCGCGATCGTCGGTTACGTCGCCGGCCAGACCAGAGCGGCCTCGGTGGCGGAAGTCGCCAGTGCGCTGTCCCTGCCCTTGCCGACCGCACACCGGCTGATCGGGAATCTGGAGCAGCGCGGGCTGCTTCAGAAGGCGCTGGGAACGAAGCGCTATGTGGTCGGCAATCAGCTGGTCACGCTGTCGGCTCGGGTGATCGGCGCGGCTTTCCGGACCGCGCGCCGCCACGCCGTGCTCCGCGCTGTCGCTGCCGAGATCGGCGAGCAATGCGAGATCGGCATCGTGCGTGACAATGCCGTGTCCTACGTCGACAGCGTCCGCGTGTCGCAACCTCAGGGACTGCAATTCAATCCGGGAGAAGCAGCCCCGCTCCACTGCACCTCGACCGGCAAGATCTACATGAGCCGCCTGACGGAACGTGCGCGCGAGAAGCTGTGCCGCGCCCTCGCCCTGACCGGATATACCGAAACGACGATCGTGGACGTCGAGAGCCTGATGACGGTGCTCGAGGAGACCCGCAAGCGCGGCTGGGCCAAGACCAACGAGGAATATGTGAGAGGTGTGGTCGGCTGCGCCGTTCCCATCCTGTCGCCCGATCGCGAATTGATCGCGTGCCTGGGTGTCTCCGTTCCCGTCGCACGGGTGAGCTTCACCGAACTGGACCGGTTCATTGCTCCGCTCCAGAAGGCCGCGGCACTGCTGTCGGACACCATCCTCCACGCCGACGATGATGCAGGAAGCGATGCATCCGAGGCGTTCTGAACTCGTCCTAAGGCGGGTCATCGACATCCAGAGCGCGACTTACGATGATCCCGATGCCGTTCCTGCAACGATGCACATCCAGGTCGCCGAGCGCCTTCACTGGATGGAGCGCGCGCATGAGCTGCCGACGTTCGACCGCTATCCTCCGCAGCCGTAGCGGCGAGAGATGGGAGCGGAATTGGCCGGGGTCGCGATCCGCAAACTGCCCGGATCGCTTGTGCGCCAAACGGGAGCATGATAGCGATGGGCTTCGGGTCACACACAACCGCCCGACTAGCTTTCGAGCCAAGCGTTGTTTCGCTCCATTGCGGAGGTGAAACATGTCTTGCAGCAGCGCCACCGGTCTTGCCGATACATCCGGCGCAGCCTTCGGCCCCTCTCCAAATCTTGGGTGGTTCTGGAAATTTCCGCTCGCGATTTTGGACGGAATAGAACGGCGTCGCCAATACAACGAGCTTCTCGAACTCGACGACCGGATGCTCGCAGACATTGGTGTATCGAGACCGATCGTTGCCGAAGCCCGAGATTCTTCCTTCTTTGGTTCGCGCTACAGTCGGTGATTGGTCATTGTTCTGTCGATCAGGCGCCGCACCCGGCCGTGCGGGGGCGGCGCCTGCTTGTCTCCGGCATCAGACGGCCCGCCAAGCTCGCGGCAACGGCTGCGGACGAGTCCATCCGATAGCTTGACGGGGCCGCTCCTCAGAACTCCAGCTTGTCACGTATGGCCTCGATCCCGGCTCTCGCGCACGCTTCGTCCGCGTCACCGCCCGGAGCTCCGGACACGCCGACCGCTCCGACCAGCGAGCCGGCTGCTTCGACGATCAGCCCTCCTCCGATGATGACCGCCCCGGGAAGATTGCGAATGCCCGACTGCATCATGCCCGGCTGGCTGATCGCATTCAGCTCGGTCGTGCTGGTCTTGAACGAGGCGGCCGTCCACGCCTTGCCGGATGCCGTCGATGGCGTATGGGAGCCCGCAAAGCGATCGCGCAGCATCACTTGCGTGACGCCGAAGCGATCGACGACAGCGACGGCAACCTGGTAGCCACGGGTGCGGCAGCTGCCCAGCGCGGCGCGCGCAAGATCGAGCGCCAGCTCCGGACTAAGCGATTTGGTGGCGACCAGGGCGTCTTCCGCCCGGAGTGGACAGATGGACGCAATCAGCAGGGCCGTCGCGACCGACAGACGTCGAACATTCATGGTTATCTCCGGCAAGGTGGACAAACGCCTATTTGATCTCACCATATGCCAGATCGTCGAACAGGGTCACGCTATCCGCCTTGGTCCACAGGCCGATCATGCCCGCGTTCGCAAGCGTGCCGTCCTCCACCTCGAATAGCGGCTGTCCGTCGTAGGTCACCTTGAACCGACTTCCTGCGAAATCGCAACGCAACGCATGCCATTGCCCGGACGGCACCGGCGTGCTGACGCCATAGCCGCCCTTGCGACCAACGATCCCCAGCGACGTTCGAATGCCCTTGATCGTCTTGTAGAGCACGACATTGTCCTCCAGCGCGTTCGCCCTGACGACGTAATAATTGTCGGCATCCTTTGCGCGCCAGATGAGTCCCGCGGCGCGATCTTCCGACCCGGTGACCGCCTTGAATTTGACCTCGACGAAGCCGTCGCGGATGGCGGTATCGCTTTTGATCGCCACCGGAAAGGTCGCTCGTCCGGATTGCTTGAGAACGTTCGGCTTGCTTGGCGCCGTGGGCTCCGCCTCGACGGTCCATTTCGGCTGTCCCTTGCCGGTCATCGTTAGAGTCCACCCTTTGGGCGGCTTTCCGGCAGGAGCGTCGTCAAAATTCAGGGTCTCGGCCACGGCGTTTCCTCCCACTAGCAAAGTCAGCGCGGCGAGTGCCGCGATGCATGGTGGTCCGGCATGGTTCTTCATGCACGCGGCACGCTGCCGGCTCCGCTCTTCGGGTCGAACGGCATCGGCCTGGCTTCGTAAGACATCACGCGGCTCCTTGCTCAATCCTGGCTTCAGCTCTTCGTGCTGGCCGTCTTGTCGAGCGCGGCACGCACGCCGTTCGCGAGCTTGACCGCGTCATCGTTTGCCCAGAAGTGCATGAAGAACAGGCGCGGCTGTTCGTCCAGCATGTGGCTGTGCAGGGCCGTCACGGCGATGCCGTGCGACCGCAACGCCTTGATCACGGGATTCACCTCGTCGCCGGTGAGCACGAAGTCGCCGGTGATGGCCGCCTTGCCGCCGCCGGTCGGCTGGAAGTTGATGGCGGTCGCAACGCCCAGCGGCCCGACCGGGCTCAGCTGCATTCCCTGCTCGGTCACCGGATCGCGGCGGGGCACGTTGAACTGGTAGACGCTGCCGTTGGCCTGCCCCTTGACGCCGATGATCTGGTCGAGCTGCGCGGTGTCGAGATCGACGGCAGGCGGAGCGGCCGTCGACGCCGGCGCCGACGGCGGCGTCCTGCTTTCGGCCAGCGCCTCCTTGATGGCGGTCGCGATCCCAACGGGATCGCCGTGGCCGGCCACGTGCATGTAGAACGTCGCCGGGCTCGCGCCGAGCAGATGGTTGTGCACGGCGGTGATCTCCAGGCCGCTCGCGATCATCTTCAGCATGACCGGGTTGATCTCGGATTCGAGCAGCACCAGGTCGCCCATCGCCATGATGCCGCCATGCGCGGGCTTGAATGCAACCCAGCCGCCGAGTGCCAGCGCGGGCTTGATCGTGACGCCGTCGAGCGTCACCGTGAGATCGGTGCGCGGAAAGCCGTAACGATGCACGTCGCCGGTGACGACCGGTTTTCGGCCCAGCGCCTCGTCGACCTTCTGCCAGTCGACATCCTGCGCGCGAACGGCCGCAAAGAGAAAGACGCCAATCAGCGCCGAGCAAGCACCGACGCGCAACAAGGCGCCGAGGGGCCGGGACAGTTTGGATGGCAAGGTTTCAAATGACATGCGGCGTCCTCTGTGAACAGGACGCGATTCTTGGGCATGTCGCCTCACGGGGAGATCGCACGTCCCCGATGCGCGAAGTAGAAGCCCGCACAGCCCAGCTGTCAACTTGCGCATAGGCGAAGCTCCTCACGAAGAGTTTCGCCCTTTGGATGGAACCGCGACATCACGCTTGAAACCCGAAGATCATCTCACGTAAGGTGGTCCGCACGGGGACGAAGCAGACTCCCCTTGAGACCCCGGTCCAAGCTCTGCGCAGCACGCAATTCGTGGAGCTTGCGCATGGACACCGAACGACACTCCTCTTCCCGCAATATCCTGGCCATCCTCTCGCGCGGAGACGCTGTCGCGCGCCGGGATGCAACGCCGCAAAACAGCCGCTTCGTCCGCGTTTTCGACGCGCTCGCCGCGCTCGGCATCGACGCGCGCCCCGTGATCTACGACGAAAGCTTTGCCGACGCAGCCCGCGATCAACTGCTCGCGGCCGACGGCGTGCTCGTCTGGGTCGATCCGATCCACCAGGGCAAGACCCGCGCCGATCTCGACGTCCTGCTTCGAGACGTCGCGGCGCACGGACCGTGGGTGAGCGCGCACCCGGACGTCATCCTGAAGATGGGCGTCAAGGAGGTGCTCTACCGAACGCGTCATCTGGGCTGGGGCGCGGACACGCATCGCTATGACACCGCGGCCGCGTTCCGCGCCGAATTTCCCTCGCGCCTTCGGGCGAGCGGCCCGCGCGTGCTCAAGCAAAATCGCGGCAATGGCGGCCAAGGCGTCTGGAAGGTCGAAGCGCTTCCGAACGCGAACGAGATGGTGCGTGTGCTCCATGCCCAACGCGGGAGCCAGCCCGAGGACATCAGATTCGACGATCTGCTGTCGCGCTGCAAGCCGTATTTCGGCTGGGGCGGCTGCATCATCGATCAGGCGTTTCAACCTCGCCTGCCCGACGGAATGATCCGCTGCTACATGAGCGGATCAAAGGTCGCGGGCTTTGGGCACCAGAAGATCAAGGCCTTGATCGCGCCGCCGCCGGAAGGCCCCGATGCGCCCGAGGCGCAGCCGGGACCGCGGATCATGCACGGGCCTGATGCCCCGTCATTCCAGGCGCTGCGAAGGTCGATGGAGGACGAATGGACCCCGCAGATGATGAAGACGCTGGGCATCGATGAAGCGTCGCTGCCCGTGATCTGGGATGCGGATTTCCTGTACGGGCCGCGCAATGCGGCCGGCGCGGACACGTATGTGCTGTGCGAGATCAACGCGAGCTCCTGCTTTGCGATCCCCGAGGAGGCGCCGGCAGCGATCGCGCGAACGGTCAAGCACCGCCTGCTGCAGACCCAAGGCGTACGCCCCGGCTGACAGAAACCGTCCGGACCACGCGAATGACGGCCCTGCCCGTCCCCGTCTCACAGGAAGCCGGTCGAAATCCACGGGATCGCGGCAACCACGAGCGTGCCGATCAGCAAGGCCACGATGTACCCGACGATGGGCTTGATGCCCTCGTCGGGACTGATGCGGCTGATGGCGCAGGCTGCATAGTATCCGACGCCGAATGGCGGGGCGAACAGGCCGATGCCCATGGCGAGAACGACGATCATCGCATAGTGCACCTCATGGACGCCGACCTGGCGGGCGATCGGAAACAGCAATGGCCCGAACAGCACGATGGCCGGAATGCCTTCGAGGACGCTGCCCAGGATGACGAATGCGAGGATCGTCACGCCGAGGAAGACCGGCGTTCCGCCCGGCAGCGCGGTCATGAACTTTGCGAGCGAAGCCGAGAAACCCGATTGGGTCAGGGCCCACGCCATCCCCGTCGCGGCACCGATGATCAGCAGGATCGCACCGGAGAGCGACGCGGTCTCCACCAGCATCGGATAAAGGCGACGCCAGGAGAACTGACGATAGATCAGGAGCCCCGTAAGCGCCGCGTAGACGATGCCGATGGTCGACACCTCGGTCGCCGTCGCGACGCCCTCGACCACCGCGGCGCGAATGACGAAGGGCAGAGCCATCGCCGGGATTGCAATGACGAAGGCGCGGCCGATCTGGCGCCCGGTCGCACGCTTCACATGTGACAGGTCCTCGCCGCGGTAGCGCCACCAGACCACGGAGCAGAGCCCGATCGCCAGCACGATGCCGGGCAGCAGGCCGCCGGTGAACAGCGCCGCGATCGACACCCCCGTCACCGAGCCGATTGTGATCAGCACCAACGATGGCGGGATGGTCTCGGTCTGGGCTCCGGTTGCCGCGAGAAGAGCAACGAGATCGCCGGGCTTGGCGCCTCGCTTGGTCATCTCGGGAAACAAGACAGGCGCCACCGCCGCCATGTCCGCCGCCTTCGAGCCCGAGATGCCCGATACGAGATACATGGCGCCGACCAGCACATAATGCAGACCGCCGCGCACATGTCCGAGCAGGCTGGCGAGAAAGCCCACCATGGCGCGCGCCATGCCGGTCATTTCGATCAGCAGGCCGAGGAACACGAAGAGAGGCACCGCCAGCAGGATCAGATGGCTCATGCCTTCGTCCATGCGGCCGATGATGACCACATCGGGCGTGCCCGTCGTCAGTGTCAGATAGCCGACGGTGGCAAGACCAAAGGCGAACGCGATAGGCACCGCCGCCAGCACCATGGCGCCAACGATGACCACGAAGAAGATGAGCAGGTTCAGATTGCCAAGCGGCTTGAGCACCGGCGCAAGGAGCACCAGCGCGGCGATGATGCCCGCGACGAGGACCACCGCGGTCAGCAGACTCCGCAAATCCGCGATGCGGACGAGCCGCAGAACCGCAGCAACCAGCATCAATCCGATCCCGACAGGCAACGCAGCTGCACGCCAGCTATTGACGATCCCAAGCGCCGGCGTCGTGACGAACACCTCGTCGGCCGCGAACTCGTAAGCCGGGTGGATGACCAGCAGGAGAAATGCCAGTGACGCCGCGGCGGCAACAACATCCAGAAGCGCACGCGCATCGGCGCGAAGCATGCCGATGATCGCCGTCATCCGCATGTGCTCGCCGCGCTGGAACGCGATCACGGATCCCAGCATGGCGAGCCACAGGAACAGGATGCCGGCGAGCTCGTCAGCCCAGATGATCGGAGCGTGAAATACGTACCTGCCGACGATGCCGGCCGACAACACGACGATCTCGGCCAGCACCAGGAGTGCCGCCGGGATCGCAACCACATGACCGAGCACCTTGTTGGCCTTGGCGGCCCACAGGCGCACACCTGATTGAGGTGCCGGGACTGCGGCACCTGCGTCGATGTTGGGCGTATGGTTGATCGCGGTCATGACAGCTTGCCCGCAGCTTTCTCGAGTTGCGACCAGGCCTCCTCCCCGAACTTGCCCTTCCAGTCGGCATAGAAGCTCGTCTTCGCCAGCGCCTGCCGGAACGCACCACGATCGACCTCGATGAACTGCATGCCCTTGGCCGTCAGATCCGAGCGCAGCGTGTCGCTGAGCTTGGCGATGTCAGCCCGCTCATCTGCCGCCGAGCGGTCGAACTCGCGCGTCACGATCTCCTGTACGTCCTTGGGCAACTTCTCGAACGCGCGCTTGTTGCCGAGGATCCAGTAATTGTCCCACACGTGCCCTGTCAGGGAGCAGGTCTTCTGCACCTCGTAGAGCCGGGCCGTCGCGATGATCGGCAGCGGATTCTCCTGCCCGTCAACCACCTTGGTCTGCAAGGCAGAATAGACTTCGTTGAAATTGATCGGGGCAGGTCCTGCGCCGAGCGCTTGGAACAGCGAGGTCAGATTGGGCGCGGCCGGCACGCGGAGCTTGAAATTCTTGAGGTCCTCGGGCGTCCTGATCTCGCGGCCGGACGACGTGACGTGGCGGAACCCGTTATCCCAGGCGCGCGACACCGTCATGATCGGCGTCTTTGCGATCTGCGCGCGAATATAGGCGCCAAGCTCGCCGTCCATGGCCTTCCAGACGGCGTCATAGCTCGTGAAGAGAAAGCCGAGGTTGACGATACCCGCCGCCGGAACCAGCGTCGCGAGGATCAGTGACGACAGGTTGAAGAACTCGACGCCGCCGTTGCGCACCTGGGTCAGGAGGTCGGTATCGGAGCCGAGCTGATTGGCCGGAAACAAATTGATCTCCAGCCGGCCATTCGTGGCCTCGCGAATGCGGTCGGCAGCTTCCCTGGCGCGGACATTGACCGGATGTGTCGGGTCCTGTCCCGTCGCGAGCTTGAAGGTGAATTCCGCAGCCGATGCGGGACGCGAGAGAATGCCGCACAGCGGCACGGCGGCGCCGGCCATGAGCAATCTGCGACGGCTGAAGGTGATTGGCTTCCGCTGGGTCATCGTTTCCTCCTGTTGAGTATGGATGGATCTGCAGCGACGGCCTTCGCCGCCGCGTGTCGCCGCTGGCCGGCTCTCGATGCGCCGGCATTGGACAGCAGCTCTCGTTCTCCGCAGCAAAGCTGCGAAGCAAGGTTGGTCCGGTCGGTCGTGAACGGTGGCTGCGTCCGCCGTTAGCGCAGCCAATCCTTGATCTGCCGCGTCACTTCCGCAGTCGAGATGCCGTAGCGGTCGTGCAGCGTCGGAAGCGCCCCGGCGGCAAGAAACTCGTCCGGAAGCGCAATCTGCCGGAACGCCGGATGGACGCCCGAACGCATCAACAGCGCCGCCACCGCTTCGCCGAGGCCGCCGATCACGGTATGGTTTTCGGCAACAACGACGAGACGACCGGACTTGCCCGCTTCGCGCAGGATCGCCTCGGCATCGAGCGGCTTGATCGTCGGCACGTGCAGGACGCCTACGCTGACGCGGTCGTCCGTGAGCGCCTGGGCCGCCTCCAGCGCGCGCATGGTCATGATGCCCGAGGAGATGATCAAGACGTCGCTGCCGTCGCGCAATAGCGCGGCCTTGCCGAGCTCGAAACGGTAGTTGTATTCGTCGAGCACCAGCGGCACCTGGCCGCGCAACAGGCGCATGTAAACCGGTCCGCGATGCGCGGCGATGGCTGGCACGATCTGCTCGATCTCGTGCGCATCGCAGGGGTCGATCACCGTCATGTTGGGCATCGCGCGGAACAGCGCGAGATCCTCGGCGGCCTGGTGGCTCGGCCCATAGCCCGAGGTCAGGCCGGGCAGCGCGCAGACGATCTTCACGTTGCGGTCTTCTTCGGCGATGGTCTGGTGGATGAAGTCATAGGCGCGGCGCGAGGCGAACACCGCATAGGTGGTCGCGAACGGCATGAAGCCTTCGGCGGCGAGGCCCGAAGCCGCGCCGAACAGCAGCTGCTCGGCCATGCCCATCTGATAGTATCGGTCGGGAAAGGCCTGCGCGAAGATGTGCAGATCAGTGTATTTGCCGAGATCGGCGGTCATGCCGACGACGTCCTCGCGGCTGCGGGCCAGCTCGACGAGCGCGTGGCCGAAGGGCGCCGGCTTGGTGCGCTGCCCCTCCGCCGCGATCGAGGCGATCATGGCCGAGGTGGTCAGCCGCGGCTTTCCGGAAGCTGTCGATCCCGCGGACTTCATGGCTGGTCTCCCGTGTTCAGTGCGGACAGGGCGAGCTGCCATTCGTGCGGCTCGACGCGAATGAAGTGGTTCTTCTCACGCTGCTCGAGGAAGGGAACGCCCTTGCCCATCAGCGTGTCGGCGACAATGATGCGGGGCTTTGGCTCGGCATGCGCCATGGCGGCATCGAAGGCCCCCACGACAGCGTCGAGATCGTTGCCGTCGACCCGCTGCACGAACCAGCCGAACGCCTCGAGCTTGTCGACCAGCGGCTCGAACCCGAGCATCTGCTTCGAGGGGCCGTCGGCTTGCTGATTGTTGACGTCGACGATCGCGATCAGATTGTCGAGCTTGTGGTGGGCCGCCGACATGATGGCCTCCCATTTGGAGCCCTCGTCCAGTTCGCCATCCGAGAACAGCGTGAAGATGCGCGACGTCGACTTCTTGCGCTTCAACCCGAGCGCCATGCCGACGGCAATGCCAAGGCCGAGGCCCAGCGAGCCGCCGGACATCTCCATGCCCGGCGTATAGGACGCCATACCGGACATCGGCAGGCGGCTCTCGTCGAAGCCGTATGTTTCGAGCTCGGTCTCGGGAATGATCCCGGCCTCGATCAGGGCCGCATAGAGCGCGATCGCATAGTGTCCGTTCGAGAGCAGGAAGCGGTCGCGGCCTTCCCAGGCGGGATCTTCGGCGCGAAAACGCATCGCGTGGAAATAGGCCACCGCCAGCACATCGGCGATGTCGAGCGCCTGCGCGATGTAGCCCTGGCCCTGGACTTCGCCCATCAGCAGGGCGTTGCGGCGGATGTTGCGAGCGCGCTGCGCGAGCGTCGGCGCGTTTGCGAGTGTCGGTGTTGCCATGATCGTTCTCCCCTCCTCGGTTCAGTGGATCAGCATGCCGCCGTTCACGTCGATGACCGCACCGGTCACGTAGGCCGAGAGGTCGGAGGCGAGGAAGGTGTAGATGCCGGCGACATCAGCGGCCTCGCCAAGCCGGCCGAGCGGAATGCCCTCGAGGATCTTGACCCTCATCTCGTCGGTGAGCTTGCCGGCGGTGATGTCGGTGCCGATCAGGCCCGGCGTCACGCAGTTGACGCGGATGCCGTCCGGCCCGAACTCGCGGGCCATCGCCTTGGCGAGCCCGAGCACGCCGGCCTTTGCCGCCGAATAATGCGGTCCGCCGAAGATGCCGCCGCCACGCTGTGCCGAGACCGACGACATGCACGCGATCGATCCGCTCTTGCGCTTCTGCATGTGCGGGATCACCGCCTGGGACAGGAACAGGATGCCCTTGAGGTTGACGTCCTGGATGCGATCCCAATCCTCGGGCTTGATGTCGAGAAGCTTCACGGGCTGGGTCACGCCCGCGTTGTTGATGAGGATGTCGATCTGCCCGAACTTCGCGATGACCTCCTCGACCGCCTTGAAGCAGGCATCCCTGTCCGCGACGTTGCAGGCGACCCCGAGATGCGACTCGCCGGAACTCGACTCGAGGCTGCGTGCTGCGGCTTCCGCGGCCGGGCCGTCGATGTCCAGAATGGCGACCCGGGCGCCTTCGGCCGCAAAGCGGCGGGCGGTTGCAAGTCCAATGCCCCGCGGAGAGGCCGCACCGGTAATGATTGCAGTCTTGCCGCGTAGCAGCATTCGCTCCTCCCTGGTTGGCTGTTGCCGAAGCGCCCGAAGGCGCCGCTTTTCTTGACCCGATTGATTATTCCGCGCCTGGTTTTCCCACAAACGCGCTGTTGTCTTGGACGGGTGAATTTGGTTCACTTGTCCGATGTTGCTGTCCAGCATTCCGATCTCTTCCATCCGCGCCTTCGAGGCGGCCGCACGCACCGGTTCCTTCCGGGATGCGGCGAACGAGCTTCATCTCACCCCGAGCGCCGTCAGCCACGCCATTCGCAAGCTCGAAAGCGCGATGAGCACGGTGCTGTTCGAACGTAGCGCCCGTGCGGTCCGCCTGACGCCGGCGGGCGAGAACCTGATGCGTCATGCCGGCGCCGCTTTCGACAATTTGCGCCGTGGTATCGAAGAGGTCGCGGGCCGGGGTCCGCGATTGCTGAGGGTGCATTGCGCGCCAAGCTTTGCCGCACAGTGGCTCGCCCCGCGCCTCGCCCGGTTCATGGCCGCCGAGCCCCAGCTCGAGGTCCGGCTTGCCGCCAACACCGAATATGCCCGGTTCAGCAACGACGACTTCGACATCGACATCGTGTACGGCCAGCCCAGGGCCGAGGGCGTCGAGGTCATTCCGCTCGGCGAAGAGACCGTGACACCGCTTTGCACGCCCGAACTCGCCAGGAAAATCCGCAAGCCGAAGGATCTGCTCGACCAGGTGCTGATCCGCTCCGACGTGAAACAGGTGCAGTGGCATCAATGGTTCACGGCAAACGGCCTCGAAGCGCCGGCCATTCATGGCATGCGCTTCGATCGCAGCTTCCTGGCGATCGCGATGGCCTCGAGCGGCCTCGGCGTGACGCTGGAATCGACGCGGCTCGCCGAGCGCGAGATCGCAACAAAGCGGCTGGTTGCGCCGCTCGCCGGACGTTCCGTCGACGTCCGGTATGTCGGCCATCATCTGGTGTTTCCCCGCGCAGGCCAGCAGCGCCGGGCCATCCGCGCCTTTGCCGAGTGGCTCAGGCGTGAGCTCGCGGCCTGAGATAGACCTGCGATAGACCGGACCGGATCCTACTCTGCGGCCTGCCGGCCGTACGCTGCATTCGCTGTCGCGGCATCTTGATCGACAAGAGCTGCACCGGGAGGCAGCCCCCGCCCTTTCACCAGGGCGAAGATCGCGGGGATCACGACCAGCGTCAGCAGCGTCGATGACATCATCCCGCCGATCATCGGCACGGCGATGCGCTGCATGATCTCCGAACCCGTGCCGGTGCTCCACATGATGGGCAGCAGGCCGGCCATGATGGCGACCACCGTCATCATCTTGGGACGGACGCGCTCGACTGCACCTTCCATGATGGCGTCGTGGACGTCTCCGCGCGTGAGGGCCCTGCCCTCCGCGTCGCGCTTCGCCTTCATCCCGGCCAGCGCGTGATCGAGATAGATCAGCATCACGACGCCGGTCTCGGCGGCGACGCCGGCAAGCGCGATGAATCCGACCGCGACGGCGACGGACAGGTTGAAGCCGAGCCACCACATCATCCAGATGCCGCCGACCAGCGCGAACGGCAGCGACAACATGACGATGAGGGTCTCGGTGATGGCCCTGAAGTTCAGGTACAGCAGCAGGAAGATGATCGTCAGCGTCACGGGAACCACGATCTTCAGCCGGGCCGCGGCGCGCTGCAGATATTCGTACTGGCCGCTCCAGACCACGTAGTAGCCGGGCGGGAATTGAATGCTGTCCGTCACCGCGCGTTGCGCGTCGGTGACGTAGCTGCCGATGTCGCGATCGCGGATGTCGACATAGACGTAGGTCGCAAGCTGGCCGTTCTCCGTTCGGATCGACGTCGGCCCGCGCGCCGGCTCGACGCTGGCGACCTCGCCGAGCGGCACGGCGCCGCCCGAAGGCATCGGCACCAGGATGTCGCTGGCGATCGCCTTGGGATTGTCTCTGAGATCGCGCGGATAGCGCATGTTCACCGTGAAGCGCTGCCGGCCCTCCACGGTCGTGGTGACGGTCTGGCCGCCGAGTGCCGCCGCAATGGTATCCTGCACGTCCTGGATCAGGATGCCGTAGCGGGCGAGCGCCTCGCGATCGGGGACGATCTCCATATAGTACCCGCCGATGCCGCGCTCGGCATAGGCCGACGAGGTGCCCGGAACGGCCTTGATCACGCGCTCGACTTGCTTTGCAAGCCGGTCGATCTCGACGAGATCAGTGCCCATGACCTTGACGCCGACAGGCGTGCGGATGCCGGTCGACAGCATGTCGATCCGCGCCTTGATCGGCATGGTCCAGGCGTTGGAGACGCCCGGGAATTGCAGCGCCTTGTCCATTTCCGCGATCAGGCCGTCGACAGTCATACCGGGGCGCCACTGCTCCTTCGGCTTCAAATTGACCACCGTCTCGAACATCTCGGTCGGTGCCGGATCCGTCGCCGTCGCCGCCCGTCCTGCCTTGCCGTAGACCGAGGCGACCTCCGGGAAAGACTTGATGATCCGGTCCTGCATCTGCATCAGCTCGGCCGCCTTGGTAACCGAGATGCCCGGCAATGTCGTCGGCATGTAGAGCAGCGCGCCCTCGTTCAGCGTCGGCATGAACTCGGTGCCGAGCTGGCGGGCCGGCCAGATCGTCACGGCGAGCACGGCAACGGATGCGAGAATAACGAGCGTCTTGGCGCGGAGCACGCCCCTGATGACCGGCCGGTAGATCCAGATCAGGAAGCGGTTGATGATATTCTTGTTTTCCGGGACGATCCTGCCGCGGACGAAGATCACCATCAGCGCGGGCACCAGCGTCACGGACAGCAGGGCCGCGGCGGCCATCGAGAAGGTCTTGGTGAACGCCAGCGGGCTGAACAGCCGCCCTTCCTGCGATTCCAACGTGAAAATCGGCATGAACGACACCGTGATGATCAGCAGGCTGAAGAACAGCGCGGGGCCAACCTCCGCGGCCGCGTCAATCAGCATCTGCACGCGCGACTGATCGGGCCTTGCCCGTTCGAGATGCTTGTGCGCGTTCTCGATCATGACGATGGCAGCATCCACCATGGCGCCGATCGCAATGGCGATGCCGCCGAGGCTCATGATGTTGGAGCCCAGCCCCAGCAGCTTCATGGCGCCGAACGCCATCAGCACGCCGACCGGCAGCATCAGGATCGCGACCAGCGCGCTGCGGACGTGCAGCAGGAACACGATGCAGACGAGCGCGACGACGATGCTCTCTTCGAACAAGGTATGCTTGAGCGTGTCGATGGCGGCATAGATCAGGCTCGAGCGGTCATAGACCGGCACGATCTCGACCGATTTCGGCAGGCTGCTCGCGATCTCCCTGAAGCGCTTCTTGACGTTCTCGATGACGTCGAGCGCGTTGACGCCGAAGCGCTGCAGCACGATGCCGCTCGCGACCTCGCCCTCGCCGTTCAGCTCCGCGATGCCCCGCCGTTCATCGGGCCCGAGCTCGACGTTGGCGACGTCGCGCAACAACACCGGCGTGCCGTTGCTGGTCTTCAGGACGATGTTGCCGAGATCGTTGATGCTCTTGATGTAGCCCTTGCCGCGGATGACGTACTCGAACTCGGCGAGCTCGACGGTGCGCCCGCCGACGTCGGCGTTGCTGGCGCGGATGGCGTCGCGGATCTTCTGCATGCTGACGCCGCGATCGCGCATCCGCTGCGGGTCGAGGACCACGTTGTACTGCTTGACGAAGCCGCCGATGCCGGCGACCTCAGCAACGCCTTCGGCCTTGGCCAGTGCGAATTTCAGATTCCAGTCCTGGATCGTGCGGGTGTCGGCCAGGTTCAATTCCCTGGACATGACGGCATACTGGTAGACCCAGCCGACGCCGGTCGCGTCGGGCCCGATGGTCGGCGTGACGCCGGCGGGAAGCCGCGACGTCGCGCCATTGAGGAATTCCAGGACGCGCGAGCGCGCCCAGTAGATGTCGGTGCCGTCCTCGAAGATGACGTAGACGAACGACACGCCGAAGAAGGAGAAGCCGCGCACCACCTTGGACCTCGGCACCGTCAGCATCGCCGTGGTCAGGGGATAGGTGACCTGGTCCTCGATCACCTGCGGCGCCTGGCCGGAATACTCGGTGTAGACGATGACCTGGGTGTCCGAGAGGTCGGGGATCGCGTCGAGCGGCAGGTGAACCAGCGCGTAGAGTCCGGCCGCGGCCGCAAAGCCGGTGCCGAACAGCACCAGCAGCAGGTTGCGGGCCGACCAGGCGATGATGCGGGCAATCATTTGTGCTCTCCCGTCGCATGGCCCGCATCTGACGCTGGCGGTGCGGCCTCGGCAAAGCCCTTGAGCGCCGCTTTCAAATTGCTTTCCGCGTCGATCAGGAAATTGGCCGAGGTGACCACCGCCTCGCCGTCAGCAAGTCCGTCCCGCACCTCGATGTAGCCGCCGCCACGACGGCCGAGCTTCACCTCCCGCGGCTCGAAGCGCCCTTCTCCCTTGTCGACGAGGACGGCCTGCCGGCTCCCGGTGTCGAGCACCGAACTGTCGGGCACCGCCAGAATGGGTGCGGCATCGGCGGTGTCGACGTCGGCGTCGACATACATGTCCGGCAGCAGCACCGCATCGGGATTGGCAAGCTCGACCCGGACGCGCACGGTGCGCGTGTCGCGATTCACCTGGGGATAGACGATGGCGATCTTTCCGGCGAAGGTTCGGCCGGGAAAACTGCGCGCGCGGACTGCCACGGGTTGCCCCACCGCGATGGTGCCGAGATCGCGTTCGGCGACGTCGACCAGCGCCCACACCACCGAGGTATCGGCAATCCGGAACAGCACGTCGCCGGGATTGGCGCGCATGCCTTCGATCGCGTTGCGCTCGAGCACGATGCCGTCGCGCGGTGCCGACCAGTGCACGGTGACGGGCGCGGTGCGCGTCCTCTCCATCTCCGCGATGACCTGCTCGGGAACATCGAGATTGACCAGCCGTTGGCGCGAGCCGCGGCCGTAGATCTCGACGCCGCCGACCGTCCTGGAGGTGATCGTTGCGAGATATTCCGCCGCGGCGGAGGCGACCGCCGAACTGTAGATCTCCATCAACGGCTGGCCTGCCTTCACGCGCGTGCCGGTGGTGACGTCGGCGACCTTCTGGACAAAGCTTTCGGCGCGCATCGCGATCACCGACACGCGGCGCTCGTCGAGCTGGATCGTGCCGGGTGCCTTGACCGCGACGCGGAGCGCGCGGCGCGCGACGGGCTCGGATTTCACGCCGCTGCGCTGAATCTTCCCCGGCGACAGCTTCACCGTGCCGTCGTCGGTGTCGTCGCCTTCGTAGACGGGGACATAGTTCATCCCCATCGGATCCTTCTTCGGCACCGGCGAGGTGTCGGGCAGGCCCATGGGATTGCGGTAGTAGAGGATTTTTCGCGACGCGACCGCCTGCGGCTGCGGCGGCTTCGCAGGCTTGGAGGCCACTTGGTCGTCTTCATAGACCGGCAGATAGTCGCGGCCGCGATCGTCCTTCTTCGGGCTCGCGGACCAGAGCGGCGCGCCGCTCGGGTCGCGGTAGTAGAGCGCAGCTCGGTCCGCGGCGGTCGCAACCGAAATCATCTCGGCATGAGCAGACCAGCGCTCGTTGAAGGTCCAATAGGTGCCCAGAGCAAGGCCTCCGCCCAGAGCGAAGATCGTCATCAGACGCAGCGTGTTCATGGCGTGATCCCGCGCGCTCAGGGCGCGCGTCCGTATGAATGGGAAAGAGAAGTCCGGGCGCCGTCCGGTGGCGCCCGGAGGCTCATTTCATCGCCTTGACGATGACCTTGCCGGTGACTGTCTCGGGCTCGCCCTGCACCTTCGCGGACAGGGTCACCTGGTAGCGGCCGGCCATCGGCAGGTCCGTCCTGAAGGCGTAGACGCCCGGCTCACTGGACGGCAGCGGCGCCACTGCCGACTCCATCTCGGCCATGCCGTCCGGCGCCATATCGACGCGGGTCTTGAAGATGACGGCGTCCACCACCGGCTTGCCGGTCTGCTTGTTGGTCAGGCGAACGGCGAGCGTGACGTCGTCGCCCTTCTTCATTTCGGGATTGACGGGCTCGAAGGCGTAGTCGCCGCCGGCCGCCATCGCGGCGGAAGCGGCAAGCGAAAGGGTGGCGGCCAGTGCCGCGGTGCTGAATCTGGAAAGCATTGTCCTGTCCTCATGATCTGATCTCGGCCGTGGCGCCATGCGCGCGCACGTCAGTCGTTGTCGCGCGCAGCGTGCTGCGCGCGTTCGGCCGTTGCGAGATCAGGTTCGAGGAGGTCGGAAAGGCGGCCTGCCGCGGGAAAAGGAGACGACTTGATCGGCGGGAATGGCGATCTTGCTTGCGGCGACGACGAGAAACGCGACGGCCATGGGCCTGACGTCGCCAAGCGCGATGGTGCCGCCGACGCAGCAGAAGCCCATCCCGCATTTGTAGCCAGCAGGTTGGGCGCCCGTTCCCTTCATGTCGGGACAACAATCGTCCATCGACATATCGGTCTCGCCGCCCATCTGCATGGTCGCCTGCATGTCGTCCGACGACATGGTGAGGCCAGTTGCGGACGCGCCAACCGGCAGCATCGCCAGGGATATGGCGATCGCAAATGCCAGGATGGTACGGACGAACCGCATCTCTATCGACTTACCTTTCGGGCCGGAACGTTGCCTGAATAGCATACTCCCGCGCCAGAGGCATTCCTTGATCCCGGTCAAGCATTCGTGAGCGAGGCTCTGCGCCGGGCTCTGGCACACCCGCACTGATCGATCAGATCTTCGGGATCTTCGCCCGGTCCACCACGCCGGTCCATTTGGTGATCTCGGTCTCGATCAGCGACTTCATCTCCGCCGGCGAGCTGCCGCGGACTTCGCCGCCGACGGCGGTCTCCAGCCGCTGCTTGATTTCGGGGTCCCGGAGCGCCTCGAGGGTCGCTGCATTGAGCGCGGCCATGATGGCGGGCGGCGTTCCCTTGGGGGCGAGCAGACCCGCCCAGGTGCGCACGTCGTATCCCTTGATGCCGGCCTCCTGGACGGTCGGGACATCGGGCAGCAACGCGGTTCGCGTCGGCGAGGTCACCGCCAGGCCGCGGATCGCACCGCTCTGGATCTGCGAGGCGAGCAGCACGGGCGTGCCGACGATGACCGGCACCTCGCCGCCGAGCAGCGCGGTGACGGACTGCGCATCGCCGCGATACGGCACATGCACGATCTCGACGCCGGCGGTCGCGTTCAGCAACTCTCCTGCGAGGTGATGCGTGCTGCCGAAACCGACCGATCCGAAGCTGAGCGCGCCGGGCTTCTGCTTCGCGATCGTGATGAGCTCGCCCAGCGACTTTGCGGGAGAGTCGCTCCGCACGGCGATGACGAGCGCGTAGTAGACCAGCGTCGAGATCATCTCGAAACTCTCGGCCGGCTGGTAGGCGAGGCTCTTGTAGGTCGCCGCCGAAATCGCATGCGCGCCGGTGACGAGACCGAGCGTGTAGCCGTCGGGCGCCGCTTTCGCGATCGCATCCGCCGCGATGTTGCCGCCGGCGCCCGGCTTGGCCTCGACGATGATCGGCTGCCCGAGCTTCTTCGAGAGCCCGTCGGCGATGATGCGCGACAGCGTGTCGGCGGCGCCGCCGGCGGCAAATCCGTGCAGCAGGCGGATCGGGCGCGACGGATAAGTGTCGGCCGACACAGGGGTGGTTGCGAGACACATGCCCAGCAGAAAAATGGCCGCAGCAAGCCGCTTCATCCGACGCATGGATGCTTTCTCCCTTTTGATTGTTCTATCGTTGGCCGCGCGTGCGGCGATCTTCCGTTCGAACTCAGATGCGCTAACGCGAAAACTCCGTGCATTCCGGCGACGGCGGCATGCCCCAGACGTCGCGCGGCAGCCCGACCCAGACCTTCGGGCGCTGCGGACGATCGCGGTGCCAGGGACGCGGCTCGAAATAGCCGAGCGCCTCATCGGTCATGCGGTCGAGATCGCAAAACAGCTCGACCAGATGGCCGTCGGGATTGCGATGATAGATCGCGGTGTTGTGCCCGGGGCCGTGACGCACCGGGCCCCAGAGCACGGGCAGCTTGTGCCGCGCGAGATGATCGCACGCTTGATGCATGTGCGTGGGGCCGCGCAGCTCGAACGCGACATGGTGAATGCCGCGCACGGGCGCGCGCGCAAAATTCAGCGTGTGATGTTCATAGCCGCTGCGCATGAAGACGAAGCGGTCCTCGATCCAGTCGGAGACGCGCAGGCCCATGAACTTGGCATAAAACTCCGACGCAGCGTGCGGATCGGGCGTGCGCAGGGCGACATGGCCGAGCTTGGTGACGGCGAGCGCGCCGATCCGCTCCTGCGCGGGCGTCGGCGTCCAGTCCTGGATCAGCTCGAAGCGAGTCCCCTCGGGATCGCTGAAGGACAGCAGCCTGGAAACGCCCGGCAGGGGATCGCTCTGCAACTCGGGCCGCAGATCCGCCTGCTTCAGCGCGGCGCCCAGCGCCTCGATCTGAACGTCAGGCGATATCTCGAAGGCGATGCTCTTGATCGCTGCGTCGCCGGGTTCGATCACCAGCGAGAGCTGCTCGGAATCGTTGGCGAGAAACAGGCGATCTCCGTCGCGGCCGACGAGGCCGAGACCGATCACGCCGCGATAGTAGTCGAGCAATCGCTCCGGGTCGGGCGAGGTGAAGGTCGCGTGCCGCAGCCGGGTGAAGCGTGCAATGGGTGCTTGTGTCATGGTGCGGTCCACCCCCTCATGGCGTCATGATGATCTTGCCGAGCGCGGAGCCCTGCTCGAGCAGCGTATGGGCTTTCCCGACCTCGTCGAGCTTCAGGACCGCCGAGATCGCCGGCTTGATCGCATTGCGACCCAACGCATCGATCACGCTGCGCATCAGGGCACGGCGTCCGTCGCGATCGTGGTCGTAGATGTGGAAGGAGAAGCAGCGGATCGCCGGACAGATGTCGAGATGATTACGCATCGCCGCCATCAGATTCTCTTCCGGCAATCCGGCAAAGGCGTTGTAGGACAGCAGCGTCCCCCATTTGCCGAGCGCGCCGAGATAGGCGGTGAACTCGGGCCCGCAGACGTGGTCGAGCACGAGGCCGACGCCCTCGCCCTTCGTCAGTTCGCGCGTCCGTGCCACCACATCCTCGCTGCGGTAGAAGATGACGTGGTCGGCGCCGTTGCTTCGTGCGAACGCGGCCTTCTCTTCGGTCGAGACCGTGCCGATCACGGTCATCCCGGCGAGTTTTGCCAGCTGCACCAGCGCGGTGCCGACGCCACCGGCCGCGCCAATGACCAGCACGCTCGCGGGTGCGCGCGGATGGCGGCATTCGTGCAGCAGCGCGTAGGCCACCTGGTAGTTCGACAGGCACACGGCCGCTTGCAGATCGACATTGTCGGGCAGCGTATGAATGGCATCCGCCGGCGCGACCACATAATCGGCGTAACAGCCGCCGCGCTGGGACAGATCGCGCGCGCTCAGCAGCACCTTCTGGCCGACGGCAAAGCCCTCGACGCCGGACCCGAGCGCGGAAATGCGCCCCGCAACGTCGTTGCCGGGATTGGCCGGCAGCGGCGGCATCCATTTGTAGACGCCGCGCCGGATCAGCACGTCGGGCTGACCGACCCCGAACGCCTCGGCCCGGATCTGCACCTGGACGGGTCCGGGCGCAGGCACCGGAAGCTCGACCAATTCGAGTGCATCCGGCCCACCCGGCTGACGCACCAGCACCGCCCTCATGTTTTCACTCGCCTCCCAATCCATATTTTCGAAAATCATACCGTTTACGAAAATTATTGCAAGATGGTCGTTGGCGCGGCATGTTGAGGCATCGATTCATTGGCTGAGCCATGTCCGAAAGCGCCATTCGTCCCCGCAAGGAATTCGGCAAGACCATCGCCGCCGACATCACGCATCGGCTGCGCGAGGAGATCATCGCCTGCGGTCTCGCCCCCGGCGAGCCGCTGCGCTTCGACGTGCTGCGCGAGCGGTTCGGCGCGAGTTTTACGACGCTGCGCGAGGCGCTGACCGCGCTCGCCGCGGAGGGGCTGGTCGACGCGCAGGAGCAGCGCGGATTTCGCGTGGCGCCGGTCAGCCGCCAGGATCTGGTGGAGGTCACCGACGCGCGGGTGCTGATCGAGGTGGAGTTGATCCGCCGCGCGATCGCGCGGGGCGACGACGACTGGGAAATCGCCGTGATCTCGACGCTGCATAGATTGAAGCGGATCGAGCAGCGCGATCCCGAACATCCGCTGCGCGACCCCGAATGGAAGATCGCCCATCGCCAATTCCACCAGGCGCTGGTGTCCGCCTGCGGCTCGGCGACGCTGCTGGCAATTCGCGCCGAGCTGTTCGATCGCGCCGAGCGCTACCGGCATCTGTCGGCCAACTTCCGGCCGCGCCCACGCGACAAGGCCGGCGAGCACCAGGCGATCATGCAGGCCGCGATCTCGCGCAATACGGATCTCGCCGTGCAGCTGATCGAGACGCATATCCGCTCGACCTCCGACAACGTGGCGAAATACGCCGGCCATCTGCTCGATATCGAATAGCCCGACCGGCTTTTTCGCGAGGCGGACTTGCGCCGCGGATGATTTTCGAAAATAATACACTCCATCGAAAATCGAAACCCTTGGGGCGAAACCATGAAGCTGCTGTCGTTCTTGGACGGAAACCGGGAAAGCTGGGGCGCCGTTGTCGAAAATGCCGTCGTCGATCTCGGCCGCGCCCTGCCCCAGTACCCGACGCTCGCCGACTTCCTCGGCAGCGGCGACTTTGCGCGCCGCGAGGCCATCGTTGCTGCGCAAAAACCCACCCTGGCGCTCGGCGATATCAAATATCTGCCGGTGATCCCGCGCCCGGAGAAGATCGTCTGCGCCGTGCGCAACTACCTCGACCACCACAACGAGGCGGTGGCGTTCGGCATGAAGCGCGAGATCACAGAGTTTCCGCCGATCTTCCTGCGGGTCTGGCGCTCGCAGGTCGCGCACAACGCGCCGGTGATCCGGCCGAAGGTCTCGGACAATTTCGACTGGGAGGGTGAACTCGCCGTCGTCATCGGCAAGGGCGGCCGTCACATCAGCCAGGCCGATGCCTGGAACCACGTCGCGGGCTATTCGATCTACAACGACGTCAGCGTGCGCGACTGGCAGCGCCACGCCCAGCAGATCGCTTCCGGCAAGAACTTCGTCGGCACCGGCCCATTCGGACCGTGGCTGGTCACGCCTGACGAGATCGGCGATCCCACCAAATTGAAGCTGGAGACACGCGTCAACGGCACGGTGGAGCAGTCCTCCGACACCTCGATGCTGATCTTCTCGATCCCGCGGCTGATCGAATATTGCTCGACCATCTTCGACCTCGTCCCCGGCGACGTCATCGCCACCGGCACGCCGGCCGGCGTCGGCTTCACCCGCAAGCCGCCGGTCTTCCTCAAGCCAGGCGATTTGGTCGAGGTCGAGATCGAGAACATCGGCGTGCTCAGCAATCCCGTGGTGGACGAGGCGTAGGGCCGCACATGTCGCATGACATTCGCAAGACCGCGCTCAGCGTCGAGACCGTCTGGCACGAGCGCGGTCCCCGGCTGGAAAAGCCGTTGCTGGTCGGGACGGCCGTTGCGGTGATCCGCAATCCCTTCGCCGGCCGCTTCGAGCCCGATCTGATGCCGTTTCAGGCGTCCCTGCGTGAGCTCGGGCGCGAGCTCGCCACGCGGCTGATCGCGCAGCTCGGCGGCCCGGCGCAGATCGAAGCCTACGGCAAGGGCATCATCGTCGGCGAGGACGGTGAGCTCGAGCACGGCGCCGTCTGGCACGAAGCCGGCGGCCACGGCATGCGCGAGGTGCTCGGTCAACCAAAGGCGATCGTGCCGGCGGCAAAGACCATCGGCGGCGCCGGGACGCGCCTGATGGTGCCGCTCGGACACATCCACGCGGCCTATGTCCGCAGCCATTTCGGCACGGCCGAGATGACGCTGTGGGATGCGCCGCGCCGTGACGAGATCGCCTTCGGCCTCGTGATGGCGACCGGTGGCCGCCCGCACGCGCGCATCGGAGGCCTCAAGGCATCCGACATCTCCGTGCACGACGGGCAGAGGTGACGGGCCGGCGCGCGATCAATGCGCGCCGCAGCGACAGCTCTCGTAATCGGCGGGATCATGGCTGTTGACGATCCTCACGCGGTCGCCATGGTTCAGCTTCAGCGCGCGCAGCCGGGTCTGGTTGGCGATCCGCATCTTGCGGTCCATGTCGCCGCGGCGCTGGAAATAACCCAGCATCAGCGGTACGCGCGGCGATGCCTCGAGCTGGCCGTGGTGGAAATAGCTGTCGCCGGCATGCAAGAGCCATTTGTCGCCTGATCGCACCGCGATGCCGCAATGGCCGAGCGTGTGGCCGGCGAGCGGGATCATCAGAATGTCGGCCTCCCTGTCGCCGAGCGCGCGCACGCCCTTGAAGCCGAACCAGTCCTCGCCGGCTTCGCCGTAAAAATTCCAGCGCGGTCCATGGCTCCACTGCCCGGTGACGTAGCGTCCCTCGGGAGGTGCGGGCTTGCGCAGCACCGCCATGTCGTATTCGGCGCGATGGACGTGGATCGCCGCATGCGGGAAGTCGGGCACGCCGCCGGCGTGGTCGCGGTCCAGATGCGTCAGCAGCACGTGGCGCACGTCGCCGGGCGAATAACCGAGCGCCTTGACCTGCTCGACCGCCGTCTCCGCGGAATCGAGCCTTGGCGCGGTCTGGCGCACCCACCGGCGTCCCAGCCGATCGGGCGCTGCGATATCGCCAAGGCCGATGCCGGTGTCGACCAGAGCAAGTCCGTCATGCGTCTCGACCAGCAGGCAATGGCAGACCAGGCGGGCGCGCCGGAACAGGCTGCCTGTGCCGTTCACCAGCCGCCGCCCCATCGGGCACATCGTGCCGGTGTTGAGATGGTGTATCTTCATCGCGCGTCCCCGCCTGTTGTGACGGACGCGTTCTTGCCACCTGATAATCCATAGGTAAAATATCGAATATCAATGGTATCTCTAGGAATATCCTATGGACATCCGCGAGCTTCGCTACTTCGCCGCCGTCTACCGCGAACGCAATCTGACCGCCGCTGCGCGCGCCTGCTTCGTGTCGCAGCCGTCGATCTCGACCGCGATCACCCATCTGGAGGCCGAGCTCGGCACCACGCTGTTCATCCGGCACAAGAAGGGCGTCGCGCCGACCACCTCGGCCGAGCAGTTTCATGTGCTGGCCCGCCGCATCATCGACGAGGCCGATGCCGCGCGCAGCCTGTTCAGGAAGCCGGCGACGAAGTCCACGGTGACGCTGGGCCTGATGCGTACGCTCGACGTGCCCCGGACGATCGCGCTGCTCAAGCCGCTGACGGCGCGTGACGACATCGCGCTCCGTCTCGTCGGCAGCGACGAGCGGGCCGATGCGCGGATCATCTCGAAGACCATGCTGCGCGATGACGAGCATTTCGTCGCGCTGTGGAGTGAGCGCTATGTCGCGGCGCTGCCGCCGGCGCATCCGCTGACACTGAAGGAGACGCTTCGAACCGCCGATCTCGCCGATGTACCGTTGATCGACCGCTGCCATTGCGAGCAAAGCGCATTCTTCGGCCGCACGTCAAAACGAAGGCAGTCCGCGGCAATCGCGCAATCAGAGGACTGGGCCATGGCGCTGGTCGCGGCCGGCGTCGGCATCGCCATCGTCCCGGAAGGCGTGGCGCGCAGCAATCCGGATGTCGCCGTGCGCGAGATCGAGGTCAAGGTGAAGCGCGACGTCGGCCTCGCCTACCGCGCGTCAGCCCCGCTGGCGGACGCGCTGAAGGAGTTTGTCGGGAAGCTTCAAAAGCAGCGCAGGTCGGATCGAGACGAGCGCCGGGCTGGCTCGCGCAAAGCGCCTAGCCCTTCGAGACGACCGCGCGGCCGTAGGGCGGCTGCGACATGACCGGCGGGTTGGCGGTCTGGGCGGCGAGCTCGCCGATCAGGCGATCGGCATCGGCAGCCATCGAATCCGGCGCCTGGATTACCAGGCGCTCCAGCGCCCAGCGATAGGACGAGACGCGCTGCTCGAGGCACTGCTGCACCCACTGGACGATCAGCGAGTTCTCCTGCATGCGCGCGACTGCATCCGCCTTCTCCCGCGGCGACAGCTCGGAGACGCGGGCCATGCTGGCATTGCGCTTCTTGTCGAGATCGATGACGCGGATCGCGCTGGCGAAGAACGGCTCGAAACGGGTGGTGTCGTTGCGCACGTCCTCGATCAGCTGCGCATAGCGCGAGGAATGCGAGCGGTGCGGCTCGTCGATCAGCGTGCGTCCGTACATGGTGCGGTCGAACACCACCTTCTGCTGCCAGGGTGACGGCAGCGCCTTGTAGTCGCCGAACACGCTCTTCCAGGCCGGCCGCGACAGCGGCGGCTCGATCATGGGATAGGCGAGGTCGCGAAGCTGGCGCTCTTCGTCGGTGAGCTGGAACTGCGAGGCCTTCAGGCCGAGGCTGCCGGTGGCCTCCGCGCCGAGCCAGCGATGCATATCGTCGCTGCGCATGTCAGCGCGGGTGCGGCCGAAATCGCCGCCGCTACAGGCGCCGAGAGCAGCACCTAACAGTGCGAGCAGGACGGCCGATATGACAGGCCGGATCTGGCGGATGGTGTCCGGCATTGCGCAAAGCCGGATCTAGCGGCGGCGGCGACGGCGACCCGGCGCTGTGCCCTGCTCCGGTCCACGATCGCCGCTGGTTTCGTCCGCCTCGCGCTCGATCCGGATCACGGGAAGGATCAGGATCGTCCCCATGTCCGCGCGCGGTGTGACGTCCCCCGACGAGCCTACCCGGCGACCGGCCGGAAATTCGATGATGGTCCCCATGTCAGCTCTCTCAATTGCCGCGCGATCAAATACGCCCCTGCAACATGGCAATCATTAAGATCAGCTCATGGTTAACGGGGTGTAAACGCGGCCTTTGGACCGTAACCGCACGGGCCGGCGCGCCGTCCCGTTGCGGCACGAGAAGGTTTCAAATTTAAGGACCGGCTTCACGCCTCGTTTTCCTTAACGAGCCTTTAAAGGAACCTGCGCTAGGCTGGCGGCGAGTATCTCTTCCAGGTCGCGTATCTCTCCATGACCAAGTCGCTGTTTCCCGGATTCGACGGGTTGATGACCCTCTCCCGTCGCGAAGGCGTCGATGTCCGTCCGACGCTGCTGCGCGTGCTGACCGACCTCTATGTCCAGACGCGTACCCACAGCGAGGACGAGCAGCGGCAATTCGTCGAACTCGCCACACGATTGATCGACCAGGTCGACGATGCGACGCGCGCCTCCGTCAAGGCGAAGCTTGCGATCTATCCGCAGACGCCCGTCCCGGTGCTTCAGAAGCTCGGTCTGGTCGCGGCGCAGGAAGGCCGCAGAATACCGCTCGCCCGCGAAATCCCCGCGCCCGCGCCGGTCCCCTCCCCGGTCCGCACGCCGACCGAGGCCGAGCAGCGCATGGCCGCGAACCTGGCGATGCAGCCGAAGGATGCCGCCGAGATCCACGACATGTT
This sequence comes from Bradyrhizobium sp. 14AA, assembly GCF_054185205.1. Classification (NCBI taxonomy): domain Bacteria; kingdom Pseudomonadati; phylum Pseudomonadota; class Alphaproteobacteria; order Hyphomicrobiales; family Nitrobacteraceae; genus Bradyrhizobium; species Bradyrhizobium sp. 14AA. The sequence goes on along the minus strand of NZ_JAVAYM010000021.1, from coordinate 77,763 downwards.
CTTCCGCGGCGGCGCCTCCGAGCGCGCGCTGATTCTGCACAATCTGGCGCAGACCCCGCTGAAGGCCGCACCGCGGATTCCGACCGTGCGCGCCAAGCGCGCGTTCCAGATCCTGGAGATGGCGGCGATCGCGGGCGATGTCGAGAACTTCACGCTGGAGCTCGGCGACAGCCTGATCCTGCCATCGCGCGTCGCAGCCCAGATCGTCGACGATGCCGGCGGCGAAGCGCTGGCGGTCGCCGCGCGCGCGCTCGACATGCCGAGCCCGAACTTCCAGCGCATCCTGCTGTTCTTCAAGCCGGCGATCGGCACATCGGTGAACGAGGTGTACCGGCTGTCGCGGCTGTACGATCGCCTCAGCGACCGCTCGGCGCTGGTGATGCTGGCGGCCTGGCGCGGTTCGACGCTCGCCGTCACCCGCGCAAAGTACCAGCCCTCGCTCCATGACGGTGAACGCCAGCGCGCCCGTGCGGGCGCCAGCCAGACGCGGCCGGGCGTGCAACCCGGCTCCAGTCCGACGATACGCACCGGCACCGGCGGTTCAACGGATCGGTAGTCAGGTCTTCGCCAATTCCAGAAAGTGCCGCCCGGCGCGGTCCTCGGTCTCGACGATCCAGGCGTCCGGATCGAAGCGGAGTTCCTTGGTCAGCCGTTCCTCGACGGTGTGCTCCGGCAAGGGCTGCGGCGCGACCGGCACGAAGAAGCGGTCGACCGGCCGGCCGTCGTCATAGACGGTCTGCGGCGCCGGCGCGTAGAGCATCGCATTGCCGTCGAGCAGCGACACCTTCACGAACACCGCGCCGGCCTCCTCGGCGCCGCGACGACGCACGGCGCCGAACACGCCCTCGGTCTGGCAACGGCGCAAATAGGCCGCCACCCATATATTGGATTTCAAACGCATGAGCTCGACGATAGGCCAGCGCGAAGCGCGCCGCCAGTCTCTGCTCACGCTCGTTACACGTTGCTCAGGCCTTGTCCGCCGCGGATCTGGCGCGCGACGAGATATGACAGCGGCATCGCAAGCGTAAATCCCACGGCTACGGCATAGGGGATGTTCCTGATGGCGTCGGCCGCAAAACTCGGCACCATCAGCACCACGATCAGGCTGACGCCCGCCAGCACTGTACCCAGCGTCATCCAGACCAGAACCGAGACCTTGAACATGACGACCTCTCTTCTTCGTTGAAGATGGACAATCATGGTCTCCGAAGCTGCCGACCGTCATTGATCGGCGACAATTCGCGCCTGCGGGACGCGGCCTGACCTGCCGGCGCGCGATGCCCCGACTTGATTCGCGTCAATGACAGCGGAGGTTCGTTTATTCGACGGGATGGCCGATCGCGCCGCCAAGCTCGCGCAACAGACGATCGGACACCTGGCCCGTCACCTGCATCTTGTGCTCGCGCTCGAACTTCTGGATCGCGGACTGGGTCTCGCCGCTCATCGTGCCCGTGACCTTCAACTGGCCATAGCCGTATTCGGACAGCGCGCGCTGCACGCCGGCAATGCGCCGCGCGGCCGGGTTCTGCGGCACCGGAATCGGAGCCGGCGGACGCATCGCGGACGGCGTCGAGGTCGTCGCCTTGACCAGATTGGTCATGGGATCGCTCGCGCGCGGCGTCGATGCGGTCGCCTCGACCGGTTTTTCGGGCGGCTTCTCGGCCGCTCTCTCGACCGGCTTGGGCTCGGCGCGAAACTCGGTCGCCCTCGGCTCGAGCGGCGAGGTATCGGCGCCGACGGGGCGCGGACGCGGCAAGGGATTCGACAGCGGCATGGACGACGGCGCGGGAAGATTGATCACGGTGCCGAACATCGGCGCCGGATGCCGGCCGGTCTGGAGGAACAGCGCATTGGCAACGATCGCGCTGATCGCGGCCACGGCGACGAGGCCGGCCAGCGTATCCTTGGGGCTATGCAGCAGCACGCGCATCACGAGGTTGCGCTCGGTCTCGACGTCGATGACCGCGGCCTTGGCGCCACGGCGGCGCGGAGCAGCTTCGTCCTTGGCAGGCTTCTTAGGCACTTTTCTTCACCAGAGCGGGTTGGTCCTGAGGTTGGCCTTGAACGTCCTGGCGCGGCGCGGGCGTCAGCGTCGCGATCTTGCTCTCGGCCGGTTTGGGCTGCGGCGGCGTGTAGACGAGCGGCAGCTTGACGGTGACGGCGGTGCCCTCGCCAAGCCTGCTTTGTACCGTCAATTCGCCGAGATGCAACGCCACGAGACTTTTCACGATCGAAAGTCCGAGACCGGTGCCTTCGTGGCGGCGCTGATAGGTCTTGCCGGCCTGGAAGAACGGTGCGCCGATGCGCTTGAGATCGTCGGGCGCGATGCCGACGCCAGTGTCGCTGATGCGCAGCGTGAGCTGCGAGCCCGACACGGCGGCTGATACGGAGACCTGACCGCCGCGCTCGGTGAACTTGATGGCGTTGGCGACGAGGTTGAGCACGATCTGCTTGAAGGCGCGCGGATCGCCGGTCATGACGGGCAGATCCTGCGGCGCATCGGTGATGAGGTCGATGCCGTTCTCGCGCGCCTTGAGCGCGAGCAGATTGCAGCAATGCATCAGCGAGGCGCGCGGTGCGAACGGCTCGGACGCAATCTCGAAATTGCCCGACTCCATCTTGGACATGTCGAGGATGCCGTTGACGACCGACAACAGATGCTGGCCGGAATCGTTGATGAGCTGGGCGTATTCCTTGCGCTGGGCCGCCCCCAGCATCAGGGTCTGCTCCTGCGCGATCATCTCGGAGAAGCCGATGATGGCGTTGAGCGGCGTGCGCAGCTCGTGGCTCATGGTGGCGAGGAAGCGCGTCTTGGCGGCATCGGCCGCTTCCGCGTCGCTGCGGGCCTGGTCGAGCGCCTGCTCGGACAGCTTGCGGTCGGTGACGTCGCGCATCACGGCGACGACGTCCGCCTCGCGCGTGGGATCACGGTCGGGATTCTGGGGGGCCATGTCCTGATCGAGCGGACGGCAGCGCATCTCGACCCAGATGAAGTCGACCTGACCGCGCTCGGAACCGGTTGGTTCACGCCGCAGCCGGAACTCGACGCTGCGCACGTCGCCGCGTGCGGCATCGGACAGGGCCGTCAAATAGGCCGGACGATCGGCGACATGAACGCGGTCGAACAGGCCGTGGCCGAGCAGCTGCGCCACAGGCACGCCGAGCATGGCTTCCACCGCCGGCGAGATGAACTGCACCGCGCCGTTGCGCTGATGCCGCGAGATGACGTCGCTCATGTTGCGCGCGAGCAGGCGATAACGCTCTTCCTCGCGCGACAGCAGCGCAACGCTGGTGCGCGCCAGCGATTCCGCGCCGAAGGCGAGGCCCGCGGCATAGAGCGTCGCAGACGCAACGCCGAATGCCATCAGCACGCCGCGTTCTGCGGCGCTGGCATCGCCAGCCGGCAGCCAGCCGAGCTGGCTGACGAGGATCAGGATCCCGGCGCAGGACAGCGCGAGCAGCGAGGCAAAGGCCGCGACGCGGCGCGAGGCCGACAGCGCGGCTTCAAGGGGAACCACGACCAGCCAGATCGCGGCGAATGATTCGATGCCGCCGGTGGTGAACGCGACCGCCATGATCAGGCCCGCGAGCGCCAGCGACGACAGCACATGCGCGCCCTCATAGCGGCCGGTACGCGAAAGGAACCAGGACAACAGGATCGGCGCGATCAACCATGCGAAAGCGGCGACCTCGATCGCACCCGGCGCGCCGCGCATGGCGAGATAGACCGGGAATGCGGCAAAGGCCGCCAGGCTGCCGAGCAGCCGCGGCGCCATGAAGGCACGATGGCGCGCTCGCATCAGCGCATCGTAACGCGCGGAGGGATGCAGCAGCGCATCGAGACAATCGCGGATGATACTCAAAACTGTCACGGGTCTCGCGCTTCGGCTCAATCGTCTTGATGAAGACGCGCCGGAACGCCTCCTTGTCGTTGAGCCACCGTGTCAGAGCCACCTTAAACGAACGCTAAGGCGACGCGGCGGGCGGCCGGACACCGTGGCATCGCGGGGCTTTTTAGACGATTTGACGACGTCTTCAGTGAGGATGGTGAACACAGGGTTTCACTGCGGTCCGCATGGTTTCGAATTGGTGGATGCGCGCGCCGGCGGAATTACGGGCGTCGGCGTCAATTGAAAATTTACGAGAATATCGATCGCGAAGATTTTTGCGTAAATTTTCCCCGAATTAAGCTCAAGGCAAGCACTTGCGATTTATCGAGAGTTGCTAGGTCCGAACGTCTCGCGGACACGCCGCGGCGGGATCTAACCTACAGGTCGACAAGATGCGCTTTCTGCTCCGCATCACATTCTGGCTCGGGCTGGTGCTGGTGCTCCTGCCGCGGGACAAGACGCCCGAATCGGAGAAGCTGCCGCAGATCGGCGCCGCCGACGCGGTGCAGGCTGCGACCGCGGCCGTCTCCGACATGACCCAGTTCTGCAAGCGCCAGCCGGCGGCCTGCGAGGTCGGAGGACAGGCCGCGACCATCATCGGCCAGCGGGCCCAGGACGGCGCGCGCAAGATCTACCAGATCATCAACGACAAGAAAGAGCACATCACCAACGAGAAGAACGAGAAGACCGACAAGAAGGCGCCCGACCATACCGGCTCGATCGCGATGGCCGGCGAAGGCGACGTCGCTGCGAGCGAGGCGCCGCGCGATACCCTGACCCAGGACGACCTCGCGCTGGAATGGCGCGGCCCTGCGGCGGCGAATTAGCGCCCAAACCCTATCGATTTCACGGCTTCGCGTCCTTATATTGGCCTGAAAGGGAACACGGGCCAGCATGACGACGATCGACGAAATCAGGGACAATTTCGAGCTTCTGGACGAGTGGGACGACCGCTACCGGTACGTCATCGAGCTCGGCCGCACCCTGGAACCGATGCCCGAAGCCGAGCACTCCGCCGCGAACAAGGTGAACGGCTGCGTCAGCCAGGTCTGGCTCCAGAAGCTGGTCGATCGCAGCAATGGCGTGCCGATCCTGAAATATCGCGGCGACAGCGACGCGCATATCGTGCGTGGGCTGGTCGCGATCGTGCTCTCGCTTTATTCCGGCCGCACGCCTCAGGAGATCGTCGATACCGATGCGATCTCGGTGTTCAACGAGTTCGGCTTTCGCGACCATCTGACGCCGCAGCGCTCCAACGGGCTGCGTTCGATGGTCGAGCGCATCAAGACCGACGCGAAAGAGGCGCTGGCGGAAGCGTCCTGATGCCGTAGGGTGGGCAAAGCGAAAGCGTGCCCACCATTCTTGGTACGATCGACGAAAGCTGGTGGGCACGGCGCAAGAGCGCCTTTGCCCACCCTACGAGATCCGAGACCGGCGTTACTTCCGCTTCCGCTGCTGCTGTCCGAGGCCCATCTGCTTGGCCAGTTGCGAGCGGGCCACCGCATAGTTCGGCGCGACCATGGGATAGTCGGCCGGCAGGCCCCATTTCTCGCGATATTGCTCCGGCGTCATGTTGTACTGGGTGCGCAGATGGCGCTTCAGCGACTTGAAGCGCTTGCCGTCTTCCAGACAGACCAGATAGTCGGGTGCGATCGACTTCTTCAGCGAGATCGCCGGCTTTGCCGGCTCGAGCGGCGCTGTCTCGAGGCGACCTGACGAAACCCGCACCAAAGCGCCGTGCACCTGGCTGATCAGGTTCGGAATCTCGGCCGCCGGCGTCGGATTGTTGCCGACATAGGCCGAGACGATGCTCGCCGTCAGCTCAATGAAATTCTTAGCCCCGGCATCCGACATGGGCCCGACCTTTCCTCGCCTTGCGTGTCACGGGATTGACGACGCCCAAGTATTCCGTGTCAACAATACGTTCGACTGAAATAAGACGACTGATGATTATGAGCTGATTACTGACGAAGGGACAAGACCCGCGGCGCTTTACTGGGGGACGCGTTTTCTTGACGCGAACCGGTATCCACTTCGCTCGAAAACGCTCTGGGACGCGGCAGGTCTCACGACCGCTGGTCGAGATGGGCCCGCAGCTCGTCGATCGAGGCAAAGCGCATCATGCCTTCCGGCATCTGCGCCTCGATCGAGCCGTCGGAATAAAGCGAATAGGCCATGCCGTCGACGATTCCGGACTTGAGCACCGTCACGGGTGCCTGCTCGGCCGCTGGCTCGGGCACAGGCGGTGGTGGCGGCGGCGGGGCGGCTTCCGCAAAGGTCGACGGTGAGCGCGGCGGCGGACGGCGCGAGGCGGCCGGCGACTCCGGTGCCCGCATACGGTCCGGCTTCGGCCAGGCGTCGTCAAAGCTCGCGGGCGGTCCTTCCGGGACGTCGGCGGGCGCTGCGGGCTCAACAGGCGGCGGCGAACCTTCGGCGATCTTCGCCTCGGCGCGCTCGCGCTCCTTGCGCGAGGTCGATGCGAACATCAGGTTGCGCCGGCGCGGCGCTTCCGGAGCGGCGGGTGGCGTTGGAGCTTCCGGTTCCGGCGGCGTCTCGACGCGCGGACGCTCGCGCGCGGCGGCTTCGCCCTGCCAAGGCAACGGCGCGGCGGGCGGCATCGGCTCGGCCCTCGCTGCGAGCGCCGGATCGGGCGCGCCAGGAAGCGCGAGACCCGGCAGCACAGGCCTGACCCGCACCTCGGACGACGCCGCGGCACCGCCCAGGCGGCGGGCGATGCCCTTCAGTTCGAGCAGCACGAGATGGAGGCCTGCCAGTAACATCCCGGAGCAGACGCCGATCGTGCCGGAGACTATGAGAGTGCCGCCGAGGCTGAACTCTCTTACGGTGAAGCCAAACAGGATCGCAAGGAGGCCCGCCACGCCGGCGAAAATCCCCGCGATCAACAATGCCAAGCTCATCGAACTCACCCCCGGCCGCGCATCCATCCGCGGCACCCGTCACGCCACGATACCGTCATACGGTGTTCCACGCCAACGGCCAATTGTGGGCAGCGTTCCTAAAGAGAAGGAAATCAGGGACTTATTCACATTCCCTTCAGCTACGGCTCGCTACAGTTGAGATGCTCTCAAGTTTCTGGATTTGCTGCGTCGCATCAGGAATTTAGCCATAATGCCCAATTACTTGGTAATGGAACTGCGCTATAGGGAGTCCGGGGAACAGGCCCGCGTGCACCAGCAGGGCCAAGAGGGGATTCCGGGTCACCAATAGCCATGACATCCATCACGACTTCGGCGATCGACACGCCTGCGCGGCGCTCGATCGAACGGACTTGCGACGATCTCGCCATGCTGGTGCTGGCTGCGGTTGCCGTCATTGCAGGCTTGACCTTCCGCGATTACGGCCTCGGCTGGGACGACTACACCCACGCTGAATATGCCGATCTCTTGCTGCGCATGTTCGGTTCCGGTTTCAAGGACACCGCGGCGCTCTCCTTCGCCAATCTCTATATGTACGGCGGCGGCTTCGACATGGTCGCCGCGCTTCTGCACAAGGTCATTCCGCTCGAGCTGTTCGAGACGCGACGCCTGGTCGGCGCGATCGTCGGCGTGATCGGACTTGCGGTGACGTGGCGCCTCGCCCGCCGCATCGGCGGCCCCCTTGCCGGTCTTGCCGCACTCTTGCTGCTTGCGCTCTGCCCGATCTTCTACGGCCACATGTTCATGAACCCGAAGGATGCGCCCTTCGCGGTGGCCATGATCATCCTGATGCTCGGCCTCGTCCGGCTCGCCGAGGAATATCCGCAGCCCTCGCCGCGCACGATCCTCATCGTCGGCTTAGGTGCGGGCCTCTCGCTCGGCACCCGCGTTCTCGGCGGCCTTTCGCTGGTCTACGCCGTTGTCGGCTTCATGCCGCTGTTCCTGGAGGAGCTGCGCACCGAGGGCTTGCGCGAATCGGTCCGCCGCTTCGCCCATGTCGTCTACGTGCTGCTGCCCGGCCTCGTGCTCGGCTACCTCGTGATGGGCCTGATCTGGCCGTGGTCGATCATGGAGCCCGGCAATCCCTTCGAGGCTCTGACCTACTTCTCGCACTTCTTCGAAAAGCCCTGGAAGGAAATGTTCGACGGCGCGATCGTGTCCGTGCCCGACATGCCGTGGTCCTATCTGCCGACGCTGTTCGCGCTCCAGCTGCCGGAGGTGATGCTGGTGATGATGGGCGGCGCCGTGGTCGGCACCTTCGCGCTGCTGCCGCGCGGCGACGTTCCGGCCCGCCGCAAGACCATTCTCCTGATGCTGACGCTGGCTGCGACCCTGCCGCTCGCGATCGCGATGGTGAAGCGTCCGGCGCTGTACAACGGCATCCGCCATTTCGTCTTCGTGATCCCGCCGATGGCGGTGCTCGGCGGCGTCGCCTTTGCCTGGGCCATGGAGCGCCTGCGCGCCAATCACCGCACCTGGCAGCCGGTCGTGCTCGCCACCTTCTGCTTTGGCCTCGCGCTCTCGCTCGCCGAGATGATCCGGCTGCATCCCTATCAATACACGCACTTCAACCACATCGCCGGCACCGTGCGCGCCGCCGACGACCGCTTCATGCTGGACTATTGGGGTCTCGCGCTGAAGCAGGCCTCGGACGAATTGCGCGAGCAACTCGTCGAGCGCCAGGAAGTGCCGCCGCGCAATCGCAAATGGAAGGTCGCGGTGTGCGGTCCGCAGCGTCCGGCACAGGTCGCGCTCGGGCCCGACTTCACCATCGGCTGGGATTCCAATGCGGCCGATTTCGCCATGACGCTCGGCGAGTTCTACTGCAAGGGCCTCACCGCGCCCGTGATGGTCGAGATCAAGCGCGACGACGTGGTGTTCGCTCGCGTCTACGACATCCGCGGCAGCAGCATTTCCAGCCTGCTCTCGATCCCGGCACCGTAATATTCTTCTCCTACAGTTCCGAATTCCGGGACAGTCTCGTAGCCCGGATGAGCGCAGCGACATCCGGGATTACTTTCGCTTCCGCCTTCGCTCTTCGAGATTCGGCGGCAAGCATGCGGGCGACGCTGAACTGCCGCGCTTTGTCCGCCTTGCTGGCAGCCCCGACCAAGACTAGGCTCCCGCTCCGCAACAACGAAGTTCGGAGAGATCAGCCATGTCACCAGCGGAAGCGCGCCTGAAGGAAGTGCCGTCGAACATGACGGAGGCCGAGTGGCAGCAACGGGTCAATCTCGCCGCCTGCTATCGCCTCGTCTCGCTGTACGGCTGGGACGATCTGGTCGACACCCACATCTCCGCGCGCGTTCCCGGCCCCGACCATCACTTCCTCATCAACCCCTACGGGCTGATGTTCGACGAGATCACCGCGTCCAGCCTCGTCAAGGTCGACCTGCACGGCAACCAGCTGTCCGAGAGCGAGTACAGCATCAACCCGGCCGGCTTCACCATCCACTCGGCGATCCACGAGGTCCGCGAGGACGCCATCTGCGTGCTGCATCTCCACACCCTCGACGGCACCGCGGTGTCGAGCAGCGCCGAAGGGCTGCTGCCGCTGAACCAGACCGCCCAGCTCGTCACCCACGACCTCGCCTATCACGACTATGAAGGCATCGCGCTCGACCACGACGAGCGGCCGCGGCTGCAGAAGGATCTCGGCGACCACAACCACATGCTCCTGCGCAACCACGGCACGCTCACGGTCGGCCGCTCGGTCGCCTCCGCCTTCGAGCGCATGTACCACCTCGAGCGCGCCTGCTCGATGCAGGTGCGCACCCGCGCGCTCGGCACGCCGGTCTATCCGGTCGAGGAGATCGCGATCGAGAAGAACACCGAGCTGCTCGCCAACCGCGACCGCGCCGAACTGCGCGCCAACAACCTCGTGTGGCCGCCGCTGCTGCGCAAGCTCGACCGCGAGCTTCCGGGCTACCGGTCTTGAGATTTTCCGGATTTGGTGTAGGGTAGACGCCAACACCCTCTGCACGTCCTGGAATGAAACGCCGCCCAATTCCGGGCGGCGTTTTTATTTGGATGGCGGTCGCCACAACGACAGAGCCGTAGGGTGGGCAAAGGCGCGAAGCGCCGTGCCCACGATCTCTCAGTGATTACGAAGAAGACGTGGGCACGCTTCGCTTTGCCCACCCTACGGCACCTGTGCCTACTTCACGTCCGCCAGCGCGGCGAGGATGCGGGCCCACGAACGGATGCCCTTCTGGAAGCTGCGCAGATCATACTTCTCGTTCGGCGAGTGGATGTTGTCGTCGTCGAGGCCGAAGCCGACCAGCAGCGAGTCGAGCCCGAGCGTGCGCTTGAAGTCGGCGACGATCGGGATCGAGGCGCCGGAGCCCATCAGCACGGTCTCCTTGCCCCACTCCTCCGTCAGCGCCTTGCTGGCGGCCGCAAGCGGCTTCATGTTCCAGTCGAGCGCGACTGCGGGCGCGGCGGAATGATCGCCGAACTCGACCCTGCAATCACCGGGAAGCCGCGCCGTCACGTAGTCGCGGAAGGCCTTGCGGATCGTGTGGGGGTCCTGCCCTTCGACGAGGCGGAACGAGACCTTGGCTGAGGCATGCGACGGGATCACCGTCTTGGAGCCCTCGCCGATATAGCCGCCCCAGATGCCGTTGACGTCGCAGGTCGGACGCGAGGACGCCTGCTCGATCAGCAGCCGGCCCTTCTCGCCGGCCGGGATCGACAAGCCGATCGGCTTCAAAAACATCTCCGGCGTGAGGTTGAGCTTCTTCCACTGCTCGAGAATGTCGGGCGGCAGATCCTTCACGCCGTCATAGAAGCCGGGGATGGTGATGCGGTTGTCGTCGTCGAACAGCCCGCCGAGAATTTTTGTCAGCACCCGGATCGGGTTCATCGCGCTGCCGCCGAACACACCGGAATGCAGGTCGCGATTGGCGGCGGTGATCTTCAGCTCTTCATAGAGCAGGCCGCGCAGCGACGTCGTGATCGCCGGCGTGTTGCGATCCCACATGCCGGTGTCGCAGACCAGCACGTAGTCGGCCTTGAACTCGTCCTTGTTGGCCTCGATGAACGGCACGAAGTTCTTCGAGCCGACCTCCTCCTCACCTTCGATCAGGAAGGTGATGTCGATCGGCAGCGAGCCCGTCACCTTCTTCCAGGCGCGGCAGGCCTCGACGAAGGTCATGACCTGGCCCTTGTCGTCCTCGGCGCCGCGCGCGACGATGATCTTGCGGCCATCGGCGTGGTCGGTGACCACGGGCTCGAACGGCGGACGGTGCCAGAGATCGAGCGGATCGACCGGCTGCACGTCGTAATGGCCGTAGAAGATCACATGCGGCCGCCCGCCCGCGCTGGTCTTGCCGACGATCGCGGGATGGCCGGCGGTCGGCCTCACTTCAGTCGCGACGCCGAGGCTTGCGATGTCCTTGGCGAGATGCTCGGCCGCCGCCTTGCAATCGCCAGCGAAGGCCGGATCGGCGGAGATCGACTTGATCCGCAACAGCGAGAACAGACGCTCCAGGCTGTTGTCGAAGTCCTTGTCGATGTGGTCGAGCACGGATTGAAGCTGCGCATTGGCCATGGTCGGATTCCCTACGTTCAAGATGTCTTGGCTTTTAGCGCTGTCGCAGCCTCGGAGCCAGCCGCAACCGGCGGATGCCGGATGTGCCATGCGAGGCTACCTGCGAGGATGCCCGTAGCGATCAGGTTATTGCCCCAGGCCTGGATGACATTGGGAAACCACGGCAGCGACAGCAGCATGAGGACGCCGGCAACACCGAGGGCGATCCAGGTTCCCAACCGTACGTTGGCCCGCTCGTCGAAGGCGGCGCGATGCATCAGCACCGTCATCGGGAAGAACAGCCACATGAAGTAGTATTGCCGCGCCAGGGGCGAGGCCACCGTCATCAGGCAGAACAGGATGCCGAGCTCCTCCGCATCCGAGCGCGCCGTTCGGCGCGCTTGCCGTGGCATGACCGCGATGAAGCCGAGCCCGAGCAACGCCGACAGCGCCAGCACGATCCAGTTCGCCGTCTTGTAGTCGACATCGATGACATTCATCGTGCGCGGCGGCTTCTTGGGATCCTCCTGATTATAGTTGATCGGGCGGACCAGCCGGTGCGTGACGGCAATGAGAGACTGGTTGACCCACGACCAGTTCTGCTCGCCGCGCTGGCCAAAGCCCTGTTCCGAGCTCGAGCCGACCATGCCCTGATACCAAGTCGCGAGTTCGGCCGCGTTGCGCTCGAAGCCGCGGATCGGCGCCGGCACGACATAGAGAAGGATGCCCGTGAAGGCGACCGTCGCGACGACGGTCCCCCACTTCCGCCGCCAGACCAGATAGGGCAGCACCGCGATCGGAAACACCTTGATGGCGGTGGCAAGCGCGAACATGAAGCCCGCGAGCCAGGGCCGCTGATGCTGCAGACTCCAGAAGCCGTAGAGCATCATCGCCAGCAGGACGAGGTTCGGCTGGCCGAGGTCGAACATGTCGAACACGAAGGTCACGGTGACGAAGGCGGGCAGCGCTTCCAGCCACGGGCCAGGCCTGCGGCCCGAACCGGTCATGGTATTGGAGAGGATCCCGGTGTACCACCACGCCGCCGCGTTCAGGACAGACAGGACGACGTAGAGCGGAATCTTGCCGAACCAGCTCGGGATCGCCAGCAGGATGGCCGGCAGGGGCGGATAGATGAACTCGAAATACGCACCGATGTTGCCGGGATAGAGCGGCCGGCCGTTCAGTACCTGCTGCCCGGCCCAGTACCACAGCGCATAGTCCTTGGTCTTGCCGTGGCCAAAGAGCTCGGGCCCGAGGACATCGGCGGTCAGGATCAAGCAGCAGATCAGGAAGAGCAGGTCGAGCGGCGCACGCAGCGACAAGGCTCGGAGTGCGCCGGGTTTGGCGAAAGGTTCGGTTGAGGTCACAGTAGGGTCCAGTCAGGGGCCATAGCACCTAGCAGACCGGTGGACGGTTGGCGTCCCCTTCACCCGAATTTGTACCCGCCGCGCGCAAGCAGCGGGTCCAGGGGCGAATTGCCTCAAACGGGGCTTTTTGCCTATCTCCGCAGCAACCCGCCCAGCGCACCGCGGACCAGGGTACGGCCAATCGAGCCACCGAGTTGACCGCCGACCGACTTGCCGAGGTTGGCGGCCATGCCCCCGATCACCTGGTTGGTCACCGACCGCGTCACGTCGCGCGCGATCACCTGGCCGGCCGACAAGCGGCCGCGCTTGACGTTGGTGCCGAAGATGGTGCCGACGATCGAGCCGATCTGGCCAAGGATACCGCCGCCGTTTCCGCCGGCTGAGCCGTCCGTCGTCGCCGCGGTGCCGGCGAGGCGCTTTTGCAGGATCTCATAGGCGGATTCGGAATCGATCGCGGTGTCATATTTGCCCTTCACCGGGCTTGCATCCATGATCGCCTTGCGCTCCTCCGGCGTGATCGGTCCGATGCGGGCCGACGGCGGCCGGATCATCACCCGCTCGACCATCGCCGGCGTGCCGTTGCCTTCGAGGAACGACACCAGCGCCTCGCCCTTGCCGAGCTCCATGATCACCTTGACGGTGTCGAGCTTGGGGTTGGGCCGGAAGGTCTGGGCTGCGGCGGCGACCGCCTTCTGGTCGCGCGGGGTGAAGGCGCGCAGCGCATGCTGCACCCGGTTGCCGAGCTGCCCGAGCACGCGGTCCGGCACGTCGACCGGATTCTGCGTCACGAAGTAGACACCGACGCCCTTGGAGCGGATCAAGCGGACCACCTGCTCGATCTTGTCCATCAGCGCCTTGGGCGCGTCGTTGAACAACAGATGCGCCTCGTCGAAGAAGAACACGAGCTTCGGCTTGGGCAGGTCGCCGACCTCGGGCAGCTCCTCGAACAGCTCCGACAACATCCACAGCAGGAATGTCGCGTAAAGCCGCGGGCTCTGGAGCAGCTTGTCGGCAACGAGGATGTTGACCATGCCGCGGCCGTCGCGGTCGGTCTTCATGAAGTCCTTCAGCGTCAGCGCCGGCTCGCCGAAGAATTTGGTGCCGCCCTGGTTCTCCAGCACCAGGAGCTGGCGCTGGATGGTGCCGACGGTGGCCTTGGTCACGTTGCCGAATCCCTGTGCGGCCTTGCGGATGGCGGAATACGGATCCTCCTCCGCGTCCGCCCCCTTCTTCCCGGTATCGGGCACGATGGCGTCGAGCAGCGCGCGCAGATCCTTCATATCGATGAGGGTCAGCCCGTTGTCGTCGGCGACGCGGAAGGCGACGTTGAGCACGCCCTCCTGCACATCGTTCAGGTCGAGCATGCGCGCAAGCAGAAGCGGCCCCATTTCAGTGACGGTCGCTCGCACCGGATGGCCCTGCTCGCCGAACACATCCCAGAACACCGTCGAGAACTGGTCGGGCTGGAACGTCAGCCCCATCGCGGAGGCGCGCTTGACGATGAAATCCTGGGGCACGCCGACCTCCGAGATGCCGGAGAGGTCGCCCTTGATGTCGGCTGCGAAGACCGGAACACCGGCGCGCGCAAATCCTTCCGCCATCACTTGCAGTGACACCGTCTTGCCGGTTCCGGTTGCACCCGTGACGAGGCCGTGGCGATTGGCGAGCGCCAGCGTCAGCCATGCCTGCTCGTCTCCCTTGCCGACCAAGATCTTGTCGTCGGTGTCGCCGAGCTTGCTGTCCTCTGCGGTCATTATTCTCTCTGATCTGTCTGCCGTGTTACGCGTATTGAAACTCAATGCGCCAGTTCCGTAGTTTAACGCATGTCGCGCGCCGATTAAAACCATTCGACGCCATCCGGACATGCGACATTGTCGGAAACGTCAGCCGAAAGTAGGAGCGAGGCGTTCGCACCGCGGTAATTTTTTGCCAATTCCGTCTCCGCTCGTGCATCGCTGCAACACTTTTCGCGCGTTCGGGAGTGAATCGGAACGTTGGTGGCGTTCATCGCTTGTATTTCACATCACACCGGCTCAAGATCATTTTCGAGAACAATACTCCGGCATGTGAACCGGCTGAGGGGCAGGCCATATGGACGAGCTGATCGGACGGCTGGCGACAAACGCCAGCATAGATAGTGCTGTCGCTGAAAAGACCGTCGGCATTATCCTGGGCTTCCTCCGCAACGAGGGTCCTTCCGACAGCGTGCAGGCTCTGATCGATCAGATTCCCGGTGCGGACGCCGCGATCGAAGCGTCCAGGAGCGGCGGCGGACTGTCGCGGCTGATGGGCGGCGGCCTGATGGCGGTCGGTACGCGCCTGATGGGCCTGGGACTTGGCATGTCCGAGATTCAAAACATCGCCCGTGAACTTTTCCGCTTCGGCCGAGACAAAATCGGAGCGGATCAGATGGGCAAGATCATTGCGGGGACGCCGGGCCTCAGCCAATTCGCCTGAAGCCACGCATTTCATATTGAGTATCATGACATATCCGATCTCCGAGATTGAGGGCCTGTCGGCCTTTGCCGCCAACAAGTTGAAGGCGCAGGGTATCCGCACGACCGACGCGCTGCTCGAGGCGGCCTCGACCGTGAAGGGCCGCAAGGCGCTCTCCGCCAAGACCGGCATCAGCGAGCAGCTGCTGCTGGAATGGGCCAACGTCTCCGACTACATGCGCATCCCCGGCATGGGCAGGGCCAAGGTCGGCCTGGTCCGCGCCGCCGGCGTCACCACCGTGCGCGAGCTGGCCTACCGGAATCCGGCGAGGCTCACCCAGAGCATGCGGGACGCCAACGAGAAGCGGAAGCTCCTCCGCATCCTGCCTTCCGAGAAGTCGGTCGGCGACATCATCGCCAAGGCGAAGAAGCTCGCGCCGAAGATCACGTATTAGGGCATCTCTCGCGGCATACGACCTGCAGCATTAGCCCTTGGTGTCATACCCCGCGAAGGCGGGGTATCAAGTACGCCGCGGCGCCTCCGCATCAGCACCGCCTCTGGAATGCTGGATTGCCCGCCTTCGCGGGCAATGACACGGAGAGCTGCGGGCTGGTGCACGTTGCAACCAATCCCGTCTTGACTCCCCCTCCCCGACCGCGCAAAGCCACGCGCATGAATGCCTCGCCCTCCCCATCCGTCCCGCCGGCCGGCTCGGCCGGGCTTGATGCGCTGCGGACGCTGCTGGGACGGCCTGTCCCGGCGGTGATGGGCGTGCTCAACGTCACCCCGGACTCCTTTTCCGACGGCGGCGAGTTCATCGCGCCGGAGCAGGCGCTGGCGCGCGCGCGGGCGATGATCGCCGATGGCGTCGACATCATCGATATCGGCGCCGAATCCACCAGGCCCTACACGGGCGCCAAGGCTGTCACGGCGGCGGACGAGCTGGCCCGGCTGAAGCCGGTGCTGGCAGGCGTGATCGCGCTCGGCGTGCCCGTGTCGATCGACAGCATGAAGGCGGAGGTCGTGGCGTTCGCGCTCGACCAGGGCGCCGCGATCGCCAACGACGTCTGGGGCCTGCAACGCGATGCCGCCATGGCGCCGCTGGTGGCCGAAAGAGGCGTCCCCGTCATCGTCATGCACAACCGTGACAGCGTCGATTCCGCCATCGACATCGTCGCGGACATGAAGACGTTCTTCCTGCGCTCGCTCGATATTGCCGCGAAGGCCGGCATCGCGCGCGAAAACATCGTGCTCGATCCCGGGATCGGCTTCGGCAAGACAGCCGAGCAGAGCATGATCGCGCTGTCGCGGCTGCGCGAGCTCGACATGTTCAGCCTGCCGGTCCTGGTCGGCGCCTCGCGCAAGCGCTTCATCGCCTCGGTGTCGCCGTCGGAGCCGAAAGACCGCCTCGCCGGCTCGATCGCCGCGCATCTGATCGCCGCGCAACGCGGTGCCAAAATCATCCGGACCCATGACGTCGCCGAGACCTTGCAGGCCCTGCGGGTCGCGCACGCAATCGAGAGCAAGCAATGACCGATACGATCTTCGTGACCGGCCTGTCGATCCATGCCCGCCACGGCGTGATGGATCATGAAACCGAAGTCGGCCAGCGCTTCGTCATCGACCTCGAACTCTATACCGACCTGTCGGAGCCTTCGCGCACCGACCGTCTCGCCGACACCGTGTCCTACGCCGAGGTCGTGGCGACCACGACGGCGGCGTTCAAGAACACCAATTACAAGCTGCTGGAGCGCGCGGCCGGCGCGGTCGCCGACGCCATCTTGTCGCACTTCCCGCGCATCCGCGCCGTGAAGATCACGGTGCACAAGCCGCATGCGCCGATCGCGGCGATCTTCGACGACGTCGGCATCATGCTGACGCGCTCGCGGCATCCCTGATGGCAAGCGTGCTGATCGCACTCGGCGGCAATGTCGGCGATGTCCGCACGACATTCCGCAAGGCGATCGCCCATATCTGCGGCATGGCGCAGGCCGCAATGATCGCGCGCTCCTCGGACTATGCGACGCCGCCCTGGGGTGACGAGGAGCAGGATCCCTTCATCAATGCCTGCGTCGAGATCGAGACCGACCTCGATCCGCACGCGCTGCTGTTCGTGATGCAGAAGGTCGAGCAGAAATTCGGCCGCACGCGAGAGAAAGACCGGCCCTGGGGCCCGCGCACGCTCGATCTCGACATGATCGCCTATGACGATGTGTCCTTGCAAAGGCCCGATCTGACCCTGCCGCATCCGCGCCTGTTCGAGCGTGCCTTCGTGCTGGTGCCGCTGGCGGAAATCGCGCCCGACCGCGTGATCTCAGGCATTCGCGTGCGTGACGGGCTTGCCAGCGTCTCGACGCAAGGCATTGAGCGGCTTCCGGATACCGGTTAACCAAAAACAACCGTTTGCAGGGACGGTCCGCCGTGGCAATTTCGCCTGCGAACAACAAGATTTTCGGGAGCCCCTCGCCGCATGACCTCCGTGACTGACGACCTGCCGCTGGCGGCGGATTTTCCCAGGGCGACCGTCGACGACTGGCGCAAGCTGGTCGATGGCGTGCTGAAGGGCGCGCCATTCGAAAAGCTGGTCGGCAAGACCTATGACGGTATCAAGATCGACCCGCTCTATCCGCGCGCCAAAGGCGTTGCGCCCGTCGTGGGACGGCCGGCGGCCGCGCCGTGGCAGATCATGCAGCGGATCGACCATCCCGATGCGGTGGCCGCGAACGCACAGGCGCTGACCGATCTCGAGAACGGCGCGACGGGGCTTGCGCTGGTGTTCGCCGGCGCCAATGGCGCTCACGGCTTCGGTCTGGAACCGACGGCGGATGCGGTCGCAAAGGTCTTGAAGGACATCCATCTCGACGCCGGCATCGGCATCGAGCTCGAGATTGGGCCGCAGTCGCGGATGGCGGCGATCCATGTCGCGGAATATGTGAAGAGCAACGGCCTCGATCCCGCGTCCTGCAACATCCGCTTCGGCCTCGATCCGCTCGCGGCTGGCGCGGTGTGGGGCCATAGCCCCTATACCTGGGACGAGATCGTTCCCGCGATCACCGGCGCGATCAAGGGACTCGCCGCGCTCGGTTTCAAGGGACCGTTCGCCTCCGCCGACGGACGCGTGATCCACGATGCCGGTGGCTCCGAGGTGCAGGAGCTTGCCTTCGTGCTCGCCTGCGGCGTCGCTTATCTGCGCGCGATCGAAGGCGCCGGCGTTCCGCTGGAAGCCGCACAGGGCATGGTCTATGCGCGGCTGTCCGCCGACGCCGACCAGTTCCTGACCATGGCGAAATTCCGCGCGCTGCGTCTGCTGTGGGCACGCATCGAGACGGCCTGCGGGCTGACGCCAAAACCGCTGTTCATCGCCGCCGACACGGCCTGGCGCATGCTGACGCAGCGCGACCCCTACGTGAACATGCTGCGCGCGACCATCGCGACGTTCGCCGCCGGGCTCGCCGGCGCCAACGCGATCACCGTGCTGCCGCATACGCTGGCGCTCGGCCTGCCCGATCCGTTCGCGCGGCGCGTGGCGCGCAACACGCAAGCCCTGCTGCTGGAAGAAAGCAACCTCGCCAAGGTCAGCGATCCCGCAGCCGGCGCCGGCGGCATCGAGACGCTGACCGCGCAGCTCTGTGACGCAGCCTGGGCCCTATTCCAGGAGAGCGAGAAGGCGGGCGGCGCCTTTGCCGCGCTCCAGCAAGGCGTGTTCCAGAGTAAGGTCGCAGCGGCCCGGAAAGCGCGTGACGCCAACATCGCAAAGCGCCGCGACGTTCTGACCGGCGCCAGCGAGTTTCCGAACCTGCATGAAAGCGAGACGGCGGTACTCAAGGCAACGCCTGTCGCGCTCGCGCCTTACGGCGAGCAGAAGTACAAGTTCGAGGCACTTCCGCCGATCCGGCTCGCGGAACCTTTCGAGGCGCTACGCGACAAATCCGATGCGGCTCTGAAGGCGCACGGCGCGCGGCCAAAATTGTTTTTGGCCAATCTCGGCACGCCAGCCGATTTCACGGCGCGCGCGACCTTTGCCAAGAGCTTCTTCGAGGCCGGCGGCATCGAGGCCCTCGACAGCGAGGGCTTTGCCGATCCGGCCAAGCTGGCGGCAGCGTTCAAGGCCTCCGGCGCCGAGCTTGCCTGTCTTTGTTCCAGCGACAAGGTCTATGCGGAACACGCCGAAGCTGCAGCGAAGGCCCTGCAAACGGCTGGCGGGCGACATATCTATCTGGCAGGCCGCCCGAGCGAGACCGAGGCGGCGCTGCGGGCCGCCGGCGTCACGGGTTTTGTCTTCGCCGGAGGCGATGCGCTTGCCACGCTGCAAGACGCCTATCGACGGATGGAACAGAAATGACCGAGCCAGGCAAACCAGTTCTCACCGGCGGCTGCCAATGCGGGGCCGTGCGCTTTGGCGTCACGACCGCGCCGACCAGGATTTCGATCTGCCACTGCCGCATGTGCCAGAAGGCGGCCGGCGCGCCCTTCGCCTCCTTTGCCGACATCACCAGGACGGACTTTGCCTGGACCAAGGGGCAGCCGTCGTTCTTCCGCTCCTCGTCGATCGCCGAGCGCGGCTTTTGCGCCGCCTGCGGCACGCCGCTGAGCTTCGGCCGTATCGACGGCGACCGGATCGAGATCATGACCGGCGCGTTCGACCGTCCTGACCAGATCATTCCGACGCGACAGTTCGGCACCGAATCCCGTCTCGGCTGGGTGGTCGGCATCGCCAATCTGCCGAGCCAGACCACGCAGCAGAATTACGGACCGGAGAAGATGGCGACCATCGTCAGCCATCAGCATCCGGATCATGATTGATGATTGGTTGAAACCATGAGCCGCATTCCCAATTTCGCCGACGTCGCCTTCGAGAGGGCAACCACCACCGCGCCGTCAGGCAGCGCAGAACCGTGGCTGACGCCCGAGGGCATTCTGGTGAAGCCCGCCTATGGCGAGGCTGACGTTGCCGGGCTCGATTTCCTCGAGACCTATCCGGGCATCGCGCCCTATTTGCGCGGCCCCTACCCGACCATGTATGTCAACCAGCCCTGGACCGTCAGGCAATATGCCGGCTTCTCCACGGCGGAGGATTCCAACGCGTTCTACCGCCGCAACCTCGCGGCCGGCCAGAAGGGCCTCTCGGTCGCGTTCGATCTCGCCACCCATCGCGGCTATGACAGCGACCATCCGCGCGTCGGCGGCGACGTCGGCATGGCCGGTGTGGCCATCGATTCCATCTACGACATGCGCACGCTGTTCGCTGGGATTCCGCTCGACCAGATGAGCGTGTCCATGACCATGAACGGTGCGGTGCTGCCGATCCTCGCGCTCTACGTCGCCGCTGCGGGCGAACAGGGCGTGGCACCGGAAAAGCTATCGGGCACCATTCAGAACGACATTCTGAAAGAGTTCATGGTGCGCAACACCTACATCTATCCGCCTGCGCCCTCGATGCGGATCATCTCCGACATCTTCGCCTACACCTCCTCGAAGATGCCCAAGTACAATTCGATCTCGATCTCCGGCTATCACATGCAGGAGGCCGGTGCGACGCAGGACCTCGAGCTCGCCTATACGCTCGCCGACGGCGTCGAATATCTTCGCGCCGGCCTTGCCGCCGGTCTCGACGTCGACCGCTTCGCGCCGCGCCTGTCGTTCTTCTGGGCGATCGGCATGAACTTCTTCATGGAAGTCGCCAAGCTGCGCGCCGCCCGCCTGCTCTGGGCAAAGCTCTTGAAGCCGTTCAACCCGAAAGACCCGCGCTCGCTCTCGCTGCGTACGCATAGCCAGACCTCAGGCTGGTCGCTGACCGCGCAGGATGTCTTCAACAACGTGATGCGCACCACGGTCGAGGCGATGGCGGCGACGCAGGGCCACACCCAGTCGCTGCACACCAACGCGCTCGACGAGGCGCTGGCGCTGCCGACCGATTTCTCGGCGCGGATCGCCCGCAACACCCAATTGTTCCTGCAGCAGGAGAGCGGCACCACCCGCATCATCGATCCCTGGGGCGGCTCGTATTATGTCGAGCGGCTCACGCGCGACCTCGCCGCAAAAGCCTGGAGCCACATCCAGGAGGTCGAGGAGCTTGGCGGCATGGCAAAGGCCATCGAAGCCGGCGTGCCGAAATTGCGCATCGAGGAGGCCTCGGCCAAGACCCAGGCCCGCATCGATGCCGGCAAGCAGGCAGTGATCGGGGTTAACAAGTACAAGCCGACGGACGAAGCCGCCATCGACATCCTCAAGGTCGACAACACCAACGTCCGGCGCTTGCAGATCGACAAGCTGACGCGGCTGAAATCCGAGCGCAACCAGAAGGACGTCGATGCCGCGCTCGCCGCGCTGACGCGCTCGGCCGGCGAAGGCAACGGCAATTTGCTCGCACTCGCAATCGACGCGGCACGCGCGAAAGCAACCGTCGGCGAAATTTCGGACGCGATGGAGAAGGTGTTCGGCCGGCATCGCGCCGAGATCAAGTCCATCACCGGCGTCTATAAGCGAGAGGCGTCCAGCATGGGCAACCAGGTCGAGAAGGTTCAGGCGCTGATCGACGCCTTCGAGGAAGCCGAGGGCCGACGCCCGCGCATCCTGGTCGCCAAGATCGGCCAGGACGGCCACGACCGCGGCCAGAAGGTGATCGCGTCGGCGTTTGCCGATATCGGCTTCGACGTCGACATCGGACCGCTGTTTGCGACCGCGGACGAAGCCGCGCGGCAGGCGGTCGAGAACGACGTGCACATCCTCGGCGTCTCCTCGCTCGCCGCTGCTCATCTCACGGCGGTGCCGGAATTGAAGGCCGCGCTGAAGAAGCAGGGCCGCGAGGACATCATGATCATCGTCGGCGGCGTGGTGCCGCCGCAGGATTACGACGCGCTCTACGCGGCCGGCGCCGAGGCGATCTTCCCGCCGGGCACCGTGATCGCGGATGCGGCCGAGGAGCTGATCCGCAAGCTGAATGCCCGGCTCGGCCATAGCGAGGCGGCGGAGTAGATGATAGACTGGCCGGGTAACCGGCCAGATTGTGTCCATGACACGTGACGAAATCATCGCGGCGATCCGCAAGAACGCGGATGCCATCAAGGGCAAGGGTGTGTCGAAGCTTGCCATCCTCGGCGCGCGGGCCGGCGAAGACTACCGCGCCGACAGCGACATCGACATTCTGGTCGAGGTCGAACCGGACACCACTTTCTCGCTACTCAACCTGATCGATGTCGAACACATCATCGAGGACGCGACCGGCTTGCAGACGCAAGCAACCGTTCGCCGCTCGATGTCCCCCCGCTTTGCGCCGCACAGCGCAGACGACATTGTCGAAATTTTCTGACGCTCACGCAGGAGCACCATCCTTGAAGTTCATGACCGGTTTGAGCGTCGCCCTGGCGCTGAGCGCAACATGCGTGTTTTCCGCCCTCGCCGCCGACCCCAAGCCCGATGCCGCCGTCAAGACCAGGAGCATCGACGCGCGAATCTTCCTCGACGACAGGATCAAGGCGGATACGGCGCTGGCCGCGGACTGCCTCACGGAAGGCAAGAAGTGGCTCGACAAGAACGCGACTGAAGCCGCCGCCTCGCGCAAGCAGGATCCGCAGTTCTTCAGGGATGGCGGCTGGGATTTTGAGCGCAAATACAGCATCCGTTCCGTCGTGGCCGACCGCTATGTCAGCGTCTTGCGCAACGACTACATGGACACCCATGGCGCCCATCCCAATTCGGACGTGAACACGATCCTGTGGGACAAGGCCGAGAGCAAGCGCATCTCGATCCGCCCGTTCTTCACCGAGACCGCCGATGGCGGACCCACCATGAAGGCATTAGTCAAAGCCGTGATCGCCTCGCTGAAAACCGAGAAGAAGAAGCGCGATACCAGCGAGACCGCGACCGACGAGTGGTTCAAGAGTGTGGAGCCGAGCCTACTCAAGATCGGCGCGGCGACGCTCGCGCCGTCGACCGAAGCGGGCAAGAGCTCCGGCCTCACCTTCCACTACCCGCCTTATGCGGTCGGGTCTTACGCCGAGGGCGAATATGTCGCCTTCGTGCCATGGGAAACCCTGAAGCCATTTCTCACAGCGGAAGGCACGCGCATCTTCGGCGGTGCACGACCGAAGGGTGACGCCGAGGAGGGGCAGTGACCCGTTGGTTGCTCACAGCGCATTGGTAGCGCTATCTTGCAGCGGCGCTGCAAAGCCGACTAGAATGCCGCCATTGACAAGAGCGCCCGACGACACGGGCGCCGCTGGGAGGCATTCATGTCCAAGATTTCGCGCCGCACCTTCGCGGCTTCGTCCGCCGCCGTTGCGGCATCCGCGGCATTCGGCTTCAAGCCGGCACTGGCGCAGGCCTATCCGGCGCGGCCGGTCACCGTGATCGTACCCTGGGGCGCGGGCGGCGGCACCGATGCGACCGCGCGCATTGTCGCAGCACTTCTGGAAAAGGATCTCGGCCAGCCCTTCAACGTGGTGAACCGGACCGGCGGCTCCGGCGTGGTGGGCCATACCGCAATCGCAACCGCGCAGCCCGACGGCTACACCATCGGCATGCTCACCGTCGAAATTTCGATGATGCACTGGCAGGGCCTGACCGACCTGACGCCAAAGAGCTACACCCCGCTCGCCTTGATGAACGAGGACCCGCCCGGCATCCAGGTCTCCTCGTCCTCGCCCTACAAGACGGTCAAGGAGCTCGCCGAGGCGATCAAGGCGGCACCTCCCGGCAAGTTCAAGGCCTCGGGCACCGGCCAGGGCGGCATCTGGCATCTGGCGCTGGTCGGCTGGATGCAGGCGATGGGCCTGCCCGCCAACCAGGTCGCCTGGGTGCCGTCGAACGGCGCAGCACCCGCGATGCAGGATCTCGCCGCCGGCGGCCTCGACCTCACCACCTGCTCGGTGCCGGAGGCGCGCGCCATCATCGAGGCCGGCAAGGCCAGGAGCCTTGCCATCATGGCACCGGCGCGCAACCCGATCTTCAAGGACGTGCCGACGCTGAAGGAGGCGATGGGCATCGACTACGCGACCGGCGCCTGGCGCGGCATCGGCGCGCCGAAGAACCTGCCGCCGGAGATCGCAACCAAGCTCACCGCCGCGCTGAAGAAGGTCTATGACTCCGCCGAGTTCAAGGACTTCATGAGCAATCGCGGCTTCGGCACGGTATGGGGCGATGCCGGCCAATTCGCCGGCTTCATGGACAAGGGCGACGCCCAGATGGGCGAAGCGATGAAGGCCGCAGGTTTGAGCAAGGCGTGATTGTTCACCTCTCCCCGCTTGCGGGGAGAGGTCGAATTCGAGCTTTGCTCGAATTCGGGTGAGGGGGACTCTCCGCGAGTCCAACTCTCACCGTCCCCGCGGAGACTCCCCCTCACCCCGACCCTCTCCCCGCAAGCGGGGCGAGGGAGAAGGACACCCACAGGACTCCCTCCCATGCGTCTTCCCGACTCCGTCACGGGATCGTTTCTCGTCGTGCTCGGCGCGGCCGCCGCCTATGGCGGCTGGTTGCTGCCGCCGGTGCCGGGGCAGCCGGTCGGGCCCAACGTATTTCCGCTCGTGATCGGCACGGGCCTTGCGCTGTGCGGGCTCGCGATCGTGTTCGGCATCGGGCATTCCTTCGAGGAGGAGGAAGAGCTGATCCCGCTGGAGGACGGCCAGGCGGCAGCGCCGCCGCCGCAGAGCAAGCTCTACGGCCTGCGCGCTTTGCTGCCGCCGGCGCTGCTGCTGTTCTACGTCGCGGCCGCCGACCGGCTCGGCTTCATCATCACCGCGGCGATCATGGTCTATGTCACCTCGACCGCGCTCGGGGCGAAGTGGAAGCTGGCGCTGCCGCTCGCGGCACTCTCGCCGTTCGCCATCCATCTCATCTTCGGCAAGCTGCTGCGCGTGCCGCTTCCTGCCGGCCTGCTGCCGACGCCCTGGTAATCCCATGCTCAAGACCCTCATCGAAGCCTTCGCGCTGATCTCCACCTGGGAGGTCATCATCGCGATGTTCGCAGCCTCCGTGTACGGGCTCGTGATCGGCTCGCTGCCGGGCCTGTCGGCAACGATGGCGACCGCCCTGCTCGTCCCCGTCACCTTCTACCTCTCCCCGATCGCGGCGATCGCGACCATCGTCGCGGCATCCTCGATGGCGATCTTCTCCGGCGACATTCCCGGCGCGCTGCTGCGCATTCCCGGCACGCCCGCCTCGGCCGCCTATGCGGACGAGGCCTATGCCATGACGCGCAAGGGCCAGGCTGAGCTCGCGTTAGGTGCCGGCGTCTGGTTCTCGGCGGTCGGCGGCATCGCCGGCGTGCTGTCGCTGATGATTTTGGCGCCGCCGCTCGCCGAGATCGCGCTGTCGTTCTCGACCTTCGAATATTTCTGGCTGGCGTTGCTCGGCCTGATGTGCGCCACCCTGGTCGCGCGGTCCTCGCCGGTGAAGGCGATCGCCGGCATGTTCCTCGGCCTGCTGGTCTCCTGCATCGGCATCGAGAATCCCGGCGGCGTGCCGCGCTTTACCTTTGGGATCACCGACCTGTTCGGTGGCATCGAGCCGATCCCGGCGCTGGTCGGCGTGTTCGCGGTGGCACAGGTGATGCGCGCGATGCTGACGCCGGAACCGCCACCGCTGCCGCGGCGGAAATTCGGAAGCATCATGGCCGGCCAGTGGAGGCTGACGAAGAAATATCACTGGCAGATGACGCGCGGGAACATCGTCGGCATCATCATCGGCGTGCTGCCCGGTGCCGGCGCCGACATGGCGGCCTGGGTCTCCTACGCGATGTCGAAGCGCTTCTCCAAGGAGCCGGAGAAGTTCGGCACTGGCCATGTCGAGGGCCTGGTCGAGGCCGGCGCCAGCAACAACGCCAGCATCGCCTCCGGCTGGGTGCCCTCGTTGCTGTTCGGCATCCCAGGCGACACCATCGCCGCGATCGCGATTGGCGTGCTCTACATGAAGGGCCTCAATCCCGGCCCGACGCTGTTCACGGAAAAAGCGTCGAGCATGTACGCGATCTACCTGATGTTCATCATCGCGAACATCCTGATGATCCCGCTCGGCATCGCCATGATCCGCGTCGCGGCCTACATCCTGCTGGCGCCGCGCTCCACCGTGATGCCGATCATCATGCTGTGCTGCGCGGTCGGCTCGTTCGCAATCGGCAACAACATGTTCGGCGTCGTCACCGTCGCCGCCTTCGGCGTGATCGGCTATGTCATGGAGGCCAACGGCTACCCCGTGGCCGCCATGGTGCTCGGCATCGTCATGGGCACCATGGTCGAGCAGGCTTTTGTCACGTCGCTGATCAAGTCGGACGGCAGCATTTTGCCGTTCTTCGAGCGCCCGGTCGCGGCGATCCTCGCGGCCATGGCGATCGGCGCCCTGCTCTGGCCGGTTATGGTGTGGGTCTGGCGCAAGGTGAAACCGGTGCAGACGGCGGCGGCAACGAGCAGGTGATATGGGGCGAGCGGCCCTCGCCTGCCTCCCCTCGGCGTTGTAAAGCAGGGCATGACTGAGAAGAAGGCCTCGCTCGACATCAAAACCCTCGCCCGTGACCTCCGCACCGGCAGCCGCGCGGCGCTGGCACGGGCGATCACGCTGGTAGAGAGCCGGCGCGGCGACCACCAGGCGCTGGCGCGCGAGCTGGTGCAGATGCTCCTGCCCGACACCGGCAAGGCATTTCGCGTCGGCATCACCGGCTCGCCCGGCGTCGGCAAGTCCACCACCATCGATGCGCTCGGGACGTATCTGATCGAGCAGGGCCACAAGGTCGCGGTGCTCGCGGTCGACCCGTCCTCGGCACGCAGCGGCGGTTCGATCCTCGGCGACAAGACGCGGATGGCGCAGCTCGCGGCCTCGGACGATGCCTTCATCCGGCCCTCGCCGTCCTCGGGCACGCTCGGCGGCGTCGCAGCCAAGACGCGCGAGGCGATGCTGCTCTGCGAGGCGGCCGGCTTCGGCGTCGTGCTGGTCGAGACCGTCGGCATCGGCCAGTCCGAGACCGCGGTCTGCGACATGACCGATTTCTTTCTCGCACTGATGCTGCCGGGCGGCGGCGACGAGCTCCAGGGCATCAAGAAGGGCCTGGTCGAGCTCGCCGACATGATCGCGATCAACAAGGCGGACGGCGACAATCTCAAGCGCGCAAAAATCACCGCCGCCGACTATCGCGGCGCGCTGCATATTCTCAGCCCCCGGTCCGAACATTGGCATCCGCCGGTGGAGACGTATTCGGCGCTGACCGGCGACGGCATCGCAAAGATCTGGCAAAAAGTCCTGGATCACCGCAAGGCGATGAACGCATCCGGCGAATTCGCCGCGCGGCGGCGCGAGCAGCAGGTGAAATGGATGTGGTCGATGCTGGAGCAGCGCATGCTGGCGCGGCTGCGCAGCGAGGCGTCCGTGCGGACCAAGGTCCGCAAGATCGAGGCCGACGTTGCCGACGGCCATCTCACGCCGGCCCTCGCCGCCGAGCAGATTTTGGAGTTGCTGAAATGAGCGACAAGCTCCGCATTCTCCTCGCCGGCTTCGGCCCCTTTCCCGGCGCGCCGTATAACCCGACCCAGCCGCTGGTCGCGCGGCTCGCGCATCTGCGCCGTCCGGCGCTCGACGATGTCGCGCTGTCGAGCCACATTTTTCCGGTCACCTACGCCGCGGTCGACCGGCAATTGCCCGACGTGCTCGCGAAGGTGAAACCGGACGCGCTGCTGATGTTCGGCCTCGCCGCGGGCACACCTTACCTGCGCATCGAGACCCGCGCCCGCAACGCCGTCACCATGCTGTGGCCCGATGCCGCCAACACCCGCTCGAGCAAGCGCGGCATCGCCGCCAAGGCGGACGCGATGCAGTTCGGCCCGCACACGGCAAGGCTGCTGCGCGCCGCGCGCCTCACCGGCCTCGATGCGCGCTCTTCGCGCGATGCCGGTGCCTATCTCTGCAATTATCTGAGCTGGCGCGCGATCGAGAATGTCAGGGCGGGCGGGCCACAGCTTGCCGCATTCATTCACATTCCCCTGCTGGCACGCAGCGGCGCGGTGCGCCGCAAGGGCGCGCCGCGGATCACGCTAGAGGAGCTGGTGGACGCGGGGGAAGCAATGCTGATGGAGATGGTGGGGCTGGCGCGGAAGCGGCGGAGCACACCGGCTTCGTAGGGTGGATTAGCGAAGCGTAATCCACCTCTTCAGTTTCCACAGGCTCCGTAGTCGCGGTGAGATGGTGGGTTACGCCTTCGGCTAACCCACCCTACGGCACCGCCTTTGCGGTAAACATTTAACCCTACCGCGAACAATCCCCGCGGGCCCGGCCGCCCTGCGCTACCTAGTCCCCCGCGGACCCCCGCGTCCGCTAGAGGACGCATCATGGACCTCAATCGCCGCCATCTCATCGGAGCTTCGACAGCCGGCATCGCCGGCGCGCTCGCCATGCCGGTTGACGCCGCACGCGCGGCACCGCTGACGTCCCTGCTCGGCCGCGATGCGACCCAATACGGCGTGCGGCCCGGCAGCAGCGAGGATCAGACCCGCGCGCTGCAGCGCGCCATCGACGAGGCCGCGCGGGTGCAAATGCCGCTCGCCTTGCCACCCGGCATCTACCGCAGCGGCTTGCTGCGCCTGCCGAACGGCACGCAACTGATCGGCGTGCGCGGCGCGACCAAATTCGCCTTCACCGGTGGAGCATCGGCGATCCAGTGTGAAGGTTCGGACTCGATCGGCATTTCCGGCATCACCTTCGACGGTGGAAATATCCCACTGCCGACCCGGCGCGGATTGATCCACGTGCTCGGCGGGCGCGACGTCCGCATCACCGATTGCGAGATCACCCGCTCCGGCGGCAGCGGCATCTGGCTCGAGCAGGTGTCAGGCGATATCTCCGGCAATGTCTTCACCGACATCGCGGTGACGGCGGTGGTCTCGTTCGACGCCAGAGGCCTCAGCGTGTCGCGCAACACCATCACCGGCACCAACGACAACGGCATCGAGATCCTGCGCACCGCGATCGGCGACGACGGCACGCTGGTCGCCGATAACCGCATCGAGGACATCAAGGCCGGCCCCGGCGGCTCCGGCCAGTACGGCAACGCCATCAACGCCTTCCGCGCCGGCAATGTCATCGTGCGCGGCAATCGCATCAGGAACTGCGACTACTCCGCGGTGCGCGGCAATTCCGCTTCCAACATCCACATATCAGGCAACAGCGTCAGCGACGTGCGCGAGGTCGCGCTCTATTCCGAGTTCGCATTCGAGGCCGCGGTGATCGCCAACAACATTGTCGATGGCGCCGCCGTCGGCGTCTCCGTCTGCAATTTCAACGAGGGCGGCCGCATCGCGGTGGTCCAGGGCAACATCATCCGCAATTTGATCCCCAAGCGGCCGATCGGCACCGCGCCTGATGACGATGCCGGCGTCGGCATCTACATCGAGGCGGATTCTTCTGTGACCGGCAACGTGATCGAGAACGCGCCGTCCTATGGCGTCGTCGCCGGCTGGGGCAAATATCTGCGCGACGTCGCGATCACCGGCAACGTGATCCGCAAGGCTCTGGCCGGCGTCGGCGTCTCCGTGGTGCCCGGAGCCGGCACCGCGCTCGTCAACAACAACATGATCTCGGAGACCCCGCGTGGCGCCGTGGTCGGGCTCGATCACGCCCGCGCGGTGACATCCGACTTGTCGGCGGACGGTGCGCAGCGGTTCGCGCAGGTGATGGTCGGGGGCAACGCGGTGCGGCGGTAAGACACACTCGGTGTCGTCCTGGACAAGCGAAGCGCAGATCCAGGACCCATAACCGCAGGATTGGGTTATGTGCGCGGTATTGGCCGCATCGTTCGCCCGAAAGATTCCGCGGTATGGGTCCTGGCTTTGCCAGGACGACGGCGGAGGGTACGGCGCGCGCCCCACACGAAAACTTAAAACGCGTTCCTCAGCAGCGGGTACTTCGCTTCCAGGCCGTCGAGGCTGAAGGTGAATTCAACCAGGCGCTCGGGGGCTGCGACGATTTCGGCGGCGGGCGGGGAGAACTGCGGCAGAAGCGTCGCCATCGCGGCAGGCACTGTGGGCGGCGCCAGCGGAGCGGGCACGGCGAGCGGCGCGATCGGGGCCTCGGTGATCTCGGCGAGCACGTTCGGGATGGGATCGAGCGCGACCGGCACGGCGGTCTCGGGAGCGATGTGGACGGCCTTCGGCTGCACGGTCTGCGCCTGCTGGTCGCGCGGAAACACGCGGGGCATCGTCGCCGGCGACCAGCCGAATGCGGGCGTCACGCTCGCCGCCGCCTCGGCAACGTCCGCGCCGGTGGCGAGCGCACGCCAGGTCTGAACGGCGCGCTTGGCTTCCTGGATGTTTTCGAGAAATGCGATCTCGGAGTGATAACGGCGCCAGCGTCCGGTCTCGAACATTTCGGAGAGATGTTGCAGGCGCTGCTCGGCGAGGGCGCACCAGCGTGCCGCGACGGCGCGGTCACTCGCCACGTCGCGAACAGTCCCTTGGCGTTGTGTCATGAACCAGCCCGTGAGGAGAGAAATACGGACGCGACGCAACGCACACGAATCAATTTAGACGCGACATGAATATTTTGTGGAAAAGTTTTGACTTGTCCAGCAACGACACCGATTTCGTCACGAAAGACCGTAGTCGTGCGGATATTTGCTGTGTTTTCGAGTCAAGCTTCGCACAAGCATAACGGACGTGCGGCGCGCCAAGCGAACGATGGCGACCAACGCGGTCGCTCTCTTTCAACCGGAAGCTGAACGAAGGCAGGGCTTCAAAGAATTGGACGCCCAAAAAGAAAAGACCCGTCCGGGGGGACAACCGGACGGGTCGAGCCATATGGGCGCTTGGGGTGGATGGGCGCTCGCGCCTGATATGACTGATGGGGAGGGATGACCGCTCCCACATATTTTGGTCGTGGCAGCTGGCTTGAACGTTCAATGCGGCGTTCGATTTTTTGACCTTCGAGCCGCGCGCATCTTTGTCGCAGCCGCTATCGCCTCGCCGGCCTATCCACCTGAGAAATCGTGGATTTATCGTCGGCACTCGAGAGCGAGGGTTGTTCGATCGCACGGATGCCGGGCTCGTCGCGACGCTTCCCGGCATCTTCACGTTTTGTTGTACCGGACGCCGCTGCAACCGGCGTCGCATTGTCGACGGGAACGGCCATGACCGCGGCAAAGGCGTCAGCCTCGCCGTCGCCGAAGAGATCGTCACGGCCGGGTGAGCCGAGGTCGCGCGCGGTCTTCACAAGCGTCATGCGCAGCGCTTCCGGCTTCAGCGCGTAATTGCGTTCGAGCAGCAGGGCGGCGACGCCGGAGACATAGGCGGCCGAGAACGAGGTTCCCGACGTCATCTGGTATTTGCCGTCGGGCGCCGGCAGGAAGATGTCGACGCCGGGCGCTGCAACCGCGATGTAATTGCCGCGGTTGGAGGCGGGGAACAGCCTGTCCTGCCGATCGGTCGCGCTGACCGCGATCACGTTGGGATTGGCGGCGGGATAGAGCGGCGGCGATTTCTCGCCGGCGTTGCCGGCAGCCGCGATCAGCACGAGGCCGCGCGCAGCGGTCGCCGCGATGGCGCGCTCGATCACCGCGTCCTTCGGACCGGCAAAGCTCATATTGACGATCTGCGCGCCGTGCTCGGCGGCATAGTTCAGCGAGCGCAGGATGATGTAGGACGAGCTCTCGGCGCCGCCGGTGGTGCCGCCGAAGGCGCGGATGGCGATGATGCGCGCCTCGGGCGCGCTGCCCATCAGCCTGGCATGCGCCACGATGGCACCCGCGATGCCGGTGCCGTGAACGTGCGGACCTTCGGCGCTGCCGAGTGCATCGAAACTGTCGGAGACGGAATTGGCGAGTTCGGGATGCCTGGCGTCGATGCCGGAATCGATCACGGCAACCGTCACGTTGGCGCCATGCGCCAGCGTATGCGCCTGCGGCAGGCGGAGTTTCGTCAGTGCATATTGCGCAGGATCGCCTTCGCTCGGCGTCGCCGGCTTCTGGTCCTGGAGCACATATCGGAAATTCGGCTGGAGCGAGCGCACGCTGCCGTCGGCAGCGAATTCGCGCCGCACCGTCTCGTACGGCCGGCCGTCTGCGATGCGGAACAGGCCGAACGTCGCCCCGATCAGCGGGAAGTTCTCCGAAGAGATGCGCCTCAAGCCGTGCCGGCGAGCGAGTTCGTCAGCCTCCGCCACCGACAGGGCGCCGTCGATCTCGGCGACGAATTCATTGGCGAAGCTGCGCAGGTTCCCGGCGGCCGGAATGTTGTTGCCGCGCCCCTTGCCGGCGCTCTTCTTGCCCGATTTTCCAGTGCCCTCGCCGCCCGCGTTCGGCTGCGCCAGGCACTCGCCGTCGGCATCGCGATAGGGCGCGGTGCAGGCCGGATAGAGGTTCGGCGAATAGTGCGCATAGGGCAGCACCGGCGTCGACCCGATCCGCGCCGACGGGATCCGGGCGGTCGTGATCGGGCGCGGGCCGCGATCGACGCTCACCGCCCGCGCGGCGATGCTCGGAGAGATCGTTGGCGTGCGCGAGGGGACGCTGATCGTGGGCGTGCGCATGATCGCCTGCGCCTGCGCAACCTCGACGCCGAGACAGGCGGCGAGCAGGAGCGCGGCTCCGACCGATGAGGCGTAAACCCCGGCGCGTACCCTGCTCTCGGATCTGCCTGTCATCGGTTCGGCGGCGCGCTCAGGGCGCCGCGACGGCCAGATTGACGAACTTCTCGCGCTGCATCCTGCCGAGCAGCGAGGCGAGCTCGTCCTGGCTCATCGCCTTGTCGAACTGGAGACGGAACATGCCGCCCTTGGCATCGCCGATGATCGAAGCCTGGTAGCTGTCGAGCAGCGCGGTGATGTCGGCGACGCGCGCCTCGGGCGTGAAGCGCACCAGCGCGCGCGCAGCAGGTGCCGCGGACGATCCGAGCTCGCGCGTAATCGGCGCGCTGGTCGAAAGCGAGGCGGTCTGGAAGGTCGCGGTCTGGGTCTTCATCAGCACGGCGCCGATGACGCCGGCCTGCAGCACGAACGCGATGGCGCCGAGGCTTGCCGACCAGGCCAGCGTGCGCGGCGACAGGCTCGCGAAGAAGGTCGAGATGCGCGCCGACAGCGGCAGCGAACCGGTCGCCCGCGCCGGCTCGGCGTCGATCGCGGCGAACAGCTTCTGCATCGCCCGCGCCGACGGAGCACCCAGGCTCTCGTTCAGGTGGATGGTCTCTTCGTACTCGCCGCGGATCGCGGCATATTGCCTGGCGAGTTCGGGATCGCGCGCCAGCGCTTCCTCGACACGGCGCGCATCGCGCGCGTTCAGCGTGCCGGCGGCGTGCCAGGGCAGCAGCAGTTCAATTTCACTGGGCTCTTGCTCCAGCATCTTCTTGCTCAATGCCATCATGGCCAGCCTCGCTCAACGCCGGCTGCTTTCAGCAGTTCGGCAAGTTTCTTGCGCGCATAGAACAAGCGCGTCTTCACAGTGTTCTCCGGTATCCCGACGATTTCGGCAACTTCTTCCACGGATTTCTCGTGGTAGTAGACGAGATCGACGATTTCCCGGTGGTCCGGCGAGAGGCCCGTCAGACACTCCCGCAACGCTTCACTGGTATCCTTCTTCTGCACCACCGTTTCCGGATCATCGGACGTGTCCTCGATCGCGTTCGCGGCGTCTTCGTCCAACTCAAAATCCTTCCTGCGCCGGAGCGCCGAGAGGGCCTTGAATCGGGTAATTGCCAGCAGCCAGGTGGAAACGGCGGATCGGCCCTCGAACTTGCCGGCTTGACGCCAGACGTCGAGAAACACCTCGCTAATGAGGTCTTCCGCCGCCTGCTCGTCCCGCACAAGCCTCAGCCCGAACCTGTAAACCCTGACATGGTGCCGCCCGTACAGCACCTGCATGGCGAGCCGGTCACCTTGAGCGATCCTGGCGATCAGGACCTCGTCCGAAGCCGCCTGTGTCACGCTCAATGGCCGTCTCGCAAGGTTGGTCGGGTCGACGCCGCGGCCGGTTCGACGGGAGGTGCAAAATTGTTCAACCTACCGCAGTCATACGGGGCCCTGTGTGATCTACCCCACATACGCATATTTTTCTTGTCCCACCCGCGGCGAACGGCCATGTCAATCCAAATTGGTAACATAATACTGAAACACTTTCCTGCGGAACGCCCGCCCGGCACGGGCGGGCCGACCAAGTCCGGTTCCATAGCAGCCCTGCACGACGTATGTCTCACGAAGCCCTGCTTTGGCTCGACCGCATCGCAAACGATGCCTAATCGCCGGCAAATTCCCGCTGCCGGCCGATATCACCCTGTTCCGCACTGCACGGTTCGGATTCGGTTTCGAAAGGATACCAAACCTAAAGGCTTGCCACGTAGATTTTTGGGCTGACATCCACCATTGGCGGGACCATGAACACGGCCGCGACGTCCTTTCCCGAGAGGAATGCCGCTGAGGTCGCGGATCTCGTCCTCGCGCCCGAGGCGGCCGCCCCCGACGTGGTGGCGCGGCGGGCCCGGCAGCGCCGCCAGATGTATGTCGGCCAGGTCGCAAGCTACTCGCTCGGCGCCTTCGTCCTGCTGCTCTATGGCTATGACGGCGCCGTTGCGATGCACGTGCCGTCGCTGTTCTGGGCCGGCGGCCTCTCGATCATCGGCATCTTCGTCGTGATGTCGGAAGCCGGCGTCGGCGACCGGTTCGCCGACCACTATCTCACGGTCTTCCAGATCTCGGCGCACATGGCGCTGCAGTTCGTCTTCCTGGTGTCGGTGCCGACGATCGGCATCGCTTTCATCAGCGTGCTGTTCCTGGTGTTCGCCTTCGGCTCGCTGCGCATGACCGCGGCCCAGGCAATGTTTACCTTTGCCGTCGCCGCCACCGGTCTTGCTGCCGTCTTCCTCGCCTCCGACCTGCCGATCGGCATGCCCGTCGCGACGCGGCTCCAGCGGATCGCCTCGATGCTGTGCTTCGTGCTGGTGATCGGCCAGTGCGCCTTCCTCGGCCTGTTCGGCGCCACGCTGCGCAAGATCCTGTATCGGCGCAGCATCGAGCTGAAGGCCGCCTATCAGCGCATCGAGGAGCTGGCCGAGCTCGACGAGCTCACCGGCTCCTACAACCGCCGCTGCATCATGCGGCTTCTCGACGTCGAGATCGAAAAGTCGCGGCAGGCATCGACGCCTTGCGCGATCGCCCTGATCGATCTCGACTGGTTCAAGCGCATCAACGACGCCCACGGCCATCCCATGGGCGACGAGGTGCTCCGTACCTTCGCGATCACCATTTTTGCCAATATCCGTCCGGACGACCGCTTTGGCCGCTACGGCGGCGAGGAATTTCTGCTGCTGCTGCCGGGAGCGGACGGCAAGGCGGCGCTGCGCATGCTCGAGCGCTTGCGCAGCATCGTCGCCGATCTCGACTGGAGCGCATTTGCCCCCGGCACGCGCGTGACCATTTCCGCGGGCGTCGTGACGCTGCGCGACAATGATACTGCCGACACGTTTCTCGCGCGCGCCGACAGCGCGCTCTATTCCGCCAAGGCGCAAGGGCGCAACCGTATTGCAACGAGCTGACCAATCCATTTTCTTCCGGCGCGACAAAAACCACGGCCGGACCGAACGCTCCAGGACAGGGCAATGACATTCAAATCCGCCAAACCATCCGAGAACCTGCTCGAGGAATTGCAGGCCGCGCTCTCGCACGGCACCGTCGCGCGCCGGGTCGAGACGTTGCGCCGCGTCACCGATCTGTTCGTGGGCAACGCGGTGGATTATTCCGACGACCACGTCCGTGTGTTCGACGACGTGTTCCAATGCCTGATCGAGCAGATCGAGACTTCGGCCAGGGCACTGCTTGCCGACCGCCTCGCGCCGATCGCGGCCGCACCGCCGAAGATCATCCGCACGCTCGCGCTCGACGAGGTGATCGAGGTCTCCGGCCCCGTGCTCACGAAATCGGAACGGCTGGACGAGACGACCCTGATCGAGATCGCGCGCACCAGGAGCCAGGCGCATCTCAAGGCGATCTCGCTGCGGCGGGTGCTGTCGGAAGCGCTGACCGACGTGCTGGTGACGCGCGGCAACGAGGACGTGGTGCAGTCGACCGTCAGCAATCCGGGCGCGCAACTCTCGGAGGGAAGTCTCACCGACCTCGTCACCCGCGCCGAACGCGACGACGACCTCGCCACCTGCATCGGTCTGCGGCCCGGCCTGCCCCGCCATCACTATCTGAAGCTGATCGCCAAGGCGTCGCTGAGCGTACGCAGGAAAATGGAGGCCGCGCATCCGGAGATGGCCGACGAAGTGTCGAGCGTGGTCCAGGAAGCTGCCCAGCGGGTCCGCTCCGCCGCGATGACCCGGCAGACCGAGATGGCGCGTGCGCTCGTGAGGTCGTTGCACGAGGATGGCCGCCTCAGCGAGTTCCAGGTCACCGCCTTCGCCGAGCAGGGCAAGTTCGACGAGACCAATGCGGGGCTCGCGGCGCTCGCGGGCGTCGCCGTCGAGACTGCCGAGACCATGATGATCGAGAGCCGGACAGAGGGCGTGATGATCCTCGCCAAGGTCGCGGGTATGTCCTGGCCGGGCGTGCGCGCCATCATCGCCATGCGCGAAAAGCTCTCCGGCGGTTCGCAGACCGACATGCTCACACTGCGGGACACCTACGAGGCGCTGCGCTCATCGACTGCGCAGCAGGTGCTGCGCTTCCACCGCATGCAGCAGAGCGCGACGCCGGCGGCCTGACGCCGGCGCTAGTAGCGCAGAACCCTGGAGCCGACCGCCGCGCCGATCACGGTCACCAATGCGGTCGCGAGCGTGTACCAGGTCGCAACGAAAAGCGGCGAGTCGTCGGTGCAATGCGAGGCGTAGAGCGTCGCGGCGAGGCCGGCCGACACCAGGCCGGCGAGCGCGCCGGCGAGCGCGGGGCGCGAGGGCGCGCCGTGGCGCAGGCCGAACAGCGCCCCCGCGAGCAGCGGCAGCGACATCGCGGGGATCGCGAACAGGCATACCCTGGAGTTCTTGCCCATCAGGCGCATGGTCATCGGCATGGCGGGTGCCATCATCGCCTCGCTGCCGATCGCCACCGCGAGCAGTCCGACGGGAAGCAGCAGCAGCCAGCCCCAGCCTCGCAACAGGGCCTCGGGCCGCGACAGATGCAGGCTGACGATGATCGCGGGGATCGCGAGCGACAGCGTGACCGCGAACTTCATATCGAAGAACGGATTGCCCATGGCCGTCATCACGTCGGCGCGCACGCCGAGGAACGTCGCGAAGATCAGGATCGACAGCGGTGCGGCGACCAGCAGCGCCATCGTCAGCACGGCGCCGACGCGCGGCGCGCGATGGGCGTTGTCGGCCGCGAGCGAGCGAATGAGTTGATCGGTATCCATGACTAGTGGTCCCGCAGTTTGGCGGTCAGCGCCGCAAGTCCGCGATGCAGCGCGACCCGCACCGCACCTTCGCTCATGGAAAACTTTGCCGCCGTGTCCTTGATCGAGGCGCTGTTCACCGCGATCGACTGCAGCACGTCGCGCTGGCGCTGCGGCAGGGTGTCGAGCTGGGCTGCCACCTCGCCGGCTGAAGCGGTCTCCGCCGGCACCTCGCCCGGCAGCGTCTCGGCGAAGTCGTCGATGTTGACGAAGACGCGCTTGCCGCGCCGGCGGAGCGTGTCGATCAGCTTGTTGCGGCCGATCGCAAACAGCCAGGGCGCGAAGGGGGCTTCGCTGTCCCAGGTGTGCCGCTTCAGATGCACCGCCAACAGAATCTCCTGCACGATATCCTCGGCCTGGTCGGGAGGCTGGCCTGCCCGTGCCAGGCCTCGCCTTGCGGCAGCGCGCAGCACCGGCGTGACCGCCTTCAACAGGCGATGATATGCCGCGTCATCGCCTGCCATGGCCGACCGCATCAGGCCGGTCCATTCGTCCTCACGTCCGCGCACGCGCGCCCCTCACCAAGCAATTCGGCCGCTCTTTCAATTTGTTACGCGGGCGGCCACCAGATCACGAATTCGTGATCGATGGTGGAGCCCGCGACCGAAACGGCCGTAGGGATCTTCGACGGCTCATAACACTGATCGGCCCGTTCCGCATCCAGCGGCCGGCCGCGAGGGGCGGCTTGCCCCGTTTTCGCCCAGTGTAGCCCGAAGATTCCCATTTTCTGCCGCGCTGTGGTCACGCCCCGGGGTCTCTGTTCGCCCCGGGACGGGCGGAATTGGGGAGATCCTCAACATGATGAAAGCCAGCGGGCGCGCGGCCGTGATTCTTCTGGCCGCATTTTTCGTGCTGTTCGGCGGCGTTGCACAGGCGGCGCCGAGCTCAACTGCAAGCGGCAAATCGGACAGCGCCGGCACACAGGCCGACCCGGTCAGGCCGAGCAAGCAGCGGCGCCACACTTCGCACCGCAGCACCAGCAGCAAGACGGCTCAGAAATCTCAAGAGACGTCGCAAGACAAGGCCGACAAGAAGGACGCCGCGGCCAAGGCCGACGACGCGCAGGCCAACAAAGACGTGCCGGCCTCGAGCCAGATGCCGCCGGAAGTCGCCAACGCCAATGCGCAGATTGCCGCCGCCGATACGCCGACCGCGGCTGCCGCCTCCGCGATGACGGGGCGTGCCAACGACAACGTCCAGGCCGCGGCCGATAATACCACCAGCCCGAACGCCGAGAGCCAGGTCGTCGCACCCGATCAGCTCAATGACATCGACCGCGCCCTGCAACAGGACAATCCGCCGGCGCAGAAGGCCGCGATTGCCGCGACCGAGGCGCAGCCGCGCCCCGCGCCCGTGATGGCAAGCAGCCAGCATAGCTCGGCCTGGGACCAGAGCTCCCTGATCGGCAAGATCTTCATCGGCGTCGGCACGCTGCTGACGCTGGCCTCCGCTGCGCGCATGTTCTTGGCCTGATTTTTGGCCTGAGTTTCGGCCTGAGTTTCGGCCTGAGGGACCTCGTCCGGAATACGCGTCTCGCCGCGTGTTCCGGCGGCCTCGTTCCGACCGCCTTTGCGCCCCCTTGAAGCCCACCGCGCCAGCGGGCACATTGCCCGCCCAATCAAAAGCGTGGGTGGAGCATGAGCACGTTCGAACACATCATCGTCGAGAGCAAAGGCGCAGTCGGCATCGTCAAGTTGAACCGGCCGAAGATGCTCAACGCGCTCTCTTTCGGCGTCTTCCGCGAGATCGCCGCGGCGGTCGACGATCTCGAAGCCGATGACGCCATCGGCTGCATCGTCGTGACCGGCAGCGAGAAAGCTTTTGCCGCCGGCGCCGACATCAAGGAGATGCAGCCGAAGGGCTTCATCGACATGTTCTCCGAGGATTTTGCCGCGATCGGCGGCGACCGCCTCGCGCGCTGCCGCAAGCCGACCATTGCCGCGGTCTCGGGCTACGCGCTGGGAGGCGGCTGCGAACTCGCCATGATGTGCGACTTCATCATCGCCGCCGACACCGCCAAATTCGGCCAGCCCGAGATCACGCTCGGCACCATTCCCGGCATCGGCGGCACCCAGCGCCTGACCCGCGCGATCGGCAAGTCGAAGGCGATGGATCTCTGCCTGACCGGCCGCATGATGGATGCTGCGGAAGCCGAGCGCAGCGGCCTCGTCAGCCGCATTGTGCCCGCCGACAAGCTGATGGACGAAGTCATGGCCGCCGCCGACAAGATCGCCTCGATGTCGCGCCCTGCGACCGCGATGGCCAAGGAAGCGGTGAACCGCGCGTTCGAGACGACGCTGGCGGAAGGCATGAGCGTCGAGCGCAACCTGTTCCACTCGACCTTCGCGCTGGAAGACCGCTCCGAGGGCATGGCGGCGTTCATCGAGAAGCGCAAACCGGTGAACAAGAACCGGTGAGCCATCACTTGGTCAGGCTGATGTAAGTCTCTGGCGCGTCCCCGCAAAAAAGCTGTGACGCACCTGCAACAAGCACGGAATAGATGGGGGTTTTCCCCGCGGCAGTTTGCCTGCGGGACCCCGGCTCGTTAAACAGTTAAGAGGCCACCGTCGGCGGGGGCGGACAGCCGGGGTTTAGCGGGATTACATGATTGGGCGTGCCGCCAGAGCTGGTCGCGTGATGACGCGACGTCGATCGGGCGTGGGTCCTGTGCTTGCGACATGGACCACGCTGGCGCTCTCGTGC
Source organism: Bradyrhizobium sp. 14AA (assembly GCF_054185205.1). Classification (NCBI taxonomy): domain Bacteria; kingdom Pseudomonadati; phylum Pseudomonadota; class Alphaproteobacteria; order Hyphomicrobiales; family Nitrobacteraceae; genus Bradyrhizobium; species Bradyrhizobium sp. 14AA. Next base: position 37,558 of record NZ_JAVAYM010000021.1, on the reverse strand, counting down.
GCCCTGCCCTCCGCGGCATGGGCCGAAGCCCTGCCGGAGGCGCTCGCCAAGGCCTACCAGACCAACCCGCAGCTCAATGCCGAGCGCGCGCGTCAGCGTGCCACCGATGAGAACGTGCCGCAGGCGCTCGCCGGCTATCGGCCGCAGATCATGGCGAGCCTCAGCGCCGGCCTGCAATCGGTGCGCAATCTGCTGCCCGACAACACCATCCAGACCGCCAACCTGAAGCCCTGGGTCATCGGCGTCACCGTGACGCAGACCCTGTTCAACGGCTTCCGTACCGCCAACAACGTGCGGGCCGCCGAGCTTCAGGTGCAGTCGGGCCGCGAGGCGCTGCGCAATGTCGGCCAGGGCGTGCTGCTCGATGCGGTCACCGCCTATACCAACGTGCTCGCCAACCAGTCGCTGGTCGAGGCGCAGCGCTCCAACGTCGCCTTCCTGCGCGAAACGCTCGCCGTCACCCAGCGTCGCCTCAACGCCGGCGATGTCACGCCGACCGACAGCGCCCAGGCCGAGGCCCGTCTCAACCGCGGCCTTGCCGACCTCAATGCCGCCGAGGTCGCGCTCGCGGTGAGCCAGGCGATATACGCGCAGGTGATCGGCAATGCGCCGTCGCAGCTTCGGGCCGCCGAAGTCGTCGACCGCTATCTGCCGAAGAGCCGCGAAGACGCCATGACGATGGCGATCCGCCAGCACCCCGCGGTGATGGCCGCTGGCTTCGACGTCGATGTCGCCTCCACCAACATCCGCGTTGCCGAAGGCGCGCTGCTGCCGAGCGCCAGCATCCAGGGCAGCGCCAGCAAAAGCCGCAACAACGACCCGACGCTCGGCACCTTCGCCGAGGACCAGGCCTCGATCGTCGCCAGCGTCACCGCGCCGATCTACGACGGCGGCCAGGCCGCTTCGCAGACCCGGCAGGCCAAGGAAATCACGGCGCAGAGCCGGCTCGTGCTCGACCAGGTGCGCAACCAGGCGCGCACGGCGGCGACCAGCGCCTGGGTCGCCAATGAGGGCGCCAAGATCGCGGTGTCGGCCTCGGAGTCCGAGGTGAAGGCGGCGACCGTCGCGCTCCAGGGCGTGCAGCGCGAGGCCGCCGGCGGACAGCGCACGACGGTGGACGTGCTGAACTCGCAGGCCGATCTGATCCAGGCCAAGGCCCGACTGATCGGCGCGCTGCGCGACCGCGTCATCGCGTCCTACACGCTGCTCAGCGCCGTCGGCCATCTCGACGTCAAGACCTTGAGCCTGAACACGCCGGACTACCTGCCCGAGGTGCACTACCAGCAGGTCCGCGACGCCTGGCACGGCCTGCGCACGCCCTCGGGGCAGTAGTTTCAAATCGCTTGGATCGGTGCCGATGAAAAGCCGCCGCATCCATCTGATGGGAGCTTCCGGCTCCGGCGTGACGACGCTCGGTCGCGCGCTCGCGGGCCGGCTCGCGCTGCCGCATCACGACAGCGACGACTATTTCTGGCTGCCGACTGTCCCGCCCTACCAGACGACACGCCCCGCCTCCGAGCGGCTGAGGTTGATGCGCGAGATTTTTCTGCCGCGGCACGACTGGGTATTGAGCGGGACCGTCACCGGCTGGGGCAACGAGCTCGTCCCGTTCTTCGACCTTGTCGTCTTTGTGACGACGCCGCGCGAACTTCGCTTGCAGCGCCTGCGTGGCCGCGAGGCTGCGCATTTCGGAGCTGATGCCGTCGCACAGGGCGGCTGGCGTCATGAGGAGACGGAGTCGTTCGTGGAATGGGCCTCGCGCTACGAAGCCGGCGATCGCGAGGGCCGCAGTCTCGCAAAAGATGAGGCCTGGCTCGCAGGCCTGCCCTGCCCGGTCGTGCGCGTTGACGGCTCGCGCCCGCTTGCGGACGTCGTCGAGCAGCTATGCAGCGAAGCGCAGCGGCTGTCCGGCTGATGTGATATCGTTCCGGCACCACTGCCTAATAACAAAAAACAGGGAGAGAAACCGTGCTCAACCGACGCAGCGTCCTGCTTGCCTCCCTTGCCGCCGGAGTAGCCATGACCAACAGAGCCCACGCCCGCGCGGCGCAGCCTGCGACGCCGGTCAATTTCGACGTCCCGCTGCACGCCTGCGACTGCCACACTCACATTCATGGTGACGTCGAGAAGTTTCCTTTCTTCGCCGGGCGCGTCTACACGCCCGAGCCGGCAAGCCCCGAAGAAATGGCCGCACTGCATAAGGCGCTGCATATCGAACGCGTGGTGATCGTGACCCCGAGCGTCTACGGCACCGACAATTCATCGACCTTGTTCGGCATGAAAGCCCGCGGTGCGAACGCGCGCGGCGTCGCCGTGATCGACGACAAGACGCCGGCGAGCACGCTCGACATGATGCAGCAGGACGGCTTCCGCGGCGTCCGCCTCAATCTCGCGACCGGCGGCGTCAATGACCCCAATGTCGGCCGACCGCGCTTCACCGCCGCGGTCGAGCGCATGAAGGCACGCGGCTGGCACGTGCAGCTCTATACCACCTTGGCCATGATCACGGCGATCAAGGACCTCGTCGAGACGGCGCCGGTACCCGTCGTGTTCGACCATTTCGGCGGCCTGGAAGCCTCGCAGGGTCCGGAGCAGCCGGGCTTCTCCGATCTCGTTGCGCTGGTGAAGTCCGGCAAGGCCTATGTGAAGATCTCCGGCGCCTATCGCTCGTCGAAGCTCGCGCCGGATTATCAGGACATGGTGCCGTTCGCGCGGGCGCTGATCGCAGCGAATCCGGATCGCATCGTCTGGGGCACCGACTGGCCGCATCCGGATTCGAGCCGTGTCGAGGGACGAAAAGCCACCGACATTGCGCCGCTGTACCAGATCGACGACGGCCGTCTCCTCAACCAGCTTCCGGTATGGGCGCCGGACGCGGATGTGCGCAAGAGGATCCTGGTCGACAATCCGGCGCGGCTTTACGGTTTTTGAGACCTCAGCCGGCGCCCGCAATCAGCGCGCGCGGCGGGAGAAGAAGGAGATCAGCACCGGCAAGGTCACCAGGATCACGACGGGCGCGAGCATCATGCCGGTGACGACGACGACCGCGAGCGGCTTCTGCACCTGCGAGCCGATGCCTTCCGACAGCGCCGCCGGAAGCAGGCCGACGCCGGCGACCACGCAGGTCATCAGCACCGGCCGGAGCTGCAACTCGCCGGTGCGTATCACCGCGCTCACGCGGTCCATGCCCTCTTCGATGAGCTGGTTGAACTGCGACAGGATGATGATGCCGTCCATCACCGCAATGCCGAACAGTGCGATGAAACCGATCGCGGCCGAGACGCTGAAGGCGGTACCGGTGATCAACAGTCCGAGGACGCCGCCGAAGATCGCCATCGGAATCACGCTCATGGCGAGCAACGTGTCGGTCATCGAGCCGAAATTGAACCAGAGCAGCACGCCGATCAGCGCCAGCGAGATCGGCACCACGATCGACAGCCGGCGGATGGCGTCCTGGAGATTGCCGAACTCGCCGACCCATTCCATGTGCGAGCCGGGCGGCAGCTGCACCTGATCGGCGATCTTCTGCTGCGCCTCGCGGATTGCGCTGCCGAGGTCGCGCTCGCGCACCGAGAACTTGATCGGCAGATAGCGTTCCTGCTGCTCGCGATAGATGTAGGCGGCACCGGACACCAGGCTGATGGTGGCGACCTCGCTCAAGGGGATCTGCGTCACGGTGCCGTTCGGTCCGGGCGCACCGATGCGCAGGTTCTGGATCGCCTCGGCGCTCCTGCGGTATTCCGGCGCGAGGCGGACGATGATCGGGAAGTGACGATCGCTTCCGGGCTCGTAGAGATCGCCCGCGGTGTCGCCGCCGATCGCGACCTTGATGGTGGCGTTGATATCGCCGGGCGCGAGCCCGTAGCGCGCGGCCTTGGCACGGTCGATGTCGATCTGGACGGTCGGCTGCCCGAGCGAGGTAAACACCGCAAGGTCGGTCACGCCCTGCACCGTGGCCAGCACCGACTTGATCTTGGCGGCGGTGTCGGTGAGCGCCTGGAGATCACTGCCGAACAGCTTGATCGAGTTCTCGCCCTTCACGCCGGAGACGGCTTCGGACACGTTGTCCTGGAGATATTGCGAGAAGTTGAACTCGACGCCGGGGAAGCGGTCGTCGAGCTGCTTGAGCAGTTGCGCGGTCAGCTCTTCCTTGTCGCGGGTGCCGGGCCATTGGCTGGCGGGCTTCAGCGGCGCGAAGAACTCTGCGTTGAAGAAGCCGGCGGCGTCGGTGCCGTCATCGGGACGGCCGTGCTGCGACACCACGGATTCCACCTCGGGCCGGGCGCGGATCACCTTGCGCATCTCGTTGACGTAGGAGTTGCCCTCCTGGAGCGAGATGGTCGGCGGCAGCGTGGCGCGGATCCAGAGATTGCCCTCTTCCAGCTTGGGCAGGAATTCGAGGCCGAGCAGCCGGCTCAGTGCCACGGTCATCACCACGAGGCCGACCGCACCGCCGAGCACGATGCCGCGGTTGGCGACGGCCCAATTCAGTAGCGGCATGTAGAGCCGGTGCAGGATCCGCATGACCCTGGTCTCGGTCTCCTCGACATGCGCCGGCAGGATGATCGCGGACAACGCCGGCGTGACGGTGAAGGTCGCGAGCAGACCACCGGCCAGCGCATAGGCATAGGTCCGCGCCATGGGTCCGAAGATATTGCCCTCGACGCCCGAGAGCGTGAACAGCGGCAGGAAGGCCGCGATGATGATCGCCGCGGCGAAGAAGATCGAGCGCGAGACGTCCGCGGCCGCGCTGAGGATGGCATGGCTCTTCATGCCGAACAGCGTCTCGGGCGACATCTGTTCGGATTCCGACATCGGCGTCGTCTGCGTCAGGCGGCGGAAGATCGCTTCCACCATGATGACCGTGGCGTCGACGATCAGGCCGAAGTCGATCGCGCCGACCGAGAGCAGGTTGGCCGATTCCCCGCGCAGCACCAGGATGATCACGGCGAAGAACAGCGCGAACGGAATGGTGGCGCCGACGATCAGCGCGCTGCGCAGGTCGCCGAGGAAGATCCACTGCAACAGCACGATCAGCAGGATGCCGACCACCATGTTGTGCAGCACGGTGTGGGTCGTGAGCTCGATCAGGTCGCCGCGGTCGTAGATGCGCTCGATGCGTACGCCGGGCGGCAGGATGCTGGACTCGTTGATGGTTTGAACGAGTTGGTGGACGCGCTTGATGGTTGGCGAGCTCTGCTCGCCGCGGCGCATCAGCACGATGCCCTGCACGATGTCGTCGGCCTCGTCGAGGCCGGCAATGCCGAGACGGGGTCTTTGGCCGACGGTGACCGTGGCGACGTCCTTGACCAGAACAGGATTGCCGCCGGTCTGCGAGACCATGGTATTGGCGAGATCGTCGATCGAGCGGATCAGGCCGACGCCACGCACCACCGCCGATTGCTGGCCGATATTGACCGTGTTGCCGCCGACATTGACGTTCGCATTGCCGACCGCCTGGAGCAGCTGCGGCAGCGTCAGGCCATTGGCGACGAGCTTGTTGAAGTCGACCTGGAGCTCGTAGGTCTTGCTCTTGCCGCCCCAGCCGGTGACGTCGATCACCCCCGGCACGGCGCGGAAGCGGCGCTGGAGGATCCAGTCCTGGATGGTCTTGAGGTCGAGCACGCTGTAGTTCGGCGGACCGACCAGGCGGTAGCGGAAGATTTCGCCGATCGGGCTGAGCGGCGAGATCTGCGGCTGCACGTTGCCGGGCAGCGGCGCGAGCTGCGCCAGGCGGTTCAGCACCTGCTGCAACGCCTCTTCGTAAGTATAGGCGAAGGAGAACTGGATTTTGACGTCGGAGAGACCATAGAGCGAGATGGTGCGGATGGTCGTGATGTTCTTCAGGCCCGCGACCTGGGTCTCGATCGGGATCGTGATGTAGCGCTCGATCTCTTCCGCCGACAGGCCCGGGCTCTGCGTCACGATGTCGACCATCGGCGGCGTCGGGTCGGGATAGGCCTCGATGTTGAGCTGGTTGAACGCGATCAGGCCGCCGACGAACACGGCGACGAACATGCCGACCATCAGGAAGCGCCGGTTGACGGCAAGTGCGACGAGGCGATCCATTCAGGTCTTCAGTTTGTCTTCAGTTCGGTTCTTCAGTTTTCTTGGGTCGTCGATCAGCTGCCGGACGCCGCGCGGTCGATGAACAGGCTGCCCCTGACGACGATCTGCTCGCCGGGCTTCAGGTTGCTGGTGACCTCGACGAGATTGCCGTTGATGAGGCCGATCTTGATCTGGCGCAGCTCGACCGACTTGTCCTCGCGCGCAACCCAGATACGGACCTGGTCGCCTTCATAGATCAGCGACTGCTTCGGCACCGCCGGCGCGGCACGGTCGCCGGCCGAATAGATCGTGACGTTGGCGAACATCTCGGGCTTGAGCAGCCCGTCCTTGTTGTCGATGGTGGCGCGGACCAGAAGGCGGCGGGTGCTTGGGTCGATCGCGGCGGCGACGTAGTTGATCTTCGCGGTGAGCGGACGGCCCGGCAGCGCCATCACGTTGACGGTGATGTCCTGCCCGATGCACACCGCGGCCGCATCGCTCTCGCGCACGAAGGCGGTGAGCCAGACCGTGGAGAGATCGCCGACCACGAAGACCGGATCGCTGGCGCCGGAATTGACGTACTGGCCGGGGCCGATCTTGCGCTGCACGACGGTGCCGGAGATCGGCGAGTAGATCGTGACCTCCGGATTGATCGCGCCCTTGTCCTGGAACGCCTTGATGGTCTCGTCGGTGAAGCCGAGGATGCGCAGCTTGTTGCGCGCGGCTTCCAGCGCCGTCGTCGAGGAGCGCATGTCGTTCTGCGCCTGGACCTGGGTCGCTTCCGCCTGCTGGTAGTCCTTCAGCGGGATGGCGTGGCCTTCATAGAGGTCCTTGGCGCGCTTGAACTGGATCTCGGCAAGATCGATCGCCGACTTCGCTTTGTTCTGCGAGGTCATCGCCGCGATGAAATCGTTCTGGGCCTGCACGGTGTCGGCGGCCTCGATTGTGAACAGCGGTTGACCTTGCTTCAGTGTCTCGCCCGGCTTGGCGAGCAGCTTGGTCACGCGGCCCGCATAAGGCGAGAACACCGGCGTCGAGCGATCCTCGTCGACCGCGACCTTGCCCTCGGTGACATACTCGGCCCGGAAGGTCTTGGCCTTGACCGGCTCGATCGTCAGGGTCGCCCATTCGGACGCCGTCGGCGTGAAGTTCTGCGCATTCCTGCGCGACTGGCTGGAGATCTCGGAGTGGCTCTTCTCCTTGGCGCCCGCACGGAGAAAGCCGTAGACCCCGGCACCGGCAAGAGCTAGTAAAACTACGGATGCGACGACCCGTTGTTTTGTAAGCACCTGCAATCGCTTGGTATTTTCAACTACCATGGGGCCCGGTCGTGTCTGCGACGATCTCGGCAGATGCCTGCCTTATCGGTCGCGCTAATAGTGCTGAATTGTGATTTCAAACAACCTAAAAAACGCTGGGGCCTCTCCGTTTGCGTTAAAATTTTGCGACGCGTCAGGCCTGGGTAAGCTCCGTGTCAGTTTCGAGCCGGCCACAGTGCCGGATGACTGCCGAGCGGCATCGCCGGACGGCTCCATTGCGCCGGCGTCTTCGACAGCAGTGCCGAGTGGCGCACCGCTTTCAACGTGCCGAAGCCAGATGGCACGCTGTCGATGAACGCCGCATGTACGGCCGCGCCCGTAATATCCGGGGTGTTCAGTCCGCCGTCGTGCCGGCCGAGATTCCACAACCAGCGACCGGTCTGTGCCAGCGACACGCGCACATGCCAGCTGCCGCCTTGGCTGGCCTGACGTGCCTTGGCCATCATCGCACCGAACGCCATCAGATAGCCGGTGGCGTGGTCGAGCATCTGTGCCGGCAATTCCTTGGGACCGTCGATGCCCGCGGCCTGCCCTTCCGCATGGTTGAAGCCGGTCGTGGTCTGCACCAGCGAATCGAAGCCGCGCCGCTCGGCCCAGGGACCGGCATCGCCATAGGCCGACAGCGTGACATAGACGATGCCGGGATTGATGGCCGCCGCGTCCTCCGGCGCGAAGCCGAGCGCTGCAAGCGCGCGCGGGCGATAGCCTTGCGAGACAATGTCGGCGTCCTTCAAGAGCTCGCGCAATTGCGCCCTGCCCGTCTCGCTCTTCAGCGCGATGAAGCTGGTGAGCTTGCCGCGGCCGGTGTCGATGGTGAGCCAGGGAATGGCGGGCAGCTCCGGCCCTGACACCAGCAGCACGTCCGCGCCGTGCGCGGCGAGCGTGCGGCCGGCAACGGGCCCCGCGATCACGCGAGAAAGGTCGAGCACGCGCAGGCCTTCGAGCGGACGATCACCTCCAGGCCAGGGCTTTGGCGGGGCGTCGCCGATCTTCGCGATCGAGACCAGTGGCAATTCGGCGAGCGCCCGCGCCTGCGGCAGCGCCGACCATTCGTCGTAGCTCCGCATCAAGGCAACGACGCCGCCCGCGGCATAAGCCGCGGTTTCAAAATCCTCGCCCTTCCATTGCATCAGCGCGGCCTGCACCTTCTCGCGTTCAGGCTCGCAGCCGAGCACATTGCAGACGGCATCGCGATGATGCGGAAAATTGGTGTGGCAGCGGACGAAGCGGTTGTCGCCCGTCCTGTAGACGCCGGCGATGGCGTCCCAGGCCGGTGGCGGCGGCTTGTCGTCGACGCGCAAATAGCGCTCGGAGCGGCATTCGGCGACGGCGTGGCGCATGTCGACGGAGACGTCCTGTATCTCGCCGCTGCGCAGCCGCCAGATCTCGGCGGCGGCAAGGCCGGCCGCGGCGATCGTGGCCTGTCCGGCGACGGCGACGCGAAACGAGGACGGGATTTGCGGCTCCGCGCCGGTCAACCGTACGCGGGCGAGCGCTGCCGCATCGCCGCCGGCAGAGGTCCAGATACCCTTGAGAATATCGGCGGGGTTTTGCATGGCCGCTTCTCTCCCGTTCAGGTTATTGTTTGAGCATGATCTCCGCGCAAACGCGTTTCGCGTTGGTCGCGACGGAAAACCGCTGCACACTTTTCCGGATCATGCTCTAGTTTCATGACCATTCATCAGCACAAGAAGGATTGCAATGGCCGCCATCGATCCCCTCACCGCAGGCGCCGTGTTCGTCGCAACGGCGGCCACCGACGCGGTCTATGTGATGTTCACCTCGGCCGTGGTTGCGCGCAAGCGCATGCCGGCGGCGACCTGGAGCGCAATCTGGTACCTGCTCTCGTCCTACGCCGTGATCAGCTACACCGAAAACGCCTTCTATGTCGCTTTCGCCGCGATCGGCTCCTGGGTCGGCGCCTACGCCTCGCTGACCTTCCTGCACCGCCCGCCCGGCGGCCCGCCGGTGGGGGCTGCGCCGGAGTGAGGCGGGCCACTCCTCTCTCCACGTCGTCATTGCGAGGAGCTCTTGCGACGAAGCAATCCAGACTGACTATCTCCGCGGATGCATTTCTGGATTGCTTCGCTGCGCTCGCAATGACGAATTGGAGAGTTCAGCATACCCACCGAAACAGCTACACTCCCCGCACCAACAAAAAGGAATCCCAACAATGGATCTCGGTCTCAAAGGAAAAAACGCCATCGTGCTCGGCGGCACGCGCGGCATCGGGCGGGCGATTGCGGAGACGCTCGCCGGTGAAGGCGCCAATGTCGCGGTCTGCGCGCGCAATGCCGATCAAGTTGCGGCCACCGTCGCCGAGCTGAAGGCGACGGGCATCAACGCGACCGGCGGTCCCGTCGACGTCACCGACGGCACGGCGCTGAAAGCGTGGGTCGAGGGTGCTGCGAACGAGCTTGGCGGCATCGACTTGCTGTTCTCCAATGCCGGCGCGATGGCGCAGGGCCACGATGCCGCATCGTGGCAGCAGAATTTCCAGCTCGACGTGCTCGGCGCCGTGCATGCGTTCGACGCCGCGCGGCCGTTTCTCGAGGTCAGCGGCGAGAGACGCGGCGATGCCGCCTTCGTCATCATCTCGTCGATCTCCGCGGCGCAAGCGGACACGGCCAGCTCCTACGGCCCGATCAAGGCCGCGCTGATCCACATGTCCAAGGGACTGGCGCGGCAATACGCCAAGAAGAAGATCCGTGTGAATGTCGTGTCGCCCGGCACGGTCTATTTCAAGGGCGGCGTCTGGAACATGATCGAGCAGAACATGCCCGAGCGTTACAACGACGCGATGAAGCGCAACCCGTTGGGCCGGATGGCAACGCCGCAGGAGATCGCGAACGCAGCGGTGTTTCTGGCAAGCCCGGTGTCGGGGTTCACCACGGGATCGAATCTGGTTGTAGATGGCGCGATCTCGAACCGGGTGAATTTTTAGGGAAACGGCATCATCATCTAGGAACTCGTAGGGTGGGCAAAGCGAAGCGTGTCCACCGCCTGCGCGAGGAGATCCTAGACGGTGGGCACGACGCTTACGCGCCTTTGCCCACCCTACGGCAGCTGTGCGGAAGGCAAGAGCCTCAATGAAAATCCCGCGACGGCGGCAGGATGCGGACGTTGCGGGGGTGGCGGATTTTCTGTGCCGGCATGTCCGCGAGGGCGCGGGGGTCTTCGTTGAGCGGCTCGACCACGGTTGCGCCTGCCGGCAGCGGATGCTGGCGGCTCAGGGCATCGTTGGCGAGCCCGACCAGATCATGCGAGCGGTCGATCATGCGCTGGGCGATGAGATGAGTCACCTTCTCGGGGCTGCTCTGGATATAGCCCTCGACCAGGATGAGGCGCGCGCCCATCACCTCCTTGCGGTACTGCTCCATGATCTTGGGCCACACCACGACATTGGCGATGCCGGTTTCGTCCTCGAGTGTCATGAACACGACGCCGCTGGCGCTGCCCGGACGTTGCCGCACCAGCACCACGCCGGCGCAGCGGACGCGGCGCCGCTCGTTCTCGTGGCTGATCTCCTTGCAGGCGACGACGCGCTCGCGCGAAAACATCTCGCGCAAGAATTCCATCGGGTGACCTTTGAGCGATAGCCGGATGGTCTGGTAGTCCGCGACCACCTGCTCGGAACGCGGCATCGTCGGCAGCGGTTTTGCGTGCTCATCCGGCTGCTCGCGCGCGGTGGCCGCCTCGAACAGCGGCAGCGGCACATCGTCAGGCAGCCGCCGCACCTGCCACAGCGCCTCGCGGCGATCGAGCCCGAGCGAGCGGAACGCATCGGCATCGGCAAGCAAAATCAGCGCGCGCTTGGGCAGGCCGGTGTCGCGGGCAAAATCTTCCAGCGACGTGAAGGGACGGCGGTTGCGGGCGGCGACGATGCGGTCGGCCCAGTCTTCCTGAGCGACATAAACCTTGCCTTGCCGCTTCGTCTGCTCCTTTTTGAGGAACTCCTCATCGGGATCGAGCCAATGGAAGCCGTCGATCTGGCGGAAACCGAGGCGCACGGCACAATACCTGTCCTTGGTGTTCTCCAGCGTGTTCTGCGCAAAGCTGTAGGACACATCGATGTCTCGCACCTCGACGCCGTTCTTGCGGGCATCGCTGACGATCTGCGCGGGCGCGTAAAAGCCCATCGGCTGCGAGTTCAGCAGGCCGCAGCAGAAAGCATCGGGGTGGTAGTGCTTCAGCCATGAAGAAATGTAGACCAGTTGCGCGAAGCTCGCGGCATGACTCTCCGGAAAGCCATAGGAGCCAAAACCCTTGATCTGGTCAAAGCAGCTTCTGGCGAAGTTGGGGTCGTAGCCGCGCGCCACCATGTTGCCGATCAGCTTCTCCTCGTATTGGCCGATGGTACCGACATTGCGAAAGGTCGCCATCGAGCGGCGCAGGCCGTTGGCTTCTTCGGACGTAAAATGTGCGGCCTCGATCGCGATGCGCATCGCCTGTTCCTGGAACAGGGGGACGCCCAACGTTTTGTGCAGCACATTGTAAAGCTCGTCCTTGTCGCCGTGGTCCGGCGACGGCGACGGATAGCTCACCTTTTCGATCCCGTTCCGCCGCCGCAGATAAGGATGCACCATGTCGCCCTGGATCGGCCCGGGGCGCACGATCGCGACCTCGATGACGAGGTCGTAGAAGGTCCGCGGCTTCAGGCGCGGCAGCATGTTCATCTGGGCGCGGCTCTCGACCTGGAAGACGCCGAGCGACTCCCCGTCACACAGCATGTCGTAAACCCTGGGATCGTCCTGCGGAACGCTCGCCAGCACAAAACGCTCGCCCTTGTGCTGGTCGATCAGATCGAAACATTTGCGGATGCAGGTCAGCATGCCCAGTGCGAGCACGTCGACCTTCATCATGTTGAGCGCGTCGACGTCGTCCTTGTCCCATTCGATGAAGGTGCGGTCGTCCATCGCGGCATTACCGATCGGCACATAAGTGTCGAGCCGGTCCTGCGTCAGCACATAGCCGCCGACATGCTGGGAGAGATGGCGCGGAAATTCGATCAGCTCGGTTGCAAGCTCGACCGCGAGGTTGATCATGGGGTTTTGCGGATCGAGCCCGGCCTGCCTGACCTGCATGTCGTTGAGGCCCTTGCCCCAGCTGCCCCAGACGGTGTCAGCGAGCGCGGCGGTGACGTCCTCGGTGAGGCCCAGCGCCTTGCCGACGTCGCGGATGGCGCTGCGCGGACGGTAATGGATGATGGTGGCGATGATCGCGGCGCGGTGACGGCCGTAGCGGCGATAGACATATTGCATCACCTCCTCGCGCCGCGAATGCTCGAAATCGACGTCGATGTCGGGCGGCTCCAGCCGCTCCTTGGAGATGAAGCGCTCGAACAGCAGGTCGACCTTGGTCGGGTCGACCGAGGTGATGCCGAGCACGTAGCACACGGCCGAATTCGCCGCCGATCCCCGCCCCTGGCACAGGATGTTCTGGCTGCGCGCGTAATGCACGATGTCGTGTACGGTGAGAAAGTAGTGCGCGTATTTCAGCTCGGCGATCAGCGCGAGCTCTTTCTTCAGCGTGGCGCGCAGCTTGCCGTCGATCTGGCCGCCGAAATATTTGTCGACGCCCGCCCAGGTCAGATCCTCCAGATGTCCCTGCGCGGTCTTGCCCGGCGGCACCGGCTCATCCGGATACTGGTATTTGAGCTGATCGAGCGAGAAGTCGATTGCGTCGGCAAAACGCATGGTCTCCGCGATCGCCTCGGGGAAATCACGGAACAGCCGCGACATTTCGCGAGGCGTCTTCAGAAACCGCTCGGCATTGGCCTCTAACTTCCGTCCGACCGCCTCGATCGTGGTCTTTTCCCGGATGCAGGTCAGCACGTCCTGCAAGGGGCGGCGCGCGGGATGGTGATAGAGCACCTCGTTGGTTGCGAGCAGCGGCACTCCTGCTTTTGCGGCGAGATCGTCGAGCCGCGCCAGTCGGCGCCGGTCGTCGCCGCGATAGATCAGGCTCGCCGCCAGCCATACACCCTCGGCGCGGCTTGCTTTCAGCTTTGCAAGAATATCCAGCGCCTGCGCCGGCTCGAAGCGATGCGGCAGCGTCAGGACCAGGAGCTGGCCTTCGGAGAACTCGAGGAGATCGGCAAAGGTGAGACGGCACTCGCCCTTCTCGATCCGCGTGATGTCGTCGCCGCGCTTGCCCCGGGTCAGAAGCTGGCACAGCCGGCCATAGGCCGCGCGGTCGCTCGGATAAACAAAGATATCCGGCGTGCCGTCGATGAAGACGATGCGCGCGCCGATCAGCAGCTTCGGCTTGTGCAGCACCTTGTCATTGTCGAGCTCCTTGTAAGCCCGCACCACGCCGGCGAGCGTGTTGTGGTCGGCGATGCCGATCGCGGGAATCCCGAGGATGCTGGCCTGATGCACATAGGCGCGCGGATCCGAGCCGCCGCGCAGGAAGGAGAAGTTCGTGGTGATGCCGATCTCGGCATAAGCGGGCGCGTTCATGCGAAGAGACCGTGCACGTACCAGCCGGGAGAAGCGGGCTCGCCATCGCCGTCGAACACCTCCCCCTCGTAAAGGCCATCGCGAAAAATCCAGAAGCGCAGGCCTTCGGCATCCTCGATGCGGAAATAATCCCGCGTCAGCTGCTTGCCGTCCTGCCGCCACCATTCCATGGCGATGCGCTCGGGTCCTTCCACCCGCACCACCGCATGCAGCGCGCGGCGCCAGGTGAACTGATGCGGCGGGCCATCCGGCACGGCCGCGAACGGCACCTTGATCGGCTCCGGCTTCTCGAACAGCCTGAGTGGGCGTAGCGGCGGCTCGCTCTCGATCCGCGCCGGCCATTCGGCCTGCATGGCGGCGGCGAGATGATGCTGCGCCGGCGCGGCCAGCACCGCACATTCGGGGATATGGCTATCCTCAGGCAGGTGCACGACGACGCGTTTTCCGCCGATGCGCGCGGCGATGCGGTCGATCAGCGCGGAAAGCTCGTCATTGTCGTGGACATGGGCGTCGAGGTCGCGCTGCTCCTGCACCACGATCTCGGTGCGGCTCGCCGACAGCCGCACAATATCGAAGCCGAAGCCGGGATCGAGGGGATCGGCGAGCGCATCGAGCCGCTCGCGGAACAGCCGGTCGACGACCGCGCTTCGTATCACGGGACGTCCGGTCTCGACCATGATCGCGCGCACCACGCCGTCGGTGCGGAAGAACGCGGCTTCCAGCCGCCGCGCGCCCTTGCCCTGTTTCTCCATGGACGCGATCAACGTGTCCGCCAGCCGCGACAGCGTCATTGCGATCATGGTGCCGGTCGCGATCGGCTCGGCAAAACGTTTTTCCACGATGTAATCGGGCAGCGGCTTTCGCGGATTGATCGGCGCATCGCCCCGCCCCAGCGCATGTGCGAGCAGCGTGGAGAACCGTGCGCCGAACCGCGCCGTGATCTCGCTCGGCGAGCGCGAGGCGACGTCGCCGATGGTCTTGAGGCCGGCGCGGCGCAGACCGGTGGTGATGGCTTCGCCCGCACCGAGCGCGGACACCGGAAACCGGTCGATCGCCGCCGCCTCTCCGCCATCGGCAACGATGCTGCCCGAGGCCTGCCGCGTCAGCGTGCGCGCGCAGACCGAGGTGCCGGCGATCGCCGCACCGACGGCAAAGCCCTGGCGAGCGAGCGCACGAACCAGCGTCTGCAACAGCGCAGCTTCGCCGCCGAACAGATGCGCGCAACCGGTGATATCGAGGAACAGCCCATGCGGCGGATCGAGCGCCACCAGCGGCGTGAAGCGGTCGCACCAATCGGCGACGTCGCTGAGCGTCTTGGCATCGGCCACGACATCGGCGTCGAACACTTTCAAGTCCGGACACATCGCCCGGGCATTGGCGAGCGGCTGGCCGATGTACAGCCCGAGGCGCTCGGCGGCCTCGTCGAGCGCATGGATCACCAGCGCATTGTTGTCCTTGATGACGACGATGCTGGGATCATTGGTTCTACCCAGCCCGGCGCTGTTGAAGAACCGCTGGATCCTGTCGATAGGCAGGCGCGGCAGCCACAGGCTGAGGATACGTCGACGGTTCACTGAACTGGCACTCATCACAATTCCATTCCATGATCCACCGGCCGCAGGGGCCATGACGATTGCGCAACAGCTCGGCATCGAAGCGCGGCGCGCCCCAGGCACTCCACATCGAGCCCGGCGGTGAATGCGCCGCGCGCAGCATCCACCTGGTCTCCGCGGTCGAAGGCAGCGGCTGCGCCGCCATCCGCAACATCAGCCCGGTGACGCCGGAGCCTTGCGCGGCCAGCGTCAGCTTGCGGCTCGCCACGAGATCGAATTGTCTCGTCTCGCCCCAGAGCTCGAGCACGACGGCGCCCAGCGCATCGCAGGCGAGCGCATCGGCCGAAGTGCGCAGCGCGCTCTCGACATCGGCCGCGCGCACCATCACCACGCGCCGCGGATCGAGACCAAGCTCGGCAAGCCCGCTCATCGACAACGCGCCCGTTTCAAGTTCCGAGAAATCCTGCCGCACCCACAGCAGCGGTCGCTGCGCCGAGACGCGCCCGGCGAGCCCCATGACGAAGCCGGTCGCGGCCGTCCCCTGGCGCCCCTCGCAAAACACCTCGTGGATCACCGCGCGCGCGAGGCCGCCCTTCAACGCGCCGTCGACCTCGCTGTGACCGAGCGCGACGCGACCCTGCTGATGCACGACCTCCGCCGTCTCGATGCGCTCGATCTGGCCGCGCAAGGTCGCAAGCGCGCTCATACGTGCGCCGCTCATATACGCCGCTCCTTCAGAGGTGATTGCCGATGGCTCTCAAAAAGAGAACCAGCGGCTGGCTCATTTGTTCATGATATGTTCTAATATAAAGCTAACAGCGCGCGGAGAGTCAATCGAATTGGCGCGCCTTTAGATTCATGAGCGGAATCAAAGGGATTCGAATGCCATGTACCTCATCACCCTGGACGGCGAGACCGATTTCGATGGCTGGCGTAAAGCCGCACGCGCGTTCGCGCTGCATCACGTCGCCCCGGCGGACGTGGCGTGGCACGTGCAAGGCAAAACGAAAGACCATGTGCCCGGCCTGTCGGAAGCGCCGAGCCTTCCGCCGATCGAGACCGAGAGCACGTTCACCGTACCGGCCAATTTCATCGAGCTTGCACGCATCGCGATCCTGCATCGCGACGGTGAGCGCTTTGCCCTGCTCTATCGCCTGCTCTGGCGGTTGAAGACCGATCATGACCTGCTCGCAACGATGAGCGATCCCGACGTGGCGCAGGCAACCACGATGACAGGCGCGGTGCAGCGTGATGCGCAGCGGATGCGCGATCTCGTCCGCTTCCGCGAGATCGGGCGCGAGCAGAAGGCACATTACGCTGCCTGGTTCGAGCCGGAGCATCACATCGTCGCATTTGCCGCGCCGTTCTTCGCGCGTCGTTTTGCCGACATGCCCTGGTCCATCCTCACGCCTGACGTTTGTGCCCATTGGGACGGCCACGCGATCTCCTTCACGCCTGGGATCAGCCGGACGGAGCGGCCGGCTCCCGGCCGCCTGGAGGAAACCTGGCGGCGCCATTTTCAGCCCGACCGGTTGACGACGACTGACGCGCCGACGAAACGCCGGAGGAACCTCCAGGACGCATCGATACTTGGACCTCTGCTCGCCGACGCCGAACGCTGGACCGGCGGACGGATCTCCCGACGTCCGGAACCCATCATGAGACACACAGCAGCTGCCGACGATCTCGAAGCGCTCCGCGAGGAGGCCGCGCATTGCCGCGCCTGCCCGCTCTACAAGGACGCGACCCAGACCGTGTTCGGCGAAGGGCCGAAGGACGCCAATATCATGCTGGTCGGCGAGCAGCCCGGCGACAAGGAAGACCTCGCTGGCCATCCCTTCGTCGGTCCGGCCGGCCAGATGCTCGACCGCGCGCTGGAGGAAGCCGGCGTCGACCGCAAGAAGGTCTATGTCACGAATGCGGTGAAGCACTTCAAATTCGTGCCGCGGGGAAAAATCCGCCTGCACCAGAAGCCGGCGACGCCGGAGATCCGGGCATGCCGGCAATGGTATGAGCGGGAAGTCTCAGTCATCCAGCCCGATCTCATCGTGGCGATGGGTGCCACCGCGGCGCAAAGCGTGTTCGGCAAGATCACCCCTGTGGGCAAGACCCGCGGCCGGCTCATAGACCTGCCCGACGGGCGCAAGGCTCTGGTGACGGTACACCCCTCCTACCTGCTGCGGCTGCCCGATCCGCAAGCCAAGGTGCTGGAATATCAGCGCTTTGTCGAAGATTTGAAGATCGCCGCCACCTTGCAGAGGAAAGCCGCGCGCGCCGCCTAAATACTGGCGGGAAAACGGCTCGCAAGCGCTGGTTGTCATGCAGCCTTCAAATCCATCGCAGACAATACCCTTACTTGAAAGTTAAGGGGCGTCCAGACATGACCGATGTAGCATTTGACCGCGCGGTAGCCGATCCCGCGCCGATCCAGCCGGCCTCACGGCCAAATCTCGACAAGGGCTTCAATCCGCTGACGATGATCCTGTTCTTCGGCATCCTCGCCGCAGGCCTGCTGTTCGTCGCCTACAGCATCTATGTCGACGTCAACGCGACCGGCACGCGGGTCACGACCTTCCTGCCCTACATCCTGCTGTTCGTCGCGCTGCTGATCGCGCTCGGCTTCGAATTCGTCAACGGCTTCCACGACACCGCCAACGCGGTGGCGACCGTGATCTACACCCATTCGCTGCCGGCCGAAGTCGCGGTGATGTGGTCCGGCTTCTTCAACTTCCTCGGCGTGCTCATGTCCTCCGGCGCGGTCGCCTTCGGCATCGTCTCGCTGCTGCCGGTCGAACTGATCCTCCAGGTCGGCTCCAGCGCCGGCTTTGCGATGGTGTTCGCACTTCTGATCGCCGCGATCCTGTGGAATCTCGGCACCTGGTTCTTCGGCCTGCCCGCCTCCTCCTCGCACACGCTGATCGGTTCGATCATCGGCGTCGGCATCGCCAACGCCGTCATGCGCGGCCGCGACGGCACGTCGGGCGTGGACTGGAGCAAGGCGACCGAGATCGGTTATGCGCTGCTGTTGTCGCCGCTCGTCGGCTTCATCTGCGCCGCCGTGTTGCTGCTGCTGCTCAAGTTCATCGTGCGCAACCCGGCACTCTATGCTGCGCCCGAGGGCAACAAGGCGCCGCCGCTCTGGATCCGCGGCCTGCTGATCGCAACCTGCACCGGCGTCAGCTTTGCCCACGGCTCCAACGACGGCCAGAAGGGCATGGGCCTGATCATGCTGATCCTGATCGGCACCGTGCCGACGGCCTACGCGCTCAACCGCGCGCTGCCGGAGAGCCAGGTCGCCCAGTTCCAGAAGGTCTCGGAGGCCGCCTCCAAGGTGATCGCGGCCAAGGGCGCCGGTCACTCGATCATCGGCGATCCCCGTCCCGCGGTGACGCAGTACATCACCTCGCACCACATCAGCGAAGGCACCTACCCCTCGCTGTCGGTGCTGGTGAAGGATGTCGGCGACCAGGTCGTGAAGTACGGCTCGCTCAACAAGGTGCCGGCGGAAGTGGTCGGCAACACCCGTAACGACATGTACCTGACCTCGGAAGCGATCCGCTTCCTGATGAAGGACAAGGAAAACGACCTCAGCAAGGAAGAGGTCGCGACCTTGAACGCCTACAAGGGCGGGCTCGACAGCGCCACGAAGTTCATCCCGACCTGGGTGAAGGTCGCGGTCGCCATCGCGCTCGGCTTGGGCACCATGATCGGCTGGAAGCGCATCGTCGTCACCGTCGGCGAGAAGATCGGCAAGACCCATCTCACCTATGCGCAGGGCGCCTCCGCCGAGCTCGTCGCCGCAGCCACGATCGGCGCCGCCGACGTGTTCGGCCTGCCGGTCTCGACCACCCACGTGTTGTCGTCCGGCGTCGCCGGGACCATGGCCGCCAACGGCTCGGGCCTGCAATGGTCCACCATCCGCAATCTGCTGATGGCCTGGGTGCTGACGCTGCCTTGCGCGATCGCGTTGTCGGCCACTCTCTACGTGATCTTCTCGCGCATCTTCTGAGTATCACGCTCCGCAAAGACAAAGGGCCCGTGCGATGCACGGGCCCTTTTCATTTGTGCTTGGAGCTCGGCGTTACGACGCCGCGAGCGATTCCTCGACCAGCTTGACCCAGTAGGATGTGCCGAAGACGATCGCCTCGTCGTTGAAATTGTAGGCGGGGTGATGCAGGCCGGCGCTGTCGCCGTTGCCGCAGAAGATGAAGGCGCCGGGGCGCGCTTCCAGCATGTAGGCGAAATCCTCGCCGCCCATCAGCGGCGGCATCTCGTGCACATTGGCCTCGCCCGCGACCTGCCTGGCAATGCGCCGCGCCACCTCGGTCTCCGCAGCATGGTTGTTCACGACCGGATAGTTGCGCTTGTAGTGCAGGTCGATCTTGGCGCCGGTGATCTGCGCCACGCCCGCCACCACTTCGTGCACGCGCTTCTCGACGAGCTTGCGCACCTCCGGGGACAGCGTGCGGATGGTGCCCCTCAGCGTCGCGGTCTGCGGAATGACGTTGCGGGCGTTGCCTGCGTGGAATTCGCAGATCGAGATCACGGCCGATTCCAGCGGATCGACGCTGCGCGCCACGATCGACTGCAGCGCCGTGATCACCTGCGCGCCGACCAGCACGGAGTCCACGCATTTATGCGGACGCGCCGCATGGCCGCCGAGCCCCTCGATCATGATGTCGACTTCGTCGGTCGCCGCCATGATCGGACCCGGCCGGATCGCGAACGAGCCGACCGGAATGCCCGGGCCGTTGTGCATGCCGTAGACCTGCTCGATGCCGAAGCGCTCCATGAGGCCGTCCTTGACCATGGCCGCGCCGCCGGCGCCGCCTTCCTCGGCCGGCTGGAAGATCACCACGGCATCGCCGGCGAAGTTGCGGGTCTCGGCGAGATAGCGGGCTGCACCGAGCAGCATCGCGGTGTGGCCGTCATGGCCGCAGGCGTGCATCTTGCCCGGAGTCTTCGAGGCGTAAGGCAGGTTGGTCTGCTCCTCGACCGGCAGTGCGTCCATGTCGGCGCGCATGCCGATCACCTTGAGCCCCTCGCCGGCCGGCTTGCTGCCCTTGATCACGCCGACCACGCCGGTCTGGCCGAGGCCGGTCACGACCTCATCGCAGCCGAACTCACGCAAGCGGTCCGCGACGAATGCTGCGGTGCGGTGGACGTCGTACAGCAACTCGGGATGTTCGTGGATGTCCCGGCGCCAGGCCTGAATATCGGGTTGGAGGTCGGCGACGCGGTTCATGATGGGCATGGAGGGTCTCAAGCTTTGTTGAAAATACAGGACTGTCTACCATGCAAGCGCCAGTCCACCCAACTGCCTGGGATCGGGGCCTAGCCCTGACCAACAGGCATGGCCGGGCTTGTCCCGATCGGCCGCGTCTGCCTATTAGGACGGAACGTTAAGTGACCATCCGGGTGGAAGCAGAATGCCAAGACGGCTCGAAGGTGAGTTTGACTACATCGTCGTCGGGGCCGGCACGGCCGGCTGCATCGTCGCCAACCGGCTCTCGGCCGAGCCCAAGAACCGCGTCCTCATCCTCGAAGCCGGCGGCGACGACAACTGGATCTGGTTCCACATTCCGGTCGGCTATCTCTTCGCGATCGGCAATCCGCGCTCGGACTGGATGTTCAAGACCGAGGCCGAGCCAGGCCTGAACGGCCGCGCGCTCGCCTATCCCCGCGGCAAGGTGATCGGCGGCTCTTCGGCGATCAACGCCATGATCTCGATGCGCGGACAGGCCGCCGACTACGACCATTGGCGCCAGCTCGGCATGACCGGCTGGGGCTATGACGATGTGCTGCCCTTGTTCAAGAAACTCGAAGACCACTTCCTTGGGCCCAGCGAGCATCACGGCGCCGGCGGCGGTTGGCGCATCGAGGCGCCGCGGCTGTCATGGGACGTTCTCGATGCCGTCGGCGATGCCGCAGAAGAAATGGGCATCAAGCGCATCCCGGATTTCAACACCGGCGACAACGAAGGCACCAGCTATTTCCACGTCAACCAGAAGCGCGGCCGGCGCTGGTCGTCGGCACGCGGCTTCCTCAAGCCGGCGCTGAACCGGGCGAACCTGCGGCTCGAGAAGCACGTGCTGGTCGACCGTCTCATCATCGAGCAGGGCCGTGCCGTCGGCGTGCGCTTCATCCAGAACGGCGAAGTCATCGAGGCGCGTGCGAAACGCGAGGTGATCCTCTCGGCAGGCTCCATCGGCTCGGTGCAGGTGCTCCATCGCTCCGGCATTGGTCCTGCCGACTGGCTGTCGCCGCTCGGCATCGACATCGTCATGGACAAGCCCGGTGTCGGTCGAAATCTGCAGGACCATCTGCAGCAGCGCGCGATCTACAAGGTCGAGGGCGTCCGCACGCTGAACGAGACCTACTACAACCTGCTCCGCCGCGGCCTGATGGGGCTCGACTACGCCTTCCGCCGCCGCGGCCCCCTCACCATGGCGCCGTCGCAGCTCGGCATCTTCACGCGCTCCGATGCGACGCGCGCGCGCGCCAATATCCAGTTCCATGTGCAGCCGCTGTCGCTCGACAAGTTCGGCGATCCCCTGCACCGCTTCCCTGCGATCACGGTGAGCGCCTGCAATCTGCAGCCGACCTCACGCGGGACGGTGCGGCTGCGTTCGGCGACGCCCGACGAAAAGCCGATCATCGCGCCGAATTATCTGTCGACCGACGACGACCGCCAGGTCGGCGCCGACGCCATCCGCACCACACGGCGCCTGATGCAGCAGAAGGCGCTGGCGAAATATCGCCCGAGCGAATATCTGCCCGGCCCCTCCGTCGGCGACGACGATGCCTCGCTCGCCAAAGCCGCCGGCGATATCGGCACCACCATCTTCCATCCCGTCGGCACCGCGAAGATGGGCGCGGTGAGCGACCCGATGGCGGTGGTGGACGAACGCCTGCGCTTCTACGGCCTCAGCGGCCTCCGCATCGTCGACGCCTCGATCATGCCGACGATCACCTCGGGCAACACCAACACGCCGACGGCGATGATCGCCGAGAAAGGCGCGACGATGATTTTGGAGGATGCCAAGTAAATGCCCGCCGTAGCCCGGATGGAGCGAAGCGCAATCCGGGCCACAATCCTGTCATCTCACGAAAACGTCATCCCATCCGGGAATAAGTCCCCCGCTCCCCCAATCACCTCCTCCGAAGCCCAATACCGGGCGCAAGGAGAGGCGCGATGAGCGGACACGATCACGGGGAAGACGGCGTCAGCCGCCGCAAGGTGCTGGAATGCATGACCTGGGCCGGGACCGGGGTGCTCTGGACCATCACGGGCGGTGTGCCGCGCTCGCTCGGCATCATTGATTCCGCGCAGGCCGCAACCGCGGCCGCGCCCGGCATGAGCTTCCTCCAGATCAGCGACAGCCATGTCGGCTTCGACAAGCCGGCCAATCCCAACGCGCTCGGCACGCTTGAAGAGGCCGTCAACAAGATCAACGCGATGCCGACCAAACCGTCCTTCATGATCCACACCGGCGACATTACCCACCTGTCGAAGGCCGCCGAGTTCGACAATGCCGAGCGCATCATCTCGCAGACCAAGCTCGACGTGCACTACGTCCCAGGCGAACATGACTTCCTCGACGAGGAGGTGAAGTTCTATCGCGAGCGCTACGGCCGCGGCACCAAGGGCCAGGGCTGGTATTCGTTCGACGCCGGCGGCGTGCACTTCATCGGCCTCGTCAACGTCGTCGACCTCAAGGCCGGCGGCCTTGGCAATCTCGGCGCCGAGCAGCTCGCCTGGCTCTCGGACGATCTGCGCGGCAAGTCGAAATCGACGCCGATCGTGCTGTTCGCCCACATCCCGCTCTGGACCGTCTATCCGGAATGGGGCTGGGGCACCGAGGACGGCGGCCGTGCGTTGGAGCAGGTGAAGGGCTTCGGCTCGGTCACCGTGCTGAACGGCCACATCCACCAGGTGATGCAGAAGGTCGAGGGCAACGTCACCTTCCACACCGCGCGCTCGACCGCCTTCCCACAGCCGGCGCCGGGGGCAGCCCCCTCGCCCGGACCGATGAAGGTGGAGGACGCCAGGCTGCGCTCCATGCTCGGCGTTGCCAGCATCAACTTCAAGCAGAACGAGCAGCGGCTCGCGATCATCGACACGCCGCTCCAGGGCTAAGGTGGAAGCTGACATGAAGACCCTCAATCGCCGCGACTTCGGTGTCGACCTCGGTCTTGCCATGGCCGCGGCCATCCTGTTGCCCGCAACACGTGCGCGTGCCGACGACATGGAAATACATATCGACAATTTCGTGTTCCAGCCGGCCGAGCTCAAGATCAAGACCGGCACCACCGTGACCTGGACCAACCGGGACGACATTCCCCACACCATCGTGTCGGCCGGAAAATTCAGGTCCAAGACCCTGGACACCGACGATAAGTTCTCGTTCACCTTCACCAATGCGGGCGACTACAAGTATTTTTGTTCGCTACATCCGCACATGACGGGGATGATCAAGGTTGAGTAACATCGCCAACCGAGGCATCAACGTCTTGCCCGGCCGGTGGTCCCACGCCGGCCGGGCTCGTGTGCCCGCGGTCACGCACCCGGGCGAAACGAACAGGGACGGAACGAAGCCACAGGCAGAACAAGAGGCAAAGCGAGGAGCGATGCCCGCCACCGACGATGTGCAAAAGTCGCAACGCTTCCGTGAGGCGGCGCTGCCCTATCTCGACGACGTCTACACGCTCGCGCGCTACCTCTTGCGCGATGCCTCCGACGCCGAGGATGCGGTGCAGGAGTGCTATCTGCGCGCGCTGAAGCATTTCGACAGCTATCGCGGCCCGGCGATGAAGCCCTGGCTGTTCGCGATCCTGCGCAACGTCTGCAACGCCGAATATGCGCGGCGCGCGCACCGGCCCAGCGCAATCGAGGACACGCCCGGCGCCGCCGAACAGACGCCGATATGGCAGGAGAGCGAGGCAAGTCCCGAGACCGAAGTGCTGCGCAGTCGCGATGCCGGCGTCATCCGCAAGCTGATCGACGCGCTCGCCGAGCCGTTCAAGGAAACATTCGTGCTGCGGGAGATCAACAACCTGTCCTATCGTGAAATCGCCGAGGCCGTCGGCGCCCCCGTCGGCACCGTGATGTCCCGCCTCGCCCGCGCCCGCGCCATGCTGCGCGCGGCCTGGACGGCGGAAGAGGAGCAAGCGAAATGACCTGCGACGAAGCAAAAATCCTGCTTCATGCGCTGCTCGACAACGAGCTCGATGCCGGCCATGCGCGCGAGGTCGAAGCGCATATCGCGAGCTGCCCGGACTGCGCAGCCGAGTTCGCTGCACAGCGCGAGATGCAGCGCGTGCTCGCGGATACCGATTTGCGCTACACCGCGCCGGCAAGCCTGCGCGCCCGCATCGAGGCCTCACTGCCGCAACCGCAGCGCCAGCAGCCGACGCGCCGCTCCGTGCTGCGCGGCTTTGCGATGGGCTCGGCCGTCTCCGCGCTTGCGGCAACAGGCGTCGTCGCCGTGGTGCTGCGCCAGGACGACCAGCAGCGCATCCTGTCGGAGGTCGTCTCCGCGCACCTGCGCTCGCTCCAGGCCGGCCACCTCACTGACGTCGTCTCCACCGACCAGCACACGGTGAAACCCTGGTTCAACGGCAAGCTCGACGTCGCCCCGCCCGTGATCGATCTCACCACGCAAGGTTTTACGCTGGTCGGCGGCCGGCTCGACTATATCGACGCCCGCGCCATCGGCGCGGTCGTCTACAAGCGCCGGCAACACGTGATCAATTTGTTCGTGTCGCAAACCTCGAGCACCGAGCACCGGCCGCCGAAGACCCAGACCATGCAGGGTTTCAACTGCCGCCGCTGGGGCGAGCGCGGCCTGAACTTCTGGGCCGTCAGCGATATCGGCGCCGACGAACTCGCCGAGTTCGTCGACAAGTTCGAGGCGGCGATGAAGGCGAATGTGGAGGGGTAAGGCGCATCCTCCGTCATTGCGAACGCTAATGAGTGAAGCAATCCAGAGCGTCGCCTCGGAAGGATTCTGGATTGCTCGCCCTTCCCTCGCGACCGCGACGGTGACGCTGCCCGAACTTTCCGACGATCAATCCAGTCAGAACATCCCGTTGTCATGCAACGCGGCGTCGGGCACGGGCTGCCGCACCTCCCAATGCTCGACCAACTTGCCGTCCTCGAGCCGGAAAATGTCGACGATAGCAAGGCCGGGGTCCGTAGACGTGCGCCTGGCGTGAACATGCGCCACGACGAGATCGCCGTCGGCGACGATGCGCTTCATCTCGGCCGTCAGCTCCGGAAATTGCCTGCGAAGCTCGGACAAATGTTTACGGATGCCCTCGACGCCGTCTCCGATCGTAGGGTTGTGCTGGACATAGCGCGCTCCGAAATGGATTGCGGCGCCATCGAAATCCCCCTGATTAATCGCCGTTTCCAGGAAGTCACGCACGATGACCTTGTTTGCCGAAATGATCTCGCTCATCGTCTTGTCTCCAATGTGATCGCTGTCATGTGTTCTGGACTGACGAGAAGGTCGCCGTCGATGTGCGAGACTTGCAAAGTCATATCCGATCGTCTCAAACAGCGGCGATCAGGACGCAGGAGCGGACGGGATGGATGCAATAGCTGATGTGCTGGCGTCGTATCGCATCGGTGGCGCGTTTCTCGGAATAGCGGTGTTGCGCCGTCCCTGGGGTATCGGCGTCGATCCGCAGCGGAACTCCGCGCTTCACGTCGTTCTCAAGGGCCGTTGCTGGCTGAGGCTGGCAAGCGGCGACGAACCCATTCGTCTCTCGCCCGGCGACGTGGTCCTGGTCGCGAGCGGCATAGGTCACGCGCTGAGCGACCCGTCGGATGCCGCGATCGTTGCCATTCGCGAGGCGCTGTCCGTCGCCCCGAGCCATGAGACGGAATGGGCGCCCGATGCAACGATGCTACTGTGTGCAAAGTATCAGCTCGATGAGACCGGGCCTCATCCCATGGTGTCGCTGATGCCGCCCCTGATCCATCTCACCGCTCGGCAGGTCGATGCCAACGAGCCGTTGCGTTTGGTGCTGCAACTGCTGCGCGTCGAGGCGAAGGGCCGCCGCAACGGCGCCGAAATCATAGCATCGCGCCTGCTCGACAGCGCATTGGTTCTGCTGTTACGCGTGTGGATGGACAACCAGCCTGCGGGCTCGGCCAATTGGTTCGGCGCATCGAGCGATCCCGCCATCGCGCGCGCCTTGCGGCTGATCCATGAGCAACCGCAAGACGACTGGACGGTCGCGACGCTCGCGGATCACGCGCTGCTCTCCCGCGCCACCTTTGCGCGCCGGTTCACGCAACTCATCGGAGAGCCGCCGCTCGCCTATGTCACGCGCTGGCGTATGAGCCTGGCGGCGAAGGCGCTGCGTGAAACCGGCCGCTCCATCGACGAGATCGCGCGGGCCGTCGGCTACGAGTCCGGACCGGCGTTTTCGAAGGCGTTCAGCCGCGTGTTTGGACGATCGCCGGGACGCTATCGAGGCGGTGGCTCGTGACGAGTGATCGGCCCCTTCCGGGACAACACGACTGAGGCGGTCTTCAAGACCATGCACCGCGCTTCGGCTTGGCAGGTCGCTCGGCACGACGGCCGAGCTTTGGCTCAATCTTCAGAACCATTACGACATCCAGATCGCCAAACGCGATCTTGCAAGGCGCTCGATCGTATCGAGCCTGTGAACAAGCCTGAAGCGGCCTGAGCGATCGGCTTACGCCGACCGCCGCACCGCGTTGTCCACCAGCGTCTTGCCGAGCGACCAGATCGCGCCGGGGACCTTGTGGCTGCCGGCGATGACGTCGTCGAACGCCTTCTCGATCCAGGTGCAGTCTTCTTCCGTGATCGTGAGCGGCGGCAGCAGCTTGATGGTGTGGCTGCCGTGGCCGGCGACTTGCGTCAGGATCTTGTGGTCCTTGAACAGCGGCACGGTGATGAGCTGGCAGAACAGGCCCTTGTTGGCGGCTTCCAGCACGTTCCAGGAGGCCCGCAACCGCAGCGACTTCGGCGGACCGAACTCGATGCCGATCATCAGGCCCTTGCCGCGCACTTCCTTCAGCAGCTCGTAGCCGGGCACCATGCGCGTCAGCGCGAGGCGCAACTCGGCGCCGCGCTTGGCGGCGGACTCGATCAGCTTCTCGGACTCCATGACGTCGAGCGTGGCGATCCCGGCGGCCATCGCGAGGTCGTTCTTGGAGAAGGTGGAGCCGTGCACGACCGCACGGTCCATCTGGTTGAAGATCTTGTCGAAGATGCTCTTGCGCGTCAGCACCGCACCAACAGGCACGTGGCCGCCCGACAGCGACTTCGACAGCAGCACCATGTCGGGCTCGACGTTCCAGTGCTCGACCGCGAGGAAGCGGCCAGTGCGGCCCATTCCGGTCTGGATCTCGTCGGCGACGAACAGCGTGCCGTATTTCTTGCAGAGCGCGGCGGCGCCGGGCAGGAACTCGTCCGTGGGCATGTTGACGCCCTTGCCCTGGATCGGCTCCACGACGAAGGCGGCGACCTCGCGCGAGGCAAGCGCCTTTTCCAGCGCAGCCAAGTCGTTGAACGGGACCGGGGTGCAGCCCGGCAACAGCGGCTCGAAACCGGTGCGGAAGTTCGAATCACCGGTCAGCGACAGCGCGCCATAGGTCAGGCCGTGATAGCCGTGGGCGCAATAAACGATGCCGGGACGGCCGGTGGCGCCACGGGCGAATTTGATCGCCGCTTCGACGCATTCGGCGCCGGAATTGGCGAAAAACGCCTTGTCGAGATACGGGACGTATTTCAGGAGCCGCTCGGCCAGCACGCCGGCGAGCACCGAGACGTCGAACTGGACGAGGTTGGGCAGGTCGGCGTCGAGCACGCTCTTGAGCGCCTCGCGCATGACCGGATGATTGCGCCCGATCGCAAACACGCCAAAACCGGACAGGAGGTCGAGATAGCGGGCGCCCTCGCGGTCGTAGAGGTACTGCCCCTGCCCCTTCTGGAAGCCGACATCGTAGCCGATGGTCTTGAGGACCCGGACAAACTGCTCGTTCAGATACCGATTATGCAGGGCGCTGCGCTGGGCCTGCCGGTCCGCGAACAGCTGAGACATGTCTGGATTTGGACTGTGCATCCGCTACATACTTCGCTTGAGGGCCGTCTCGTCAACTGAAAACGGACCGTTACTGGAAACGGTCTGTGCGGCCTTTTGCCCTTTTTCGGACCATCTTCGCAAGCACAGCTTTAGACCATGTTGCACTGCCAAGGAACACTCATGCGTTTGACCCTTTACACCGTATTATTCCTGGCTGGCGGTTACGCCGGCCTGACCCCTGCGCTCGCCGCTGATCCCACCGGCGATTGGCGGGTCGCCGACGGCGTCGCCAATATTCGCGTCGCCCAATGCAATGGCAGCATGTGGGGCGCGGTTTCTTGGGAGAAGCAGCCCGGCGGCCGCGACGAGAACAATCCGGATGTCTCGAAACAGAACAGGCCGACGCTGGGCATGGCCACCCTGATCGACATGAAGAAGAAGTCCGGCGTCGATCAGTGGGAAGGACAGGTCTACAACGCCAAGGACGGCCAGCTCTACAGCGCGACCATCACGCCGGCCGGTACCGACCAGCTCGAAATCAAGGGCTGCGTGATGGGCTTCCTCTGCGGTGGCGAGACCTGGACCCGGGTCGGCCCGCCGATCCCCTTGAGTCCCGCCAACGCCATGGCCAAGGGCGCACCGAAGCCTGCCGGCCCGGCGCCGAAAGCTGCGGGAACTACGGGCGTCACCGCTCCTGCTCCGACGACAGGCGCGCCGAAGAGCGTTGCGGCCGCCGCCAAGCCGGGTCAGAAGAGCGCCGCCGATCCGGTCGGCGACATCTGCCTACTCCCTGAGATTGCGGGGTTTGCCCATTAGGGCCGGCTGAAACAGCAGCACTGCGGCAAGCGTCGTCACCAGCGACAGTGCGAGCAGCTTGCCCATGCTGGACGTTCCGGGATGGCTCGACAGCCACAGGCTGCCGAACGCCGTCGCCGTCGTCAACGCGCTGAAAAAGATCGCGCGCGTCAGGCTGGTCTGGAGCAGGTTTGTTCTGCCCGAGCGCCACGCCACGACATAATAGATCTTGAAGGCGACGCCGACGCCGAGCAGCAGCGGAAACGCGACGATATTGGCGAAGTTGAGCGGCAGGCCGATCAACACGCAAATCTCGAGCGTCACCGCGCCGGCAACCAGGAGCGGCACCAGCGTCATCAGCACGTCGACGAACCGACGCAGCGTGATCCACAGCAACAGGCCGATCACCAGCAGCGCGTAGACGCCGGCGTGGATGAACGCCTTCACCACGGTGTCGCCGGATTTCAGGATCGAGACCGGCCCGCCGATCGCGGTCGGCTCGGCAGTGAGCACCGCCGCCGCAAATTTGCGCAGCGTGTCGTTGTCGTTGGGATCGCCCTTGGGCAGCGCCTCGACGCGGATGATGCCGTCCTTGCTCTTCCAGGCGCTGACGAGGTCGGGCGGCAGCGAGCTCAGGGTGACGGGCCCGGCCTGCATCGCGTTCCTGAGCTGGTCGAACACGATCTTCATCGGCGTGACGAACACGTCCTGCGCCTTGTTGCGCGTGGCTTCGTCGCCATTGGCGAGCTTCTCGAGGGCGTCTGCAAGGCGGCGCGAGGCGACCGCGCCCGGGCCTTTCGCGTCGCCTGCGGTCCGGCGCAGATTATCGGCCGAGGATTTCAGCGAATCGACGTTCTCCTTGTCCGACGGGGCCGCGTCGATCTGGTCCGGATTGAGCGCGGGATTGAGCACCTTGGCCCCCTGCGCGATCAGCTTCAGCTTCGGCTGCTGGTCCTGGGGCACGAAGCTGTTGAGCGACATCACCCGCAGCACCTCCGGCACCTTCTCGAGCTTCGCTTCGACCTGCCTCGCCTGCTCTTCCGACGTGGTCATCACGTTGATGGCATTGGCGCCGGTGTTGGGGTCCTTGCGCAAATCGAGGAAGGTCGCGATCGATTCGGCGTGCGGATTGCGCAGGTTCATCGGGTTGAAGTCGAACTTCATGAAATAGAGCAGCGGCAGGCCGGCGAGCGCCAGCAGCAGCGTGCCACCGACGACCAGCACGCGGTGCTTTTCCAGGAAGTGATCGAGCGGCGCCAGGAAGGCGTAGCCGACCGGCTCCTGCTCGCCGGGCGGGTTGAGCAGCTTGAGCATGGCCGGCAGAACGGTGATCGAAGAGAGGAACGCCACCAGCATGCCGACGCCGGCGATCTGGCCGAGCTCCGCGATGCCTTTGTAATCGGTCGGCATGAAGCAGAGGAAGCCGGCCGCGGTCGCCATCGCCGCCAGCGACAGCGGCACCGCCGAGCGCTTCGCCGCCAGCACCAGCGCCCCCGAGAGGTCGTTGTGCTTGTAGCGCTCCGAACGGTAGCGAACGCTGTACTGGATGCCGAAATCGACGCCGAGGCCGACGAACAGCACGGCGAACGCGATCGACAGCAAATTGAACGATCCGACCATCATCAGGCCGGCCGCGGTCGTCAGCGCAAGACCGACGAAGAGGTTGATGAACACCGCGAAGATGATCTTCGCCGAATGCAGCGCCAGCCACAGGATGAGCAGCACGACGAGGACGGTGCCGACGCCGTTGACGACCGCGCCTTCCTGGACGGTGGCGTATTCCTCGTTGGCGATCGGGACCGGGCCGGTCAGCCGCACCCGCGCCTGGAATTTGGTTGCAAAATCCAGATCCACCGCGGCCTTGCGGATCGCGTCGGTGGCGCCCTTGCCGGGCTCCAGCGCGTTGTAGTCGAGGATCGGCTTGAACTCGATGAAGGCGCGCTTGTCGGAATCCGACAGCGGCTCGTCGCTGACGAGCTCGCGCCATGAGAAGCTCGCACTGCCCTTGTTGAGCACGGTCTCGACGGTCTGCGCGATCTGGTTGAAGGGCCGCGCGGTATTGTCGAGCTTGACCTGGCCGCGCTTGACGCCGGCAAGGCCCGTCTCCAGTGCGCCGGTCAGGCCGCGGATCGAGGGATCGCCCGCCATGATCTCGATCAGGGGTGCTGCGGCTTCGAACTGGCCGGTGATCTTGCCGACCTCCTCGGTGGGCAGGAACAGCAGGCCGTTCTTCTCGAAGAACTCGCCGGTGCCGAGCTGCTGCACCGACTGGAAGTTGACCTTGTCATCCTTCAGCTTTGCATAGAGCGCGTCCGCCGCCGCGCTCGCCATCTCCGGCGTTTTGGCCTCGACGACCGCCGTAATGGTCGCATCGCGGTCGAAGGCGCGGTCGAATTGCTGGTCGCGCTGACGCCAGTCCAGATTCTGGGCAATCAGCGAATTGATGTCGGTGTTGATGGCGAAGTGCTGGGACGCGTAATAGCCCGCGCCCACCGCAAGCAGGAGCCCGAGAACGACGACGAGGGAGGCAAACCGGGTGCAGGCCCTGACGATGGCAACGACTACGCTTTGCAGCACTTCTTTTCTTTCTGCGGTTAACAGCTTGCCGGAAACGCCCGCTGTTTATCGGAGTTCCCAGACGAAACCTATTGCTGTTTTGAGTGGTTCTCGCCGCAAGAAGGTTCGAGGTAAACGGCGGGAGACCGTGGCAAAATCATGCGGGGCGGTCGGTATAGCCGGGGAGTTGAGGCGGGAAAGTGGCGGACGGCCGGGTGCAGATTGCCACCAACCCGCTTCCGTCCCCCACTCTACCATGGTACCGGAAAATTGACCGAGCGCGGGAACCAAAGTTCATTCCACCTTTCCTTGCCGCCGATTTTTTGACACAAAGTATTGCGCCTCCATGCGCCGGAGCCCCGCCGGGGGTGGGCGGCTACCGCGTGCGCGAGGCCAATGGTGCGGATATTGCAACTCATTGGTCAGTGCCGGAGTGCCGCCGGGGACCTAACGAAGCGGATTGATGCAACTTGCGTGATGGACGTCCCATGGAAGTTTATCTGGCGCAGCCGCGCGGCTTCTGCGCGGGCGTGGTGCGTGCGATCGAGATCGTGGAACGGGCGCTGGAGAAGTACGGCCCGCCCGTCTACGTGCGCCATGAGATCGTGCACAACAAATACGTCGTCGAGAGCCTGAAGAACAAAGGGGCAATCTTCGTCGAGGAGCTGTCCGAGGTGCCGGCGAAGGCTGTGACCGTCTTCAGCGCCCATGGCGTCGCCCGCAGCGTCGAGGAAGAGGCCGCCGCGCGCGACCTTCCGGTGCTCAATGCCACCTGCCCGCTGGTCACGAAAGTTCACAATCAGGGGAAGCGCTACATCACCAGGGGCCGCACTTTGGTCCTGATCGGCCATGCCGGCCACCCCGAGGTCGAGGGCACGATGGGCCAGGTTCCCGCCCCCGTGCTGCTGGTCCAGAGCGTCGAAGAGGTTAACGCCCTCGAATTGCCTGCGGATACGCCAATGGCCTATATCACCCAGACCACCCTCTCGGTCGACGACACCAGGGACATCATTTCGGCCCTCCAGGCCCGCTTTACAGATATTCAAGGCCCGGATATCCGGGATATCTGCTATGCGACACAGAACCGCCAATCTGCGGTAAGGGACTTGAGCAAGCTGGTCGACGTGATCTTGGTGGTGGGCGCTGCCAACAGCTCGAACTCGAACCGGCTCCGCGAAATCGGCACTGAGGCCGGCGTCGCGAGTTATCTGATTGCCGACGGCAGCGAGCTCGATCCGGCGTGGTTGAAGGATGCCGGGACCGTCGGCGTCACGGCCGGCGCCTCGGCGCCCGAGGTACTCGTGGATGACGTGATCGAAGCGATGCGGCGGATCGGACCGGTCAAGGTCCAGGTGCTGCCGGGCCGCGAGGAAAACATTGAATTCCGGCTTCCGGCCGAACTGGCCGCGAGCTGACCCACCCGAATTGAAAAGCCCAGAAAGAAACTTGTAATGGCAATCCCCTTCTTCAAGGAAATGCGTATCGGCGGCTATTTGCTCAAGCAGAAAATGCTTGGCCGCAAGCGCTATCCGCTCGTGCTGATGCTGGAGCCGCTGTTCCGCTGCAACCTCGCCTGCGTCGGCTGCGGCAAGATCGATTATCCCGATGCGATCCTCAACCGCCGCATGACGGCGCAGGAGTGCTGGGACGCGGCCGACGAGTGCGGCGCGCCGATGGTCGCCATTCCCGGCGGCGAGCCGCTGATCCACAAGGAGATCGGCGAGATCGTGCGCGGCCTCGTGGCGCGCAAGAAGTTCGTCTCGCTCTGCACCAACGCGCTGCTGCTCGAGAAGAAGCTCGATCTGTTCGAGCCCTCGCCCTATTTGTTCTTCTCCGTGCATCTCGACGGCCTGAAGGACCACCACGACAAGGCGGTGTCGCAGAAGGGCGTGTTCGACCGCGCGGTGTCCGCGATCAAGGCGGCCAAGGCGCGCGGCTTCACCGTCAACGTCAACGCCACCATCTTCGACGGCCATCCGGCCGAGGAGATCGCGAAGTTCCTCGACCTCACCGTCGAGCTCGGCGTCGGCGTCTCGATGTCGCCGGGCTACGCCTATGAGCGCGCGCCGGACCAGGAGCACTTCCTCAACCGCACCAAGACCAAGAAGCTGTTCCGCGACGTCTTCGCGATGGGCAAGGGCAAGAAGTGGAACTTCATGCATTCCGGCCTGTTCCTCGACTTCCTCGCCGGCAACCAGGAATACGAGTGCACGCCCTGGGGCATGCCCGCGCGCAACATTTTTGGTTGGCAGAAACCCTGCTACCTGCTCGGTGAAGGCTACGCAAAAACCTTCAAGGAGCTGATGGACACCACCGACTGGGAAACCTACGGCACCGGCAAGTACGAGAAGTGCGCCGACTGTATGGCCCATTGCGGCTACGAGCCGACCGCGGCGACCGCAGCGCTCAACAACCCGATCAAGGCGATGTGGGTGTCGCTGCGCGGCATCAAGACCTCGGGCCCGATGGTGCCGGAGATCGACATGTCCAAGCAGCGCCCGGCGCAGTACATCTTCTCGGCGGAAGTGCAGAAGCGCCTGTCGGAGATTCGCAAGGACGAGGCCGAGGCTGCCGAGGCGAAGGCTGCGCAGAAGGCTTCGACGGCCGCGTAAAGCGCGGACGACGAACATCAAAACACAAAAGGCCCGGTCGCCATCGCGACCGGGCCTTTTCTTTTGTTCAGCGCAAGCGCAGGACAAGCAGCACGATGCGCCGCCCAACGCGCCTCCTTTGCCGGGCCGGGGAGCCCTCCCGCAAAAAAGTGAAAAACAACCCCATGCACAGTAGAACCACGACTACCGGCCGGCACCGGACGCGCTCCGCCAAGCCATTGCCGCGTCGAGCAAATCAGAAGCAAACCGGCGAGGACCGCGGCATCTGCGGCGCGGGGTCGTTTTCGCAAGCTGACACGACGTCAGTCGGGCGCGATTCAGGGTCGACGTGAATTTCGCATTTCACGAATTCCATTTGACGCGTCGGGCAAAACAGTGGCACTATGCCGTGCTGGCCGTTTCGAGGATTGCGACCAACTCCTCGCGCGGTGCACCGGCTCCCGCTTTCCCGACATTCGATGGACGAGCGATCCTCATTCCGGCGCCGTAATTTCTGGCCTGCACAAAAACCAAGTCTTGCAATTGAGTCGTGCCGATGAAGCTAATCGCGCTCCTGCCCAAGCCAGGACAATCAGAACCAGGAGATTCAACAATGCTACAGGCGGCTGTACTGAGGTGCTCGCGCCAGCAAAGCATCCCGCAGGATGCTGTTGAACTGTTCGCGAAACCCATCACCACCGCAGATCAAATCTAGCAGCTATCCAGCCGATTGGGCGGGCGGTCCGTCAGATGATAACCGCGATTGCGGAGAGCGGTGACCGGCAAGAGATGGGTTTCGCAACGGCTCAATCCATCCTACGAGCTTCCGCTCCACCCACCTTACGAGCCATCATTTGGTGACGCTCCGCCATAGCACACGCCGCCAATTGAGTGCAGCGTCACCGCAATTGACCAATCGTGCGGCTGGCTTGGGTCTACTTTCTTACTACCGTGGACCAATCCGGAATCGCGACCCACGCCTTTCGAGACAGGACTTCAACATACCTATAATCGAGGACAGCGGTCACTTCAAAATCATCTTCATCTTGAAACAGAAGGACCTTGTCTCCCGCGCGCAGCTTCAGATCGTCAATTCTCCTTTCGAGATCAATGTTCTCACACTTCAAATTCCAGCAAAGACCGCCCTCTGCCTGCGCGTTAAAATCTGTAAAAACTTTGAGCATGAGGGTTCTTTCACAGCTCGAACTATGGCGATCGTCCTAGGATTGATGAAGCTATTCGCGAAACCGCAGCTATCGAACGCGACGTCAATTTGAGTGCCTTGTCGGCATTATCTGCTCAATCTCGCAATGGTCACCGCAACTCTGTCGACTATCTAGCGAGAGAGGCGTCTCTTGACGATCTCGCCACTATCCTTGGAAACAAAATAGTGCACGGCTCGACCGTGAACATTTCCACCTCCGCGTACTATCACTTTTTGTCCAGTAGCCGGATCGAATACGTCAACATGCTCGGGCCCGAACATTACTTCGAAGAATTCTGCAGTCTCGCGCACTTCAATGATGAAGCGCGCCAAATTTGACTCTGTTTCTTCAGCCCTGAAGCGCGTTAGCGCCGTCGCGGCTGCCGCCAGTTGCGGGCCGGTGAATATCGGTCCTGCCATTGCACACGCGCCTTCAGCTAACTAGAAACTCAAGACCAGTTCATTTTGCGGCAACGTAACATATCCGAAGCATCTTGCCCCGCGGGATGGGTTGAGCTCTTCGCGAAACCCATCACCGCCACAACTCAAGTCGATGGGCGTCGCTCCCGCTCCACCCACCCTGCGAGCTGCTGACCGTGTCGCTCAGAATTCACCAGTATCAGGATTGCAAATCTTCCAATTAAATTCTTTGCCGTCCCATTGCTCACCACCATTCACGGCGATTTCCAACTGATCCAATCTATGTTCTTTGATGTACAACCAAAAGGAAGCCCCATGAGGCAAGCCGTCCATGTTGAATTGCCCAAAAGAGCCGACATCAAGTTGTCCATCTGGCACGCCGATTTCATTCGAACTGAATAGACGCGTATATCGACCAGATCCCGTGTTTACTCTGCTCAATACGCTGATTTCTGAAGAGCCAGGAAAATTATAATTCTTGTACCGCTCATAATACATTCTCAGTATTGAAGCCTCGAGTGAAGTCATTTGGGTTGTTTCTGTTGGTTTTTCTTTCATGGCAAACGTATCACGCCGCTAAAACTGCCGATTGCAACGCTGCCGTTTATTACTCTTCCGCCAGGGCCGTAGGATGGGTTGAGCTCTTCGCGAAACCCATCACCACGACAATTCAAATCGATGGGTTTCGCATCCGCTCTAACCATCCGAGCTATACGCAATTTACGGAGGTTGCGTACTTTGTAAGCAATCTCACTTTCAGATCGTTCCGCAGGTGAGAAGCGACCTCCAGCCAACGTCTTCGATTCATTGCGCCGCCGAGGCTCTTCGGAAACGTTTTCGGCGCAGCGGCCAGGATGGTGATGTCGCCCTCCAACACAGTCATGAGAAAGGTGCTGGGCGAGTCGTAAATACACACGTCGCCCCCGACCATTTCTGCGAGAAAATTCAAGACGCTCTCGGGTCAGGATTTATAGCGACAATCTTACTCGACGCGCCGATACTGAAATAAGCATAGATTTCTTGCTTGGTACCTTGAACTCCTACTAGAGCGGAAAGCTGCTTAAGCGTCAGCCTATCTTCAAGAGAGCTTATGCTCCAACCGCGATTGATTGCATGGCTGGGTTCGATCAACAGGTCAGAGCTGATGTCTGACGGAACGTTGGCGGAGCTTTGGCCAGTCATGCTCGGGACCATATCGAAACTTGATTGAACGAGTTGGCCGTCCATCGGAACTTGTTCATCTGACAGACCGCAATACGTCTCCTGCGGCGCGGCGAGGCTTTGATCCCCAAATAGCCGTTACGTGACATCTTAGTGCACCGCCCCGTCGACGCAACCCTAACGGGCTCGTCTACCAGTAACGCAAACACTCGTCGCCGATCTGCAGAGTGTGAGTGGGCCGGGCACATTGCCTCCGCATCGTCATATGTGGACGGCCCCTATTGGCAAGCGCTTTTTGAAGTATCGAACGAGTTGGTCTGCTTCGGTCATATGTCCGGCCTGTTGGTGCGGGGTTTATGACCGCTGGCCCTGATGAAATCCGATT
>NZ_JAVAYM010000110.1:0-501 GCF_054185205.1 Bradyrhizobium sp. 14AA | reverse complement strand
GTCATCCTGGTCAACGCCATTCGCGACATACCGGCCGAGCTTGACGAAGCCGCGTTGATGGACGGCGCCAGCCGCACGCAGATCCTGTTGCGCATCCTGGCGCCGGTCTGCCGTCCCGCCATCGTCACCAGCCTGATCTTTGGTTTCATCACGGCCTGGAACGAATTCCTGTTCGGACTGATGCTCACCACCTCGAAAGCCGTCCCGATCACCGTCGGCGCCTCCTTCTTCTTCGCCGCCAGCGGCGGCGGCGTGCAATGGGGCGTGGCCTCCGCCGTCATGGTCGTCGGTGCGCTGCCGCCGGTGCTGCTCGGCCTGGTTATGTACCGGCAGATCAGCGGCTCGATGACCGCCGGCGCCGTCAAGGGCTGAGACGGCGGTCGACGGTGTTGTCGCACCATGCGGATCGCTGACCGGCCGGTCTCACCCGGCGCTTACCGTCAGCTCGACGCGGTCGGCCGAGAAACGGGTCTGCGAATACTGGATCGGCCTGCCGTCGCC
>NZ_JAVAYM010000109.1:0-502 GCF_054185205.1 Bradyrhizobium sp. 14AA | reverse complement strand
GAAGGTGTAGTCGGTCAAAGAACCCTTGGTGACCGCGATGGTCATCGTCAGGGTGACGGTGTTAGGTCCCCATTCCACGTGGTCGATTGACCACCTCCCCTCGGTGTCATCATCCTTCGAGGAGAAGGGTAAAGAGGAGGCGACCGCAGTAGCCGATGCCGGAATGGGCGTGGGAGTCGAGGACGCGGATGTCGCAATGGGGGACGGCGTCGGCGTGACGGGGTTCGGCGGCTCGGTCGTGACCCGGCGTGCAACGATGACCAGCGCGACGACGAGCGCTGTCACGATGATGACGGCGATCCAGCCGCCGTGGCGTTTCGGCGGCCGGTACTGGTTGATGTCAGGCGGTTGGTTCATGGTGGCTCTACTGTACGTTGTTGCGCGCGGCTGATGTTGTCCACAGCATGGCGTCAAGACAAGGTGGCGCAGATGGGAGTTGTCCACAGATTCGAAATTGCTTGGCGAATGTGGCGGGGTCGAGACGACAACTGGAGGTATGACA
>NZ_JAVAYM010000108.1:0-503 GCF_054185205.1 Bradyrhizobium sp. 14AA | reverse complement strand
ATTCGCCGATTTTGACTGAGAATAGTCCCTCCTGCTGCGTGGAATCTATCGGGCAGTCGGAGATAATCATATCCAGCTTGTGCTGGCTGAGCTGTTCGAGCAACATTTCGTGCGTCGACTCAAAGCAACGCAGATGTATGGGTTCATCCACCACCACCGCCGCATCCAGAACGCTGCTGACCAGACGCTTGGATAAAGCATCGGCGACGCCGACATCAAACAACAGGTTTGATTCTTTGCGGTAATTGACGATATCCAGCATCTCCTGGCTTAGCGTAAACATTTTATCCGCATAGCGAAAAACCAGCTCGCCCAGTTCGCTGGGCTCAAGACCGCGTCCCTTACGTTTAAATAGCTTCACCTGTAAACGCTCTTCAAGGGCTTTAATTTGACCAGTAATGGTTTGCGGCGTCAGAAAAAGCGCCTCTGCGGCACCCACGACAGAACCTTCTTTATAGACATGCCAGAAGTAATAAAGATGGTTGTAGTTAATATGAGACATG
>NZ_JAVAYM010000107.1:0-504 GCF_054185205.1 Bradyrhizobium sp. 14AA | reverse complement strand
CGAAATGCTGTTCGGTGGTCCCCGATACTACGACAGCCAGATGTTTACCACCGCGGCGGGCGCCTGCGCCTATCATCGCGTCGGGCCCGACGCGCGCGCGGCCAACGACGTCAACGACCATTATTGCGGCAAATAGCGACCTTCGATCCGAGCTGGATGACACCCGCTACGTCGCGGCATCGGCTGGCGCCAAATCAGAAATCTGTTGAATATGGCGGCCTGCGACCATTTTTCTATGTCCACATCCGAAACGGAATGCTAGGGGACCGGCTAGTCGGCCATGTGCCGCAGAATGCGGGCCCTGATTTCTGGACGCACCGTCGGACAGTGTCGCGTTAGCCCGAAACAGTACTTTCCGCGGAAAGCTTGCATTTTCAGTTTCATCTCCACGGCGTCTTAAGGCTCCCCGAGTATCGTTGCTGTACTGAACCTGCGCCAATCGACGAGGTCGTGACCCATGGCATTTGGCAATAAATCTTCAGCTTCCGGGATGGTTGGCCACGC
>NZ_JAVAYM010000020.1:0-186277 GCF_054185205.1 Bradyrhizobium sp. 14AA | reverse complement strand
ATCGGCTCCGGCGGGAAGCCGGGCAGTGGCGGCTCGCTGCGGCGTTCGGCCAGAGCGGGCGCGGGGCGGCGCACCTCGTCGGCGAAGGACGGGCGCGCGGGGCGCGGCGGCGGCTCGGGCATTTGCGGCTCGGGATGATCGAGCAGTTCGGGGCGCGGTGCTTCGTCGGCCCAGCCGCCGGCGTCGGGCATCGGGGCGAGGCGCGGCGGCTCGGCGGCGTTGGGACGCTGCGGAAGCTGGTCGCGGCCGGGCGCGGCGCGCACGATGTTGGGCTCTACGACGATGTCGGTCGGGCCGCCGATCATCAGGAGATGCTCGACATTGTCACGCCGGACCAGCACCAGGCGGCGCCGGCCGTCGACCGCGGCAGCATCGATCACGGCGAGCCGGGGCATCCGGCCGCGCTGGGTGTTGGCGCCGATCCGGCTGGAGGCGAATCGGCGAACCAGCCATGCAGCGACGCCGATCAACGCCAGAACGACGATGAACGCGACGATGAAGGTGATAGGGCTGCCTTGCATACTAGTCCCCGACAAATGGCGCTGTTCTCGTGCCCATGGTCAGACGCGCCAACCAC
The DNA here is from genome assembly GCF_054185205.1 of Bradyrhizobium sp. 14AA. Classification (NCBI taxonomy): domain Bacteria; kingdom Pseudomonadati; phylum Pseudomonadota; class Alphaproteobacteria; order Hyphomicrobiales; family Nitrobacteraceae; genus Bradyrhizobium; species Bradyrhizobium sp. 14AA. The sequence goes on along the minus strand of NZ_JAVAYM010000020.1, from coordinate 185,700 downwards.
CGGCCCACGATGCCCCAAACTGCGATCTCTTAACGTCCCACGGCAAGTTTTGCCGTCCCCAACTCTTAATAACCTATGAATCGCTCGATCCAAAACGACTTCTTGGCCTGTGCATGTACCGCCAAGCGGTTGGGTTAATGCTGCTTTTGGAGGCGTAGAATCACGGGGCGCGCCTTCGTGTCCGGGCGGGCGACATGTGCCCGGATCATCCTTATTGCCATCTTTAACCACCTGTTAACCATACACGCGGCAAATTCTGCCTAGCTTCGGACACAGGTCTGAGGGCGGAAGGAACCGCAACGATGTCCATCAACGACCTCCCGGTGCTGTCGGCGCTTCGCACCAAGATGCAGTGGCACCAGGAACGCCAGCGCGTCCTGTCCGAGAACGTCTCCAACTCCGATACGCCCAAATTCCGGCCGCGCGACCTGGTCGAGCCGAAACTCGACAAATCAGGCGCGGTCACGGGCTCGATGGGCCCCCTGGCGCTCACCCGCACCAGCGGCACCCACATGACGCCATCAGGCGCGGCCTCCGGATTCGACCAGAACAAGAATGCGGGCTTCGAAACCCGCCCCGCGGGCAACGCCGTCAATCTCGAAGAGGAGATGATGAAGGCCGCCAGCAACCAGATGGACTACGCGGCGGCGACCTCGCTCTATTCGAAGAGCCTGCACCTGCTCAAGACCGCGATAGGCAAGGGCTAGAGCTAGAGGAGGTACATCATGGCGAATGACAGCAGCGACTTTGCCCGCTCGATGGCGATCGCGACCTCCGGCCTCAGGGCGCAGGCGGGGCGCATGCGGGTGATCTCGGAGAACATCGCGAACGCGGATTCGACCTCGCAGACGTCAGGCGGCGATCCCTACCGGCGCAAGGTGCCGACCTTCTCCTCCGCGCTCGACCGCACGCTCGACGCACAGGTCGTCACCCTCGGCAGGATCAAGCCCGACCAGTCCAGCTTCCGCGTCAGATACGAGCCGAACAACCCGGCCGCGGATGCGACCGGCAACGTCAAATATCCGAACGTGAACTCGGTGGTCGAGATGACCGACATGCGCGACGCGCAGCGGTCCTACGAGGCCAATCTCAACATCATCAGTGCGACGCGCCGGATGATCCAGCGCACCCTCGACATCCTCAAGAGCTGAACGGGATATTTAAGCCATGGCATCACCGACAATCGCCGCCAATGCTTATGCCAACCTCGCCCGCGTGCTGGAGAACAGCGGCGCCGGCAAGGGCAGCGAGCCCAGCGGACAATCCTTCGCCTCGCTCCTGAAAGACGCTGTCGGCAGCGTCATGGAGTCCGGTCGCAAATCCGATGCGCAGACGGTGGCGATGGCCGCCGGCAAGGCCAACGTGATGGACGTGGTGACGGCGGTCGCCGACACCGACGTCGCGGTGTCCACGCTCGTCTCGGTCCGCGACCGCGTGATCGCGGCGTATGAAGACATCATGAAGATGCCGATCTGATTTTTCGGCTTTCGTCGTCATTGCGAGCGAAGCGAAGCAATCCAGAATCGTTCAGGCGGCAGTCTGGATTGCTTCGCTTCGGTCGCAATGACGAGGGGAGAGGTCTTCGCATCGCTCGGAATAGCGGTGGGGAGGCAGAAATGAACAAAGGAATTGTGCAATGACCGGACCGGAAACCCTCGACGTCGCGCGCGATGCGATCTGGACCATCGTGATTGTGTCCTCGCCGCTGATGGTGGTCGGCCTCGTGGTCGGCGTGATCGTGTCGCTGTTCCAGGCGCTGACGCAGATCCAGGAGCAGACGCTGATCTATGTGCCGAAGATACTGGCCATCTTTGCCACGATGCTATTGGCGCTGCCATTCATGGCCGACTCGCTCCACGCCCACATGCTGCGGATCTCGTCGCGAATCATCGGCGGCTGAGGCACAATGCGCCGGTCATGCGCATCGACGTCTCGCTGCTGCCGGCGCTCGCCGCTTCCTTCATGCTCGCCTTCGCCCGGGTCGGTGCGATGGTGATGCTGCTGCCCGGGCTGGGCGAGACCAACATCCCGACGCGGATCAAGCTGTCGATCGCGCTGCTGCTCACGCTGATCATCCTGCCCTTGCATCGCAACGCCTATCAGGTCGACATGGGTTCGCTGGCGCCGCTGCTGGTGCTGATGCTGCACGAGATCGCGATCGGCATTGTGCTGGGCGCGACCGCGCGCGTGACGCTGTCGGCGCTGCAGGTCGCGGGCTCCGTGATCGCCCAGCAGATGGGGCTCGGCTTCGTCACCTCGGTCGATCCGACGCAGGGACAGCAGGGCGTGCTGGTCGGCAATTTCCTGACCATGCTGGGGGTGACGCTGCTGTTTGCCACCGACAGCCATCACCTGGTGATCGCAGCGCTGAACGACAGCTACACGATCTTCTCGCCGGGCGAGACCGTGTCGAGCGGCGACGTCGCCTCCCTGGCGACGCGGGCCTTCGCCGCCGCGTTCCGCCTCGGCCTGCAGCTGTCCGGACCGTTTCTGGTGTTCGGCCTCGTCTTCAATATCGGGCTTGGCGTGCTGGCGCGGCTGATGCCGCAGATGCAGGTCTATTTCGTCGGCGTGCCGCTCTCGATCTTCGCCGGCTTCCTGGTGCTCGCCGTGGTGCTCACCGCGATGATGGGCACGTATCTCGATTATTTCATCGGTGTGATGCACCAGATGATGCCGCTCAAGTAACGAGGGATCGATGGCGGAAGACAACGATCCAGAGAGTCAAACAGAAGACCCGACACAAAAGCGTCTCGAGGATGCGCTCGAACGCGGCGACGTCGCGAAGAGCCAGGAGATCAACACCTGGTTCATGATCGCGGGCGGCATGCTCGTGGTGTCGAGCTTCTCGGGCTCGGTCGGCAGCGGGCTGGTGACGCCGATGCGCAACCTGCTCGCCAATTCCTGGATGATCAAGACCGACGGCAGGGCTCTGCTCGCGCTGATGCAGCAGATCGAATTCGCCGTGCTCGCGGCGATCGGCGTGCCCCTCTTGATGCTGGTTCTGGCGGCCATCGCCGGCAACATGCTCCAGCACCGCCTGGTGTGGTCGGCCGAATCGCTCAAGCCCAAGTTCAGCAAGCTCTCGCCCGGGGCCGGTTTCAAGCGCATCTTCGGCAAGCAGGCGGCCGCGAATTTCCTGAAAGGTCTGGGCAAGCTGATCGTGCTCGGCGCGGTCATGACCGTGATCCTGTGGCCCGAGCGGCATCGCATGGAAGCGATGGTCAAGCTGGATCCCGCCGCCATGCTCGGCGCCACCACCAGCCTGACCATTCACCTGCTCGGCGCGGTGGTCGCGGCGCTCGCGATCATCGCCATAGGCGACTATTTCTTCCAGTATCGCAGCTGGTTCCAGCGGCAAAAGATGTCGCTCCAGGAGATCAAGGAAGAGTACAAGCAGTCCGAAGGCGACCCGCACATCAAGGGCAAGCTCAGGCAATTGCGCCAGCAGCGCTCCAAGAAGCGCATGATGGCGGCGGTTCCCAAGGCCTCCGTGATCATCACCAACCCGACCCACTATTCGATCGCGCTGTCCTACGAGCGCGGCATGTCGGCGCCGATCTGCGTCGCCAAGGGCGTCGACAACCTCGCCTTCAAGATCCGGGAGATCGCGCGCGAGCACGATATCCCGATCGTCGAGAACGTGCCGCTCGCCCGCGCGCTCTACGCCACCGTCGAAATCGACCAGGAAATCCCGACCGAGCACTACCATGCGGTCGCCGAAGTTATCGGCTACGTCATGCGGCTGAAGCGCGGATTTGGCGCCGGGCGGGGATAAAATACCCGAAAAGTACCGGAAATGGCCGTAATCTGGGAATCAGCGTACCTTTCGCCCTTGCTGCCCTTGCGCCTGCGGGTCCGATTCAGGCAGGGAGGACCCCGCGCGCGCCGTAGCGCGTTGATTCTCTGCCGACAGGCTGCGCCAGCTTGAGATGACCGCCGAGACCGACCACGACCTCACACGCGAGCCCGTTGCGACGCACGAGCCGTCGCCGCGCTCGGGCAGCATTGCGCTGGTGCTGCTGGTGGCCGCCGGCCTCGTCGCCGTCGCCGTCGGGCTGATGACGCTCGGGCGCGCGCAGGCGCAGCCCTATATCCTCGGCATCCTCGCCGTGCTGGCGATGGTCGGCCTGTTCAACCTGTTCGCCTTTGCCGCCGGGATCATCCGCTTCGCCGACCGCAGTCTCGACGACCCGGTCGTGGGTCGTATCGCCGATCATGGATTCGACGGCCTCGCCGTGACCGATCCGCGCGGCCACGTGGTCTATTCCAACGCGGCCTACCTGACGCTGACCGGCGCCTCTGGCCCGCAGGACGTGCGCCCGGTCGAGCGCGTCTTCATCGGCAACCCTGATGTCTCCGAAGCCGTGTTCCGGCTGCTGAAGGCCGCCCGCGAAGGCAAGCGGCAGCAGGAAGAGGTCCGCATCTCCGGCCATGACGGCAGCCAGGGCCGCTGGCTGCGCATGCGGGTGCGCCCGCTCGGCACCGTAAAGCGCGAGGCGAAATACGCGGTGTGGTCGATCGCCGACATCACCCGCGACCGCGAGCGCCAGGAGGACGTGTTCCAGGAGCTCCAGCACGCCATCGAATATCTCGACCACGCGCCGTGCGGCTTCTTCTCGGTCAATCCGGCCGGCGAGCTCGCCTATGTCAACGCGACGCTGGCGAACTGGCTCGATTACGACCTCGCCGAGATCGGCTCGGGTGGACTGAAGCTGACCGACATCGTCTCCGGCGATGGCGCCTCGCTGCTCACCGCGATCGTGGCGGTGCCGGGAGAAGTCAAGACGGAAGTCTTCGACATCGACCTGCGCATGCGCACCGGCAAGACCATGCCGGTGCGGCTCTATCACAAGCTCGCCTTCGGCGCCGACGGCGCCCCGGGGCCGTCGCGCACGCTCGTCATCAGCCGCGCCCGCGACGAGCGCAGCGATCCCGACCGCGCCGCCGAAGTGCGCTTCATGCGCTTCTTCGATCATACGCCGATGGCGATCGCGACCGTCGACCGAGGCGGCAACGTCGTGCGCGCCAACGCGCGCTACGCCAAGCTCGGGCAGGCGCTGGGGCTCGACAGCGCCAGCAAGTCGATCTTCCGCGCGGTGAATTCGCGCGACCGTCATCTGCTCATCGCGGCCATCAACCAGGCCGCCGAGGGCCAGGCCGACGTCGCGCCGGTGGAAGTGGCGCTGGAAGGGACCAAGGAGCGCTGGGGCCAGTTCTTCGTCACGCCGGTGGACGCCGCCGAGAACGACGCGGAAGCTGCCATCGTGCACATGCTCGAGACCACCGAGCGGCGCGCGCTGGAGAACCAGATCAACCAGTCGCAGAAGATGGAGACCGTCGGCCAGCTCGCCGGCGGCATCGCCCACGACTTCAACAACGTGCTCTCCGCCATCATGATGGCGAACGATTTCCTGCTGAACGCGCACAAGCCGACCGACCCGTCGTTCCAGGACATCATGCAGATCAAGCAGAACGCCACGCGCGCCGCCACGCTGGTGCGGCAGCTGCTGGCGTTCTCGCGGCGGCAGACGCTGCGGCCGCAGGTGCTCGATCTCGGCGACGCGCTGTCCGATCTCACCATGCTGCTGCGGCGGCTGATCGGCGAGAAGGTCAAGCTCGACCTCGTCCACGGCCGCGACCTCTGGCCGGTCAAGGTGGACGTCTCCCAGTTCGAGCAGGTGATCGTCAATCTCGCAGTGAACGCGCGCGACGCCATGCCCGACGGCGGCAAGCTGATCATCCGTACCGCCAACGTCACCACCGAGGATGCGGGCAAGCTCGCCTACAAGGGCATGCCGGCCGCGGACTATGTGCGGATCGAGGTCGCCGACACCGGCACCGGCATTCCCGCCGACATCCGCGACAAGATTTTCGAGCCGTTCTTCTCGACCAAGGAAGTCGGCAAGGGCACCGGCCTCGGGCTCTCCACCGTCTACGGCATCGTCAAGCAGACCGGCGGCTTCATCTATGTCGATTCCGAGCCGGGGCAGGGCACCTCGTTCCATATCTTCCTGCCGCGTCACCATGCCGAGCCTGACGTACAGGTCGAGCAGCCGGCGGCAGCGGCCGACGCTGCCAATGGCGCTGCGAAGGAAGCTGCGCCCGCTGCCGCGGACGCCAAGCCGCGCACCGATCTGACGGGGCAGGGCACCATCCTGCTGGTCGAGGACGAAGAGGGGCTGCGCGCGCTGAACGCCCGCGGCCTGCGCTCGCGCGGCTATACCGTGGTCGAGGCCGAGAATGGCGTCGAAGCCATGGAGATGCTGGAGGAGCAGAGCGGCGGAATCGATCTCGTCGTCTCCGACGTCGTGATGCCGGAGATGGACGGCCCGACGCTGTTGAAGGCGATGCGCGAGAAGAACCCGGACATCAAGTTCATCTTCGTCTCCGGCTACGCCGAGGACGCCTTCGAGAAGAGCCTGCCCGAAGGCCAGCAGTTCGACTTCCTGCCGAAGCCGTTCACCCTCAGCCAGCTCGTGGCGGCGGTGAAGGAGACGATGACCAAGCAGGGGTGAGGGTAGGCGCGTGTGGGATGCGCAGACCGTGCAGCATCCTCCGCCGTCATCCTGGCGTTCGCCAGGACGACGGTTGGGGTGGGCTAAAGCCGCCGGTAACCGGCGACCACGGTTCCCCATGCCTTCCCGCCAAACCCCCGCCAAATATGGGCTTTTGCCACATCCCCGCGACTGAGGGCCGCAGCTACAAGTTCCGAAACCGGCTTCACTTTTCGCTCCGGCTGCCCATCTTAGGAGCACGTCCCCATGCCGGGGATTTGGGAAACGAACATGAATTTCTCGCAACGCTCCCGCAGTCTCTTCAAGACGATTGCCGTCGTGCTGGCGCTTGCGCTGCCGACTGCGCTGGCGATCTCGTCCGCTGACGCCCGCGTCGGCGGCGGCATGTCGTCGGGGTCGCGCGGCTCGCGCACCTATTCGGCTCCGCCGTCGACCACGACCGCGCCGGGCTCGACCTCGCAGTTCAACCGCACCTACACCCAGCCGGGTGCGGGCATGAATTCGGCCGCGGCTGCTCCCGCGCGCGGCGGCCTGTTCGGCCGCGCCGGCGGTTTCATGGGCGGCCTTGCGGCTGGCTTCCTCGGTGCCGGTCTGCTCGGCATGCTGTTCGGCGGCGGCCTGTTCGGTGGCCTCGGTGGCCTGTCCTCGATCCTGGGCCTGATCATCCAGATCGTGCTCGTGGTGTTCGTGGTGCGGCTGGCGATGTCGTGGTGGCAGCGCCGCCACGCGCCGCAGGCGGCCTATGCCAATGCAGATGCGGGCCCCGGCCCGGGACCGCAGATCAACTATCGCAGCGGCCTCGGTGGCGGCGGGCTCGGTGGCTTCGGCTTCGGCGCCAACAACGCGCCGCTCGAGATCAAGCCTGACGACTATGAGGCGTTCGAGCGTCTGCTCGGCGAGATCCAGGCCGCCTGGTCGAACGAGGACGTGGCCAAGCTGCACACGCTCGCGACGCCGGAGATGGTCTCCTATTTCGAGCAGGACCTTAACCAGAACCGCGCGCGCAACGTCGTCAACAAGACCAGCAACGTGAAGCTGTTGCAGGGCGATCTCGCGGAAGCCTGGCGCGAAGGCGAGACCGATTACGCCACGGTGGCGCTGCGCTTCGCGCTCACCGACAAGACGGTGGACCGCAACACCGGCGCGGTCGTCGCCGGCAGCGAGCAGCCGGGCGAGGCGACCGAGGTCTGGACCTTCGCTCGCCGTCCGGGCAGCAGCTGGGAACTGTCGGCGATCCAGCAGACCAACTGATCGCAGGCAACATGAGAAAGCAGGGCGTCGTGCTTCTTGCACGGCGCCCTTTTCTTTTGGACGTCTCGCATCGCGGCATTGGAATAAGCGGGCGCGCGTCGGGTTGAAATCAGGCGGCCAACGACAAATCCAATTGGGAGGACAAGATGATCCGTATCGAGAGATCCGTGACGATTTCAGGCCTCGCGCTCGCAACCGCCTTGCTCGCGGCGCCATCGGTGCAAGCGCAGTCGGCCGACATGACGTTCTTCGTGACCTCAAGCGGCCCGGGCAAGGGCGCCGATCTTGGCGGCCTGGAGGGAGCCGATGCGCAATGCCAGAAGCTGGCGCAGGCCGGCGGCGCTGGTTCAAAAACTTGGCGCGCTTATCTCTCGACGCAGGCCGCCGACGGCAAGCCCGCCATCAACGCAAAAGACCGCATCGGCAAAGGACCGTGGCAGAACGCCAAGGGCACGGTGATCGCCAAGGACGTTGCCGACCTCCACGGCGCGGCCAACAATCTCACCAAGCAGACCGCGCTCAGCGAGAAGGGCGAGGGGATCAATGGTGTTGGCGACCAACCGAACCGGCATGACATCCTCACGGGATCTCAACCAGACGGCACGGCGTTTGCCGGTCCGGACGATCGCACCTGCAAGAACTGGACGTCGAGCACGCAAGGCGCCGCGATGGTCGGCCACCTCGATCGCCGGGGCCTGCGCGACGACGAGCCGTCAAAGTCCTGGAACAGCTCTCACCCCTCGCGCGGTCCCGACGGCGGCTGTTCGCAGGCCGATCTGAAGAGCACCGGCGGCGACGGCCTGATGTATTGTTTCGCGGCGAATTGAGGTTCTCTCCTCCGTCGGCGATCCAGCAGACCAGCTGATCGCAGGCAGATCGAAGACAAGGGCGTCGTGCTCCGGCACGGCGCCCTTTTCGTTTGAGCTGCACGTTTCCGCTCCAGGCGGCCATTTGGACGAGGCACTTAATTGCTTGTTGGCCGCGCCGAGCTCCCGCAATTTCCAGCCTGTTGGTTGGAGAAGGAGATATTCGGTGAGCCAGTCAGTCGCGCGCCTCAGGACGAATCACGAAGCCATCGCCAGGAATTCGTCCCGGCTGCTGGAGACGATCGGAACGGCATATGACCGGATCGAGGCCGAGCGCGACCGCAATTGCTGGATCTATCTCCGCCCGCGGGAGGAGGCGCTCGAAGAATGCCATAAGCTCGTGGCGCGCGCGCGGACGGGCGAAAATCTTCCACTGCTCGGCATTCCCTTTGGCGTGAAGGACAATATCGATGTCGAGGGAATGCCGACCACTGCCGCCTGTCCGGCGTTCAGCTATACGCCCTGGCATTCCGCACACAGCGTCGAACGCCTCACAGCGGCCGGCGCAATCTGCCTCGGAAAGACCAATCTCGATCAGTTCGCCACCGGCCTTTCCGGCGCGCGTTCGCCCCATGGCCCCTGCGCGTCAGTTGCCGATGCGCGCTATATCTCGGGCGGCTCCAGTTCCGGGTCCGCTGTCGCCGTGGCGGCCGGACACGTCGCCTTCGCGCTCGGCACCGATACCGGTGGATCCGGCCGCATACCTGCCGGCTTCAACAACATCGTCGGAATCAAGCCGACCGTTGGGCTTGTGTCATCACGCGGGCTGGTGCCGAATTGCCCGACGATCGATTGCGTATCGGTGTTCTGCAATACCGTCAGCGACGGCGAGGCAATCCTGGACATCATCGAAGGGTTCGATTTCGAAGATCCCTACAGCCGCCTGCCCAGAACCTTTCTTCCCGCCGACGGGGCGGCGCCATCGTTCCGGTTCGGTCGCATTGCGTCCGCAGATCTCGAATGCTTCGGCATGCCGGAATGCGGCGAGCTCTATGACCGCGCCTGCGAGCGTTTTGCGCATATTGGAGGAACGGCGATCGAGGTGGACTTCGCCCCGTTCCGCCAAGCCGGGGAGTTGATGTTCAGCGGGCCTTGGGTGGCGGAACGGCACTCGGCCATCGCTTCGCTCATGGACGTTGAATCCGGTTCATTGCTCGATGTCACGAGGACCGTGCTGGGCACAGCCGCCGGCTATTCGGCGATCGACACGTTTGGTGCCATTCACCGGCTGCACCGGCTTCGCCGCAACGCCGAGGCGATCTTTGCGGGCGTCGATGCCCTGGTGGTCCCGACCGCACCGCGCCCGTTCACGCTGGAGGAGATGCAGCGCAATCCGATCACCCTCAACAATCGCCTTGGCTACTATTCGTACTTTGCCAATCTGCTCGATCTCTGCGGCGTGGCCATTCCGAACGCAACGTTGCAGAACGGCATGCCCATGGGCGTCACCCTGCTGGCGCCGGCCTGGCATGATCGCGCGCTGATCGGTCTGGCGCGGCGGTTCGAGGCCGGTGCCGACGGAGCAGCGTTCGAATTGAGGTCTGGTGGCTGAAGGGTTATTCCATCTCCCCGAGCGTGGACAGATCCAGGATCGAAATCACGGATCTGTCGTATCTGATTACGCCTTCCTCCTGGAGCCGCGCGAGTTGCACCGTCACCCATTGGCGGGTGGAGCCGATGAGGTTGGCGAGATCGCCGTGGGTAAACGGCATGCCGACGACGATCTCACCGTCGCGCTTCACGCCGTAGACGTGCGACAGAAAGATCAGCAGGCTATGCAGCCGCTCGGTGACCGAGCGCGTCCCGAGCATCTGGGCCATTGCAGAATAGCATCGCGCCTTGAATGCCAGGGCATCCAGCAATGCGACGGCGATCGCCGGCGATTCCAGCGCAAGTCGCCGCAACGCAAGTCCAGGCATGAACGTCAAGCGGCTGCGTTCGGCCGCAACCGATGACCACATGTGCGGGCCCGTTCCGAATATGTCGGGCCCGCCGACGAAATTGCCGGGAAACCAGTAGGCAAGCGTGACTTCGCGCCCCGACGGCGCCGCATAGTAACTGCGTATGCGCCCCTCGCTGATCAGGTAGATCCCGGCCTGTGCGTCGCCTTGGGACCAGATCAGTTGGCCGGCTTCCAGGACCTTTTCGCGTCCGATCGCACGCAGGCGATTGCAGTCAGCCCGGTTGAGACCGTCCAGCAAGCCCGGCAGCGGTCTGACGAGATCGTCCGACTCCGCCAGCATCACACCCGCCGCTATCGCGCTGTTCGCCCTGTGCATCGCCGGCTCCGCATGTGAGACCCGGCATCGATTATTCAAGAACCGTGCCAGCCCACTGCGTCCGCTTCATGATCCGCAAGCGCCAGGCGATCAGTTCGCGTCCGACTGATTGAACGCCCGCAACCCTTCTGCGCGGATGACGTCGAGACAATCCTTCTTGAGGGACAGATAAGCCGGCTCGACCATGACAGAATTCGACCGTGGGCGCGGCAGCTTGACCGCGACTTCGCGCAGGATGCGGCCGGGTCCCGCGCTCATGATGAGGACGCGGTCGGCCAGCACGATGGCTTCATCGATATCATGCGTGACGAACACGATTGTCGCCTTGATCCGGTCGCGCAGCGCCAGCAGATTGTCTTGCATCACCGCCCGGGTCTGCGCGTCGAGAGCCCCGAAGGGCTCGTCCATCAGCAGCACGCGGGGCTGATTGGCCAGCGCGCGCGCGATCGCCACGCGCTGTTGCATGCCGCCGGACAGCGTGTTCGGATAGGCGTCGGCGAAACGCTTGAGGCCGACCATCGCGATCAGATCGTCGGCGAGGGCGTTCGCTTCCGTCCTGGACTTCCCGAGCATCCTGGGACCGTGGGCGATGTTCCTGCGGACGGACTTCCATGGGAAGAGATGCGGCTGCTGGAACACCATGCCGACATCGGGGCGCGGACTGTGGACAGGCGCGCCCTCGACCAGGATGTCGCCTTCAAACGGTGCTTCCAGTCCGGCGATCGTATTGAGCACCGTCGACTTGCCGCAGCCGGAGGGTCCGGCGATGCAAACGAACTCGCCAGGCGCCACGTCGAAGGAAACGCGGTCCACTGCGATGATCTGCCCGCGGTTGGTGTCGAAAACGATGCTGAGGTTCGAGACTTGAATGGCCGGTTGTTTCCGCGCCTGTTCGACGGAAGCAGGCGAATTTGCCACGGCCAGTTTCATGATCGATCGAGGTCCCGACATCAGCGCCACCAGACGGTACGTTCCGCAAGAGCCGCAAACAGCCGGTCGGCAATGAACGACATCAACCCGAGCGCTGCGAGCCCGCCCATGACCTGCCCCGTTTGCAAATTCTGCTGCGCAATCTCGATCCGGTAGACAATGCCGGCGAAAGTGCCGGCCAGTTCGGCTGCGACAAGCGTGTAGAAGGAGATGCTGACGGCGGTGCGCAACCCGACCACGATGTAGGGAAGCGCGCCCAGCAGCACGATTTCCTGGAGCATCTGCCGTCGGGGCGTGCCCAGCATCAATGCCGCCCGGATCAGGCCGCGGTCGACCTTCTGCACGCCGATATGGGTCGAAAGCCATACCGTGAAGAATACGCCCCATACGACGAGGAACAATTTCCCCGCCTCCGACAGGCCGAACCAGAGGATGACGATCGGCACGAAGGCGATCGGCGGAATTGGCCGCAGGATGTGGAACAGCGGGGACAGCAAGCTCGAAATGACGGGGAATTGGCCGGTGAGAACACCGAGCAGGATGCCGAGCGCGCCGCCCACGATAAATCCCGTGGTGACGCGAAAGAGGCTGGCCAGCAGATCGCCAAAGAACTGGCCGCTTCGTATCCACTCGAGAACGGCCACAGCAACCACCGTCGGCGGCGGAAACAGCACCATGTTGACGGTTCCCGAACGCGAGACCAACTCCCAGAGGCCGACGAACAAGGGAATCGAAAGCGTCCCGACCAGAATATTGAGTCGGCGAAGACGAACCGGATCCGGTCGCCGGGTGCGACCGTCAGCGCGGATGGCAGTCTCTCGTCGCGTTGAAGTGGCGTCCTGCATGGCCGTGCGGGTGCCTATTTCCACGACAGCGTGACGCGCGCGGGATCCACCTTTTTCAGCGGCTCGGTGACGACGACCTTGCTGAAGTCGGGCATCACCGCTCCCGGAGGATGGTTGCCGCTCTCGAGGCGCCATGCGGAGTGAGTCTTGAGAATCTCGATCAGCCGGTCGTCGAGACGCACCCGGTAAACGTAGTCGGCCCAGATCGGGGCGAGTTCATCCCGCTTCATTCCGACCGCGTCCGCCACCGCCGTGATTGCTTCATCCGGGTGTGCTTTCACCCAGATCTCGGCATCGATCAGCGCGGCGATGAACTTCTCAACCAGCACCGGATTGGCGTCCAGATAGGGCCTCATGACGACGATGTTGAACGTCTCGGAATAGGTGCCCTTCGTATCGAGCTCGGTGGCGGCTTCGCCCAGCGCCTTCTTCGCGTTGGAGATATGGGGCTCCCAGGTGTCGATCGCGTCGATGCTTCCGGCTGCAAGTGCCGGCAGCATCTCCTGCGGCCGCAGATTGACGAGGGTGACATCCTTGGCAGTCAATCCGGCCGACTTCAGCAAGGTCGCCGTGTAAACCTCGCTGCCGGTGCCGGCCGTGAATCCGATGCGCTTGCCGCGAAGATCTGCCTTGGTCTTGACGCCGGCCTTGGCCGCGACGACCGTCTTGAGGTCGGAATATTCCATGCCGGCGACGAAGGCGATGGGCTGATTTGCCATCGTCGAAGCGGTGACGGGCGCCTCCGCCGTCGTTGCGATGTCGGCGCCGCCCCCGATCACGGTGTCCAGGCACTGCTTGCCGGACGTGAAGTTCGAGACCGTGATGTCCAGTCCGTGCTTTTCGAAAATCCCCTTCGATTTGGCGACGATCGCAAGGCCGGAGATCGGTGCGAGATTTTGCGCCAGCCGGGCTTTGAGCAATTCCGCGGCCGAGGCGCAGTCCGGACCGATGGCAAGGCAGCAAAGCGCGGCATAGCCGGCAATTGCCGCGATTGGGCGGACGGTGTTCCAGTGCATGACGATCTCTCCCTCGCGCCGCGCCCGGCGCCAGCCCTGATGTGATCGCGGATGCCGCCCTGAACGGTCCCGCAACAGACGCCCGCGTCTCCCCCGGGGATGATCGCTTTGAGGATCGGCCCACGTTGGTATGCTCGCCCGGCGCTACGGTCCCGGGAAGCAATTAATCGACATGACATTCGAGGCGCCCGGTCCCGTGTCGCCGCGGCTGGATTCCACCTGCGCTGACGGAACGTCGGGCTGCGTGCTACATTGGTCGCGATACCCCCACGCTCACGGACCTCTCCCATGACATATGAGCTCTATTACTGGCCCGAGATCCAGGGCCGCGGCGAATATGTGCGGCTGGCGCTGGAGGAGGCGGGGGCGGCTTACGTCGACGTCGCGCGGGGGGCGCGCGGCACAGCTGCGATGATGAAGATGATGGATGGGCACAAGGGCACGCCGCCGTTTGCGCCGCCCTTCCTGAAAGCCGGCAAACTCGTCATCGGCCAGACCGCCAACATCCTGCTTTACCTCGGCAGCCGCCACGGGCTTGCGCCGAAGACGGAGGCCGGAAGACTCTGGGTCCACCAGCTTCAGCTCACCATCACCGACCTCGTGGTCGAGATTCACGACACCCATCATCCGCTCGGGCCCTCGCTCTACTACGAGGACCAGAAGGTGCCGGCGAAGAAGCGCACGGCGGAGTTCTGGGACGAGCGCGTGCCGAAATATCTCGGCTATTTCGAACAGCTCCTTGCCGAGAGTGGCGGCGCCTATGTCACCGGCCGCAGGCTCACTTACGTCGATCTCTCGCTGTTCCAGATCGTCGTCGGACTGCGTTATGCCTTCCCGAAGCGCATGAAGGCGTTCGAGGCAGACATCGAGGGCCTCGTCGGCCTGCACGACCGCATCGCCGCGCGGCCGAACATCAAGGCGTATCTCGCGAGCGAGCGACGGATTGCCTTCAACGAGCAGGGCATTTTCCGCCGCTACAAGGAGCTCGACAATTAATTAGCCGGTCCGGATGGAGGCTGGCGGCAGCCCCCGTTCCGGACCGGCCGTTTCGGGCGAGATCGATCGCCCAAACGCGTCATGGCCGGCGAGCGCCTGCAAGCGCTCCGAACCAGATCGGTCGTCTGTCGTGCTGGGAACGGGAGAGAGATCATGCTCGTCGGGGCAGGGGGGCTTGCAGAACATCGTCGCGTCTCCCGTTGCGTGGGTGCGGGTTGCTCTAGCGAGCTTCGGTTGCCGCGACGTCAGTCGATCGGATGAGGGGGAAGCGATTTTCGTGCAGCGCACGGAAGAAGCGACGCGCGCTCACCAGACGCCCGGCACAAGGCGATAGCGCACCCGTGCCGCGTAGTCGGCATAGCCCGGCAGGCCCTCGCGCAGGGTACGCTCCTCGATGCCGGTGCGGACCGCAAACAAGGCGGCGAAGAGCGGCACCATCAGAAGACCCCACCATGAGCCCAGCAGCAGCGGCACGCCGGTGAAGAACAGGATCATGCCGCTGTACATGGGATGGCGCACATGGGCGTAGGGCCCCGTCGAGATCACACGCTGCGCGCGCTCGGATTGCAGCTTCACCACCGGTGCGGCGAACGAGTTCTCGCGGAACACCCTGAGGATGAACAGCGTCGAGAGCAGGAACAGCACGAAGCCGAGCACCTGCACCGCAACCGGCATGTCGGAGGATAGATTGCGCCGGTCGATGCCTATCAGGGCCAGCCAGCCCAGCATCGCCACAATGAAGACCGTCATGAAGATCTTGTCGGCGGCGGGCTGATCCTTTTGCAGGACCGGCCGCAGCCGTTCGGCGAGCAGCGCCGGATCGATCCGGTAGAGCCACCAGCCGCAGAGCGGGCCGAGCAGGACGCAGATGATCAGAAACAGCCAGGCGGACGGCCAGTGCAGCGTGCCCGCGGACGCGAACAGCAGCGCGCCCATCGCGGCGGTGGTGATCGTATTCTGCAACAGCAGTTTTGCGATCATGCGCAGGTTCCGGAGTGGCCGCGCACGAGTGTCGTCCCACTATCCGGCGAAGTTACGGCCGGATACGCGAAAAGCCCGATCGACCGGATCGGGCGTTTTCATCTTTGACGGGCCTCGATCAGGCGAGCTGATCGATCCGCGTGCCCTGACCCGGCGGCAGCGGCGCAGACGGCGGCGGCTTGTAGGTCGGATCCTCGTCCTTGGCCTTGGTCTGGTCGTCCTGCTGCTTGGTCGTGTCGTAGCTCGGCACCACGATCGCGATCGGCGGCGGCGCAACGGTGGAAACCTTCATCCACAAATCCTCACACATGGAAACAATTCAGCCTGCACTCCGAGGAGCGAAATTTCCTTCAAGGCAATCGTTAAAATGCGAGGGAATGGGTATGGTGGGGGATGCCGTCTTTGCTTCCGCGAGTGCACGATCGGAGAGGACCGCGGCTCTCTCCTCGTCATTGCGAGCGCAGCGAAGCAATCCAGGGTCCCTCCGCGGAGACAGTCTGGATTGCTTCGCTACGCTCGCAATGACGGAGTATGTGGCGGGCGGCGTGGCGATGCGGGTGCTGCCGTGTCCGCTGCAAGAGAAAGGCGCCCGCCTATTCGTCCTTGCCGCGCGTGATCGCGATGGAGGCGTCCGTCTTGGTGCGGGTGCAGTCCATGTTGAGGCGCCGATAACGCATGCTGACCTTGTCGCCGCGCAACAGGCCCATCCGCTTCAGGCAACGTGTTGCGCCCGTTGTGGTGTCGTCCTTCGTCACGGTGAAGACGATCGCCGCCATCGATCCCACCAGCGCAAAGAATTCCGGCGTCGGCTTGCGCTCGCCCTTGGCATAGAGCTCGATGGAATATTTGTCGCCGCGGCAACCCACCGAGAGCTCCTTGGCCGCCGGATGCGAGAGGTAGACGATGTTGCCGGCGCGAAAGTTCACCTTGAGGCGATCGACCTGGTTCGCCAGCTCCTTGGCGCTGTCGTCACAGCGATCGGCGCGCGCGGGTGAAGCGAGAGCCACAAGGCCGGTGATGGCGGCGGCGACCAGGATCGCGCCGCGGACGTTCAGTTTGAAAATCATGATGAAAAGCCCCTTAGGGCGCGCATTCAACCTTCGTCGCGCATGGAGTGCAAGGGGTGCACCCAGACCTTCCCGGGGACAATGGTGGCCCCGCATCTCTGCAGAAAAGGGCCGTCTTGTTGCCGATTTGAGATGCCCCGACCGCGCCAGAACGCCTTCCCTTTGCGGCAAAAAAGCTTAGAACGCTTCTATGCTGAGAGGCCCGCCAGGGCTCCAAAACCCCGAGATTCGCCCCATGAACGCTCCGACCGCCTTCTCCGACCCGTCCAAGCCTGTTCCGCCCTACAAGCACATCCCGCTGTTCCCGCTGGGCAAGGACGAGACGCCTTACAAGAAGATCTCGTCCGAGGGCGTGCGGGTCGAGAAGGTCCTGGGCAAGGACATGCTGGTGGTGTCGCGCGAGGCGCTGCGGGCGCTGTCGGAGGCGGCTTTTGGCGACATCAATCATTACCTGCGGCCCGGACATCTGAAGCAGCTGCGCGCGATCCTGGAGGACGGCGAGGCGAGCCCGAACGACAAGTTCGTCGCGCTGGACTTTTTGAAGAACGCCAACATCGCCGCCGGCGGCGTGCTGCCGATGTGCCAGGACACCGGCACCGCGATCATCATGGGCAAGAAGGGCTGCAACGTCATCACCGACGGTGAGGACGAGGCGGCGCTGTCCGAAGGTGCGCGCGATGCGTATCTGCGCCGTAACCTGCGCTACTCGCAGGTCGCGCCCTTGTCGATGTACGAGGAGAAGAACACCGCCAACAACATGCCGGCGCAGTGCGAGATCTACGCCGAGGGTGACGATGCCTACAAGTTCATGTTCATGGCGAAGGGCGGCGGCTCCGCCAACAAGAGCTTTCTGTTCCAGGCGACGCCTTCCGTCCTGACCAAGGATCGGCTGCTCGCGTTCCTGAAGGAGAAGATCCTGACCCTCGGCACCGCTGCGTGCCCGCCCTATCACCTCGCCATCGTGATCGGCGGCACTTCGGCCGAGCTCTGCATGAAGACGGTGAAGCTCGCTTCCGCCCGCTATCTCGATGCGCTGCCGACCCACGGCTCGCCCGACGGAAACGCCTTCCGCGACGTCGAGATGGAAAAGGAAATCCACAAGATGACGCAGTCGCTCGGTGTCGGCGCGCAGTTCGGCGGAAAGTATTTCTGCCACGACGTGCGCGTGATCCGCATGCCGCGTCACGGCGCATCGCTGCCCATCGGGCTCGGCGTGTCCTGCTCCGCCGACCGCCAGGTGCTCGGCAAGATCACCAGGGACGGCGTCTATATCGAGGAGCTCGAGCACAATCCTGCGCAGTACCTGCCGCAGGTCGAAGAGTCGCTCGGCGGCGAGGTCGTCAAGATCGACCTCAACCAGCCGATGAAGGACATCCTCGCGACGTTCTCGAAGCAGCCGATCAAGACCCGGGTCTCGATGACCGGCACCATGATCGTCGCGCGCGATAGCGCCCACGCCAAGCTGCGCGAGCGGCTGGAGAAGGGCGAGCCGCTGCCGGATTACTTCAAGAACCACCCGGTCTATTACGCCGGTCCCGCCAAGACGCCCGAGGGCTACGCGTCAGGCGCGTTCGGTCCGACCACCGCGGGTCGCATGGATTCCTTCGTCGACCAGTTCCAGGCCGCCGGCGGCTCGATGGTGATGGTCGCCAAGGGCAACCGTGCGCCGGCCGTGCGTGAGGCCTGCAAGAAATACGGCGGCTTCTATCTCGGCTCGATCGGCGGCGCGGCTGCGAACCTCGCCGAGCACTGCATCAAGAAGGTCGAGGTGCTCGAATATCCCGAGCTCGGCATGGAAGCGATCTGGCGCATCGAAGTCGTCGACTTCCCGGCGTTCATCATCATCGATGACAAGGGGAACGACTTCTTCAAGGAGTTGAATTTGGGCTAGCTGCGATCACCCGCACTTGCGTGCAGTGATCGCGCATGTGCTTTACGAAAGATCGTCATGGCCGGGACATAGGCGAGCGGAAGCGACGCCGTCCTTCGGCCGGCTATGCCCGGCCATGACGATGCGGAAGCTTCAACTGCAATTCGTGACCTGGTTGGAGCAGAGCGAACGCCACCAGCCGCGCACGCCGTCGTAGCTCTCGACCAGACCCCAATGGCCGCTGCAGGCGAAGAGGCGCTTCGGCCCGCCGTCGCCGTCGATCGGGCCGCCGAGCTCGTGCTGGGCCGGCATCCATTTGGCGTCGACGAACGGCGCCTGGAACAGCCCGCCCGCGCGCGTGTAGCCATTGGCGTAGTTCGCGCCGACCTTGTTCGATGCGACCCAGCCGCGCCCGGCATAGGGTTTTGGCGCGCTGCGCGGATATCGCTTCTCGTCCTCGTAGTCCTTGCCCGGCGGCTTGGCGCCTTCGATCAGAAACCAGCCCTCCCTGAAGCCGATGATGCGGAATTCGGTGAGCCAGCCGCCATCGGGCGTGTTCTCGGCGCCGCCGAGCTTCAGCCGGTAGGGTGGCGGCAGCGTGCCGAGCACGCGCCCTTTCACCGACGGCTCGGCGCGCACGTTGAGGCCGTTCGGATCCTTGTCGATGGACCAGGCACCGAGATCGCAGGGCTCGGTACCTTCGGGCAGCGCCACCCGCTTGGCGGCGAGATCAGCGTGAAGCTTTGCGAAGTCAGTGTCGTCGTTGTCCGGATCCGGCTCGGTGCGCGGTTTCAATTCGGCTGATACGGCGCGGGTTGCATCCGGCGTCAGCGTGACAACGAGGGTCTGACGCGCCGTGAATACGCTTGCCGGCGTTTTTGCATCGTTCGACGTCGCCGGATAGATGGCGAGGTAGCCGGCTGAACCTTCGGTTCGATAGGCCGTGCCGGCCACATAGCCGGCCGGCACCATGGCGAGCGCGCTTGCGCGCCACGCCGGTTCGGTGTCGTCCGCAAGCGCCGCTTGTGTCGCGACACACAGGACTGCCGCCGCAATGAGACGGTGCACGCGCATGGTTGCCGCGCGGCTTACGCCCGTGCGCCCGTGAACGGGAAGCTGCCCATGGGGCCGATGCCCATCTCGCCGCTCATGCTGTCACCGGATACCTTTCCGATGAACTCGAGCGTCAACGGCATCGGATTGGTGATCGAGACCTTCCAGTTGACGGCGTCGCCGCTGATGGTGCCGTCGAAAATCTCGGCGGAATTGCCATCGGCGCCCTGCGTTCCCGTCAGCGTGCCGCCGGAGCTCAGCAGGGTCAGCGTCGCCTGGCGCTCGCCCATCGGCGTCGTCATGGTCAGATTCCAGTTGCCGTCCACGGCCATTCGTGTCTCCCAAAATCCCGGCGGGCCGCGACGATCCGCGGCCAGTCCTGGGTCGAGCGTATAGCGCAACTCGCAGCGCCTGCCTAACGCTCCGATCAGGGCATTTAGGCGCGGGCGGCGGCACGCCGGCGGCTGGTGACGATGAGCCGGAGCACGACATATTGCACGGCGAAGGCGAGGATCTTGGCGCCGCCCGCGACCACCGTGAGGTAGAACGCCCACAGCTTCAGATCGCCCGTGGAGGCGACTGCGATCATGCCGACGCCGATCACGAACATCAGTATCGCCCAGGCGTAGCCCGCGGCCGTCACATAGTCCGGAACGGTCTCGACCACGATCGGCGGCATGTAGCGCAGCATCCAGCCGCGCTTGAGCATGATGGCGCCGATCGCGAAATGCGCGATCGAGGGTTTTGCCAGCATGAAGCGGGGATCATTGGTCAAGAGCGTGATGGTGCCCAGCACGACGACGAGCGCGAGGCTCGCATAGGTCATGTAGTTGAGCTGCTGTCCTTTGACGCGGGCGTAGATCACCTGGGCGATCGCGCCGGCAATCGCCACCGACGTCGCCAGGATGACGTTGTCGGTGATGAGGTAGATGACCAGGAAGACGATGGCGGAGAGGAAGTCGGAGGCGAGGCGGGCGAATACGTCCTTCATCGTCGATCCTGTTCAGCGAGCGTTGGGCAGCGCGCGGGCCGGCGCACCGTACTTGATCTGACGATACTCGGGATACCATTTTGTGAAGTAGATCGCGCTGTTGCGGGCGGCGAAGGCGACCGCAAGGCTCGACCAGAGCGGCAGTCCGGGGACATAGAGCAGCACGAGATTGCCGGCCGCCATCAACAGCGCGGCCGCGGTCCACGCGCCGGTGATGACGTAATTGGCATAGAGAAAGCCGGGCATCGCCGCGGTCTCGGCCGGCACCGATTCAAGTGCGTATTGCAGGGTGAAGGGACGGCGGACCAGCATCGAGCCGAGCGAGATGACGAAGATGCCGATATCGACCGACAGCTTGACGCCGAGCGTGCCGAGTGCGGGGTCGAGCAGCGCCAGATACAGGCCGATTGCGGCGAATACGATCGCCGAGCCGGCGGCCAGGGTCTTCACCGAGCGGCCGCGCAGCACATCGATCGCGACGGTGGCGAGGCAGATCGCGGAGGCCGCGAACACGCTGATCGTGGCCGACGTCAGCAGCATCAGGAACGTGTAGGCGCCGTAGGGCGCGAGGATCAGGAAAATCGCCATGGGCCGCCTCGGTCAGGCTAATCTTTACATTGTAAAGTTATAGGTCGCAGGCGAGCCCCGGGTCAAGCGAAATCTTTACAGTGTCAAAATTACGTATGTAACCTCCAAAAGATGAAGTGCAGCAATGACTTGGTCGCGCGTCGCTTCAGCCAATTCCGTCCAATTCAGGCGCGACAGGATCGGCAGCGTGGAGGCGGTCAAAAGGCCAAGTCCGAGCAATATGCCGCCGTTCAGGATGGTACGGCCGCTCCGCTGCAGCCGGGTCATCTGGAGCGCGAGCGCGGTGCATGCCAGGGCGAGGATGGCAAGGCAGGCTGCGGTGATCGAGGGCAAGTGCATGTGAGATCTCTCCGACGACACGACATCGCTGTCATTCCGGGGCGCTACTGCGCTCCCACCCAATTGCCGTGAAAGCCGTCGGGCACGCGATGGCCGAGCTGCACCAGCGCGACAGGGCCGACTTCGACATCGGTGGCGTTGAACACGGCGAGGTCGCTGCGATTTTCCCGCGCCCGCCAGACCATTGCGAGCAGCCAGCCGTCGCCCTCGGCGGCATCCGTCGATCGCTCGACGAAAACAGGCTCGGAGATGGTGTCGCCGGCCGGCAGCAGATAATGGCCGAGCCGCCGGCCGTTGCCGTCGACATGGACGAGGCCGGACAGCGCGCCGAACATCGGCAGCCGCGGATTGGCGCAGGCATACCAGCCGTGATGGTTCTTCTGTCCGGCGCGGCGATCGTCAATGCGTGGAAATTCGCCGGTGAGATCGTCCAGATAAGTCTGCTGGAAGCGGTCGGTATTGCCTGAGAGGTCGAACGTCCAGCGGCAGTGGCGGGCGCGCGACTTCTCCGGATCGGTCGGCCGGCCGTCGGGATGCGGAAACAGCGGCGCTTCCTCGAACTGCATGACGTCGGCGACGATGCGGTTGCCATCCTCCCACGCATTCATGACGTGGAAAACGTAGCAGGCCTCTCCGCGAAACCAGACGATATCCCTGGCCGTGCCTTTGCGCTTCATCGCGCCGACATAGGCGCCCTTGTCCGGCTCCCAGGCATAGGGCGGCCGTCCGCTCTTGGCGCGCTCCAGGCTGCCGGCGATCGGGAGGATCGGAAACAGCACATGGTTCTCGGTGACGATGAAGTCATGCACCATGCTGGCATAGGGCGCCTCGAACCGTTCGAAGCGCGTCGCCTTGCCGGCGGCATTGATCGATCCGTAGGAGAGGGCGGGCGTCAGCGGCCCGGCGGCGTTGTAGCCGAAGAACACGAGCTCGCCGGTCACGGGGTCGACCTTGGGATGCGCCGTAAAACTGCCGGCGACGCGGCCCTGATAATTGTGATAGCCGCGCGTTGCCAGCGTGCCCGGCTCGATCTCGGTCGGCAGGTGAGCCTCTTCGAGAGCCAGCAGCCTGCCGGCATGGAAGATGATGTTGGTGTTGGCGACGCCGCCATCCGTGAGGTTCGCCGGCGCGTCCGGCAGCTTGCGGCCAAAGCCGCCGAACAGCGCGCGTCCCGCATCGTGCTCGGCGAGCCATTTCGGCGTGCGGACCCAGCGGTTGCGATAGCTGGCGCGCCCCTGCTCGAGGTGGAAGGCGTGCAGCATGCCGTCGCCGACGAACCAGTGTGCGCCGGGAGAATCGAACTGCGGATTGGGGCCGTTGCGATAGAGCGTGCCGTTCAGTTCGCGCGGCAATTCGCCGATGATCTTCAGGAATGGCGCGTCGGCCTCGAATGGAATCGGCGCGATGTTGTTGCGGCGCTCGGCGAGGGCATCCTGCTGCACGGCGTATCATTCCCATCTTTACATCGTAAAGATTAGATAGTGCCGATCGCCGTATTGGTCAAGCGAAATCTTTACACTGTCAATATTGCGTCATATAGCTTGCAAATGGCCAAGACCGACACCAAGAGCGAAACGGCGCGAAGCTCGCGTGCCCCCAGAAGAACGAGGTCGACTGCGGCGCCGCGTCCGGCACGCCGTCCGTCGAGCGTGAAGACCGAGACTCCGTATCATCATGGCGCCTTGCGCGAAGCGTTGCTCCAGGCTGCCGAGCGCGTGCTGGAGCGCGACGGGCTCGCCGGCCTAACCCTGCGCGCGGTGGCGCGGGAGGCGGGCGTCTCGCATGCGGCGCCCACGCATCATTTCGGCGATCTCACGGGCCTGCTCAGCGAACTCGCGGCCGTCGGCTTCCGCCAGTTCAACGCCGCGATGGCGTCGGCCAGTGACAACGCCACGACGCCGCTCGCGCGCGCGCTGGCGCGGCCGAAGGCCTATGCCGCCTATGCAGAGGCCCATCCCGGCATGTACGGCATCATGTTCCGCACCGAGCGCCTCGATTATTCCCGGCCCTCGCTGCACGAGGCCGCGGAGGCCTCTTTCGCCGGGCTCGCGAATGCCGTCGGCGCGATGCGGCAGGAGCAGATCAGCGGCGACACGCTGACGCTTGACCAAGGCGCCGCCATCGCACGGGCCTGGTCGATGGTGCACGGCTTCACCACGCTGCTGCTCGACGGAAGGCTTTCGGACATCCTCGGGCGGCTGCCCGAGGGAACGACGGCGGAGCGGCTGCTGGAAGCGATGCTGACGACGCCCATCACGGGGAAGCTGCCGGGCCCCTGATCGGTTCGGACGAAGGCAATCTTAGCGCATCGTCGCAAGCTCGACCGCACGGCCGCGCGTGCCGATGATCTTCACCTCGTCCTTGCCGCAGGTGAAGCTGCGCGCCAACTCGTCCGCCGCCTTGCGTGCGAGCTCGTTCGCGGTGGGATTGGCGGCCGCATCGACATAGGCGACGTGGCAGGCCGGCCCCGGCGGCAACCGGGTCACGACCAGCATGGCTTTGGTGTTTGGCCGCCCCTGCTTGTCGGGATCGGCACTGTCGGCGATGTGCCAGCGCTGGATGATGGCAAACGGCGTTGCGCCAGCGCTGCGCCATTCGATCGTCGTCTCCGATGAATTGAACGGGCCAAACCAGACCTTTGCCGCGGGTTCCTCGGCCGCGGCCTTGCGATTGCGGCCGACCGAGACGATTTCGCGCAGATCGTCCTCGGCGATCAGCACCATGAAGCCGCCTTTCCCCGGACAGATGCGCGTCGTGCTGGCGTCGAGCTCGCTGGGCTTGCCGATCTGGCGGCAGTCCTTTGGCGCGGTGGAGGTGTAAGTGCTGCCCATGGATTGGGCGTCAGCACGGTCAAGACCGAGGCAAGTCATCAAGACAGCCAAGCCTATGCGGGCAATACGGTTCATCATGGGCTTGATGGTGCTGGAACTCTCTCCATCAGACGTCTTCATTGTGGGCAAGGTTCAAACTGGTGTTGGATATACCTGACAGCGGCGCGGAATCGTTCTAGAAGGGCGCCTTCCGCCTGCGCTTACCGCGCTTTGTTCGCGCCACCTCATTCGATCATGCCAGCCATCGCCTCCAGCAAATCCTATCGTGTCGGCCGCTCCAAGACCGGACTTGGCCTCTTCGCCACCATGCCGATCAAGAAGGGGACCCGGATCATCCGTTATTTCGGACCGATCCTGGACTCGCGCATTCCCGAGCAGGACGACATCGAGAACAAGTACCTGTTCGAGCTCAACGGCCGCTGGACTATCGATGGTTCGGTCCGCAAGAATGTGGCTCGCTACATCAATCATTCCTGCCGGCCCAACGCCGAATCCGACGTCCGGCCGCGCGAGCGCAAGGTCTTCATCCGCGCCATCAGGAACATCGAGCCGGGCGACGAGATCAACTACGACTACGGCACCGACTATTTCAAAGCCTATCTGAAGCCGATCGGCTGCAAGTGCCCCTCTTGCGAGAACAAGCGCAAGAAGCTGCGCGCCGAGGCGCGGGCCGAACGCAGCAAGGTGACGGCGCGCAAAGCCAAGACGGTGGTCTCGAAGAGCTCGAAGACCAAAGCCGCCAAAAAGAAGAAGCTCAACGGCCACGCCGTTGCCAAGGCAAACGGCCGCGCGCGGGCGTAGCCGTTCACCGCGGTGTCATGCCCTCGCGAAAGCGGGGCCATCCAGACGCCGCGGCTTCTCCGTATCCGTCAGTATCTCTGGAATACTGGGGCGCCCGGTCCAGTGCGCAATTGCGCACAAGGCCGGGCGACGACAGCAAGGCGCGGCCTCACGCCGCCACGACATTCCCGCTCCTGCGCAATCCCAAGAATTGCAGCTCGGCAAACACGCCGGTCGCGATCGCCTGCGCCACCACCATCAGCTCGCCGGCAAGGTTCGGCGACACCGCGCCCGAGAGCAGCAGCGCGATGCTGCCGATTGTCCAGGCCGCATTGCCGATCACGACAAGCAGTACGAGCGGCTTCGCCACGGAGGTCCGTGAGGCGAGCCAGCCGACCAGCGCGGTGTAGGCGATCAGGAACAGGCCGGTCTCGCGCAGCAGCGCTTCGGGCAGGCTGAACAGCGAAGCGAACGCGCCTGCGCCGAAGGTGAAGCCGAGCGCGGCAACGCCGCTGAAGACTGCGTCGGCGAGCAGGGCGCGGCGCAGGAAGGTGGATGCGTCGATCATCGTGGTTCTCCATGGTTGGGGTTGGGCTCGGGTGAAATTCAGCGCCATCCGCGCCACCAGGCGCAGAGCAGGCGGGCGAGGCGGAACGGGCAGAGGCTCCTGCCGACGCCGTGCTCGAAGGCTGTGACCTGAGCGACCACATAGTCGCCGGTCGAATGCAGCAGCGGCTCGGGCACGTTCAGGCTGCGCGCCAGCATGCGGGTTGCGAATGCCGTGGCCCAGGGGAGAAGGTGGTCTGCGAGGGTCCGGTAGAGCAGCAGCGCGATCATGGTCATCTCCTGTTGCGACCGAAGATGCGCGCGCCCGCAGCCCAATTCCATTACCTCGCGGGTAATGGAAGCGCCGAAGTCCGCATGCTAGATTTTCGAGCATGAACGCACATGCATCCACGGCACAGGCCGAGCGAAGCCAGCCCGTCCACATCGGCGACCATCTGCGCGAATGGCGGCAGCGCCGCCGCATGAGCCAGCTCGATCTCGCCGGCGAAGCCGAGATCTCGGCGCGCCATCTGAGCTTCGTCGAGACCGGCCGCGCCGCGCCGTCGCGCGACATGGTGCTGCGGCTTGCCGAGCGTCTCGACGTGCCCTTGCGCGAACGCAACGTGCTGCTGGTCGCGGCCGGCTACGCGCCGGCATTCCCGCAGCGCCCGCTGGAGGATCCCGCCTTGAAATCAGCCCGCCAGGCGATCGACCTCGTGCTCAAAGCGCATGAGCCCAATCCGGCGCTGGCCTATGACCGGCACTGGAACCTGGTCTCCGCCAACCGCATGGTCGCGCCGCTGCTCGCCGGCATCCCGCAGCGGCTGCTCGGCCAGCCCTTCAACGTGCTGCGGCTCGCGTTTCATCCCGAGGCGCTGGCGCCGCGCACGGTCAATCTTGCGGAATGGTGCGGGCATCTGCTGGAGCGGCTGCACCGGCAATGCGAGGCGACTGCCGATCCTGAGCTGATCAAGCTCTACAACGATCTGAAGAGCTATCCGATTCCGGCGCGCTCGGCGCCGCTGTCCAGCGACAATGTGGCGATCCCCTTCAAGCTGCGCCTTGACGGAGAGATACTGAGTTTCTTCTCGACCACAATGGTGTTCGGCACGCCCGTCGACATCACCCTGTCGGAGCTGGCGCTGGAGACGTTCTTCCCGGCCGACGAGCGCACCGCCGCGCGCTTGAAGCAGATGGCCGCCGGCTTGCAGTAGCGCCGTTTACAGGAGGGAGCGGTGCTCGCATAATCGGCGGATGGACACACGCTCGTCCCGGCCATTGCGGCCGGTCAATCTCGTCGGTGATCTCCTGCGCGGCTGGCGCATGCGCCGTGCATTGAGCCAGGCGGAGCTCGCGTTCGAGGCCGGCATCTCGGTCAAGCATTTGAGCTATGTCGAGACCGGCAAGGCGGCAGCGAGCCGGGACATCCTCCTGCAACTTGCATCGGCTCTCGATCTGTCGCTGCGCGACCGCAACGCGTTGCTCGAGGCCGGCGGCTTCGCGCGGCAATATGGCGAGCGCGATCTGTCTGCGCCGGAGCTTGCCGAGGCGCGGCGTGCCATCGATCTTCTGCTCAGCCGTCACGAGCCGTTCCCCGCGATCGTGACCGATCGGCGCTGGAACGTGATGCAGGCCAACGGCGCCGCCTCGCGCCTGATGACCATGCTGCTCGGGCCGGAGCGTATGCAGCGGCCGCTCAATCACATGCGCATGTTCCTCGCGCGGGATGAGCTCAAGCCGTTTGTCGAGAACTGGCCGACTGTTGCGGCAGCTCTGCTGGCGCGTGCGCGCCACGAAGCGATGGCCGCGCCGCTCGATGAGGCCCTGCAATCGACCTTGCGCGAATTGATGCGGCTGCCGGAACTTCCTGCACCTGCGACCGAGGACAACGCCGCGCCGGGCCCGCTTTGCGAGGTGCGCCTGCGCAAGGGTGACGTCGGCATCGGCCTGATCGGTGCGGTTCTGACGCTCGGCACGCCGCAGGACGTGACGCTCCAGGAGCTTCGCGTCGAGATGTTCATGCCTGCCGATGCCGCATCCGAGGCCGCCCTGACCGCGCTTGCGGCTCAGGAGGCCTGAGCTTGCACCGCGGCGCGCCGCTCGAAGCTCATGGCCTGTATCACCTCCGCAAACGGACCGTGGCGATCGCTCAGTGTCGCCGTGGTGAGGCCCGCGCCATTGGCGCCGACGCGCGTGGCGGCGCGGATCAGGATCCATTCGCCCTCCGGCGGACGGAAGAAGTAGAGGCTGATCTCGGGATTGATGAAGGTCCAGCTGCGCATGTCGACGATCTGGGCGACGCCGCTGGAAAAGTCTGCGGCCTGTACGGCCTGGATCAGCGGCGTGTTCAGCTCGCCCTCGACCAGTGGCGCATCGAGCCGCATCCAGGCCGCTGCCGGGCCCGGCCTCTCGAGCGCGCCCTCGATCAGCCGCACCGACACGTTCTGGAAATAGCGGCTCCATTTCTGTGCGAAGGCGGGCGGCGGGCTGCCTGCCTCGGGCGCCTTGTCGAGCACCGCGGGCCTGGCGAAGGGATCGACCGGCGTCTCTCCGCCCGGCGCCGTCAGCAGCGCCGTGCAGCGGCCGATCTCGGTCTCGCCGTCCATCAGCCGCACCTGCAGGGTCTTGGCCTTGCGGCCGTCGCGCAATCGTTCGGTGTCGGTCCTGAAGGTGCGCAGGCCCGCCGGCCGCCAGAGATCGAAGGTCAGGCGCCGCACCGCAAAGCCCGATTCGTTTGCGAGATGCTCGACCTCGCGGGTCATCAGCGCGGTGGTGGCGCTTCCCTGCAACATGTCCGGCGACCACGGGCCGCCGGCAAGCTCCGTGGCCCGGAACTGATGGCCTTCCGGCTTGAAAATGGCGGTCATTGCGGTCTCCGCTTGGGCTTGATCGGGGCCGTGAGTATCGGGGCGGACGCAACCTGTCACAATAACCGCAGAGGTGAAGTCGTGAGCCATGCAGGACGGGTGCCTTGCGCCGTCCCCGGTTCGGCTTATCTTCCGGCGAACCCTTGAAGTGCCCGAAGGAGGCGCCTGACATGAGCACCCTCAAACCGCTCCAGATCGACGTGGTCTCCGACGTGGTGTGCCCGTGGTGCTATATCGGCAAGCACCGGATCGAGAGTGCGCTGGCGCTCGTGCCCGACGTTCCCGTCAAGCTCAATTTCCGTCCCTTCTTCCTCAATCCCTGGGTGCCGCGCGAGGGCATCAGCCGTGAGGCCTATCTCACCCAGAAGTTCGGCTCGGTCGAGGCCTATAAGGGCATCGCGGGGCGCGTCGTCGCGGCGGCCAGCGAGGAAGGTCTCGTCTACAAGCCCGAGCTGGTGGCGCGCCAGCCCAACACCACCGACTGCCACCGCCTGATCCTCTGGGCCGAGGCGATCGGCAAGGCCCCCGAGATGAAGCAGCGCCTGATGGAGCTGTATTTCCGCGACGGCGGCGATCTCACCGACGTGAACGTGCTGGTGCAGGCGGCCGCCGACATCGGCCTCGATGCCGACGACGTGCGCCGGCGCCTTGCCACCGACGAGGACGTCGCGCGCGTCTCGGCGGATGCACAGGAGGCTGCCGAGAAGGGCATCTCCGGCGTGCCGACCTACGTCTTCGCGCAGAAATACGCCGTGTCCGGCGCGCAGGATCCGAACCTGCTCGCCCGCGCCATCCGTCAGGTCTCCGAGGAAATCAACGCGCAGGCGGCGGAGTAGCTATCCTATTTACGAAGCAGGCGAACAGCGCCGCGCGCCGCCGCGTAGGCAATGCCGTACGCCGCGAGCGCCCCGCGGATGAGCGCCACGACCGGATCGTTGCGCCGGAGCGGGATCAGCACGTCGCCGATCGCGAAGCGTCCGCGCCAGATCGGGTTGATCATGGGGTGATCGGCGCTTGCCGTCGAATCCGCGCTGGCGATGGTGGGATCGGCGCAGAGATGGCGGGTGAGGTCGAGCGAGAGCTGTACGCCCGGCGAATACCTCGAAAAGCTTTCGTCGATGCCGAGCTTGAAGAAGAAGGCGCGGTCCTGATGGCGCAGCACGATGCCAGCGGCGACCGGCGTCGCGCCGGTGCGCAAGGTGACGATCTCGCACTGCGCGGTTTCCACCAGCGCCGTCACGGCGCGGCGGATGAAGGTCGCATCGCCGTCATGCTGGACCAGCGCGGTGCCGCGCTTGCCTTTCCAGCCGCTGGCTTCGAGCTGCAGGAAAGTTTCGAGCGCCGGTCCGATCTCGTCAGGTCGGCGGGCGACTTCGAACACGACGGGGCCATGCTCTTCGAGGCGATGACGCTGGCGACGCAGCTCCTTGAGCTTTTTGGCGCCGAACGCCTCGCGCAGCAGCGTCTCCCCGTCCTGCGTCGCATCGAGACTGGCGCGGATGTAGGAGGAGAGCACGCGCGGCTTCAGGCCGTCGCGGTTCAAAACCTGGTTGATCGAATTCATTGCCGCACCGTCGAGCGCGACGTCGTTCAGCACGAGCGCATGCGCGCCGGCCTCGCGGGCCCGCTGCAACAGACGCGTGGCCGCCTCGATCGGAGCGTCGCGGTCGATCAGCGGGCTGCACAGCGTGCCGTAGGGATGCGCGCTCACCAGGGCGGGCAGGGGAATCTTCATCGCCCGCCACAGCGAGATTACCGGCATCAGCCCGATCAGCCGCGTCGATGCTCCCTCGAATGCGGGCAGCGCCGAGGCGTCCGTGCGGCCGCGCGCGGTTGCGCTGACGGCGAGCTCCCAGCCCGGCAAATAATATCCGTTCGGCTCGATCGCGCGCTGCGCGAGCGCGCGCCATTGGCCGGTGTCGATCGCCGACAGTGGGACGCGCGCGTGCGCCATCGCGGCATCTGTTGCATGTGCCGGATTGATCGCAGCCTGATGCGCGATGTCGACCACGTCCCGTCGTCCCCGTTCAGGAGGCCATGCTTAGCGCAAAGATTGGAAAATACCGTTGGCGCGCCGTTTCAATTCGAGTGGTATTGTTAACGTCTCGTTGAGCATCCGGCGGCAGGCCGCCGGATACGCCAATGCGGACTTTACTGGTCGCCCGGTACGAAATGGTCGCGGGCGCTTGCGCGTCCACCGCCGGCGGTATCGGTGATGACGATGTCGATGTCGCGCGAGGTCTTCGGCAGGTCGGCGGGACCGACCTGCACCGACAATCGCACCTCGCGGGTCTGATCCTGCCCGACCTCGACGACCGGCTTGCCGTCGGGCCCGGTCTCGATGCCGGCGATGCGAATGGTCGCACCCGGCAGGCCCGAGAGCTCCAGTGCAAACGATCGTTGCGCGCCCTTGTTGAGGATGCGCACGGTGTAGTCGTTGCGGACCCCGCCATCGGAGAGTTGGACGAACAGCGGATTGCGCTCGTGCAGCACGTTGACGTCCATCGTCGCTCGGGTGGCGAGCGTGTAAAGCATGATGCTGCCTACGACGGCGATGGCGGCGACGTAGATCAGCGTGCGCGGACGGATGATCCGGTAGATCGGCGCCTTGCCCTCGCGGCGGCGCTGCATGTTGATGTCGGTGTCATAGCCGATCAGGCCTTTGGGCCGGCCGATCTCCTGCATGACGTTGTTGCAGGCGTCGATGCACAGGCCGCACTGGATGCAGCCGAGCTGGATGCCGTGGCGGATGTCGACGCCGGTCGGGCAGACATTGATGCATTGGCGGCAGTCGACACAGTCGCCGGCGACATCGCCGTGGATGCGGGCGGTCTCCGCTTTCTTCACCGACATGCGCGGCTCGCCGCGGTCGCGGCGATAGGTGACGTTGAGCGCCCATTCGTCGGTCAGCGCCGCCTGGATCCGAGGCCACGGGCACATGTAGATGCACATTTGCTCGCGAGCGTGACCGGCGAAGACGTAGGTCGTGGCGGTCAGGATGCCGATCCAGAGATAGGCGACGAACGGTGCCTGGAAAGTCGCCAGCTCCTTCACGAGCGTCGGTGCATCGTCGAAATAGAGCACCCAGGCGCCACCGGTCCACCACGCGATCATGATCCAGAGAAAGTGCTTCAGCGCGACCTTGCGAATGTGATCGAAGGTCCAGCCGCGCTTGTCGCCCAGCATGCGATCGCGCCGGTCGCCCTCGACCCAGCGCTCCACCGCGTAGAACAGGTCGGTCCAGACCGTCTGCGGACACATGTAGCCGCACCACAGCCGGCCGGCGACCGCGTTCATCAGGAACAGCGTCATGGCCGCGATGATGAGGAGGCCCGTGAAGTAGTAGACCTCCTGCGGCCACAGCTCGATGAAGAAGAAATAGAAGCGGCGATGCGGCAGATCGATCAGCACGGCCTGGTCGGGCAGACCTGGCCCGCGGTTCCAGCGCACGAAGGGCAGCAGGTAGTAGGTCCCGAGCGTGACGCAGAGGATCGCCCATTTGATGCGGCGGAACGGCCCGTGGACCGACTGCGGATAGACCTTCTTCCGCTTCTCGTAGAGTGGTCCTTCGATGAAGGTGTCGTCGGTCATGGCGCGCTCCCGCGTTTGCGCCGGCGAAGCCCTACGGTGCGCAGAAGAGGCGGTACAGCGTCTCCAGCATCGCGCGGACCTCCCGGCTCGCGATGCTGTAGTATATCGTCTGGCCTTCCCGCCTGGGTTTGACTAGGCTCAATGCGCGCATCTTGCCGAGATGCTGCGATAGCGCCGCCGAGGACAGGCCCGCGATCTCGGCGAGTTCGCCGACGGACTTTTCGCCGTCCAGCATGTTGCAGAGGACCAGCAGGCGCTTGGAATTGCCCATGGCGGTCAGGAGGCGGGAGGCCTCTTCGGCCTTCTGCTCCAGAGCGATCAATTCCTGATTGCGGGGCTTGCGGTTCATGGTCGGTCGATATATTAGTATATTCGAAAATAAGAAACAACTGAAATAAACGGTATTCCGTGCCCGCAAAGGGCGCTCTCGCTCCGGAGGGTCGAATGATCGCGACGTCTTTCACGCCAATGGCTTCACTTGCGGGCGGAGCGCTGATCGGCTTGGCCGCGGTTCTGTTGATGTGGGCGAAGGGACGGGTCGCCGGCGTCAGCGGCATCGCGGCGCGGTTGTTTCCTCCCTATGAGGACGGCGAATTCGCCGGCCGGCTCGCCTTCGTCGCCGGTCTCGTCGCTGCACCCGTGCTGGTGCGGCTCATTACGGGAAGCCTCCCGCCGCAGACGATTGAGGCGGGAACGGTAATCCTGGTTGTCGGCGGCCTGCTCACCGGCTTTGGCTCGGTGTGGGGCAGCGGCTGCACCTCCGGCCACGGGGTCTGTGGTCTGTCGCGACTCTCCACGCGTTCGCTGGTCGCAACCGTGACCTTCATGGCAACCGGCATGGCGACCGTCTTCGTGATGCGGCACTGGAGCTGACGCTGATGTCCATCCTCGTTCAATTCGTGATCGGTCTGGTCTTCGGACTCGGCCTCATCGTCTCCGGCATGTCAGATCCGGCGAAGGTTCTGAACTTCCTCGACGTCGGCGGCATTCCCGCGGGGACGTGGGATGCGAGCCTTGCCTTCGTGATGGCCGGCGCGGTGGTCGTGACCTTCATCGGCTTCGGTCGCGTCCTCAAGCTCGCGCGTCCGTTCTTCGCCGCACGATTCTATCTTCCAACGCGAAGCGACATCGATACGAGGATCATCGCGGGTCCTGCGATCTTCGGCATCGGCTGGGGTTTGGTCGGATTCTGTCCGGGGCCGGCGTTGACCGCGCTCGGCTTTGGTTCTTCCTCCGCCTTCATCTTCGTCGCCGCGATGTGCATCGGCATGGTGCTCGCGCGCTTCGTTGCGCAACTGCCGCAGCTGACGCGCTTCGTCACGCCGGCCGATCCGCTCGAAACCTGAAGTCACTGTAGAGAGTACATCATGGACAAGAACTACGTCGACATCACCAGGAACATCTCGGCCAACCTGAAAAAGCTGCGGAGCGACATTCCCGACACCATGAAGGGATTTTCCGTGCTCGCCCAGGCCGCCACGCGCGACGGCGCGCTGGACAAGAAGACCAAGGAGCTGATCGCTCTCGCGCTCGGTGTCGCCGCGCATTGCGACGGCTGCATCGGCTTTCACACCGAGGCGCTGGTCAAGCTCGGTGCAACCCGTGAAGAGCTCGAGGAAGCGCTCGGCATGACCGTCTACATGGGTGGCGGACCATCGCTGATGTACGCTGCTGATGCGATCGCAGCCTTCGAGCAGTTCCAGCAGCAATCGGTCGCCGCCTGACGGCGGTGATCCGATTCAGTCAAATGACAGGACCGGGCGAGTTGCCTCGTCCGGTCCCGCCCATCATCGCTTGATCAATTACCAGCGGTCACCGACACCGACGCCCACGCTGACGCCGGGCGTCCGGATGCCGACGCCGGCGCGCGGACCATCGTCCCAGTCGCGATAGGTGCGGCGCTCGTAATAGCGATCGCGCGGCATGGTCGCATAGGAGTCGCGTACGATCACGCGCGACCCGCCGCGAGTGCGATAGCAATTGCCGGCGTCATCACAGACCAGCCGGACTTCCTGAATGAGATCGGGGTTCGCGTATTCACTGGTTGTGTAGATATCCGCCGCCTTGGCACCGGTTGCCGCGGCCAGCGCACCGACACCTGCCAACAGCGCAATCGTGAATGTCCTCATCATGGCCTCCTCCAACACTGCCCTCGGCGGTAACAAGAAGGGGAGGCGGCGATCGTTCCGGCCAGATCAGGGGTTTTTCCTGGAACCGGCCGTTGTCGCCGGCTTGTTCCTAGATCGGTTCGTAAGTCTCGGTCCCGCAGATGTCGTCGGCTTCCGCCCGCCGGCGGTCGACGACCTTTCCGCCTGATATCGTCACGATGTAGGTCTGCGCGCCGAGCGCTGAGCCGGTTGCAGAGGTGAGCTGCGCGCGGACGCAGGCGGTCCAGCCCGGTCCTCGCACCTCGCGATGGGGTGGGGCGACGTGGACCTCGCGCGGATAGGAGGTGTTGAGGAAGACGACGTCGATCTGCTCGCGCACCAGGCGCTTTACGTCGGGGGCGGGTTCAGGCGGCGGCTGCTCGGTTTCCTTCATGCGCATGAACTCGGGCACGGGTGCGCGGCTGTCGGCAAAGCCGCAGGCACCGAGCGCGAGCGCGCCGGCGAGCAGCGCCGCATGAGCAATGATCCGCAACATCCGTGAAGGTCCCCCCGCGGGCCAACACATAGGCACGAATGCGATCGGGCGAAGTCCCACCCGATCAAGATTTGCTGATGTCTTGGAACCCCGGCATTTGCTATTTCGGAATTGCAGGCTAGTTTCTACCCCCAGACGAGGGGGATTGCACCAATGAGGATTTTGGTCATAGCAGCCGCGGTGCTGGCGCTGACGCTTGCCTCGGCGCAGGCGCAGATGGGTGGCGGCAGGCGCCAGCCCAACGAGGGCGGCCAGAAGGCGGACAACAAGCCCAAGGTCGACGAGAAGGCCTACAAGGCCGCGCTCGAGCGCATTCCTGAGCCCAAGGAGAAATACGATCCGTGGGGCGGGGCCCGTCCGGCCGAACCAGCCAAGAAGCCGAAATGAACTCGACGGGCACGGGCAACATGCCTGTGCCATTCGATTGCTTCCATCCATCCGGCGGACGACTTTTCGAAACCATCCTCGGCCGTCGCGCTCGCGCTCACTGCGCACGTGATCGCACGCGTGCGCCCTGCGCGGCCATCATATCAGGCAATCATGATCGTGCTGCGCATGTGATGCGAACGCTCGTTCACATCACGCGCACTACTGCACGAAAGCGAGGCCGATGCGTTTGTCGCTTCGCCACACAGCGCGGCAATTGCGCACGAAATTGTCGCACGAAATCGACAGCTTGAAGCTCTGCGGCAGTGCGACGGGACCGTCGAGATCGACGGCCGCGCCGCTAGACGACATGTTTCGCACCGTGCATGCGATTCCGCTGTTTTCA
The DNA here is from genome assembly GCF_054185205.1 of Bradyrhizobium sp. 14AA. Taxonomy (NCBI): domain Bacteria; kingdom Pseudomonadati; phylum Pseudomonadota; class Alphaproteobacteria; order Hyphomicrobiales; family Nitrobacteraceae; genus Bradyrhizobium; species Bradyrhizobium sp. 14AA. The sequence goes on along the minus strand of NZ_JAVAYM010000020.1, from coordinate 150,080 downwards.
AAGATGATCCTTCCACCCTTGAAAACACGGTGACGCTGCGCTGCTCGTTTCTCGATCATCGGCGTTAATCCACAATCATGATTGTGAAGTAGTGCATAGAAATTACGTTGAACTAAACTCAATACTGGCGCTACTTGCACTGCGCTTCAGACTTCGTTTACGACGCTGAAGCGGACGATCACTTCCCGCCGACTTTCCCCACAAGCCTTTCCTTTATGGCGTTATGCGCCGATGGAGATTCCGATGAAGACCACGTTTTCGCTTCTGTTCGCCGCAGCGCTCTCGCTGTCGTCCATGCCCGCCCACGCCGTGAAGTGGGACCTCTCGACCATGAGCTGCAAGCAGTTCCTCGAGAGCGGCGAAGACAACATCCAGGTCGTGCTGACCTGGATGGACGGCTGGTACAAGGGCGACGAGGACAACGCGATCATCGACACCGACGTGTTCATCGAGAACGCCAAGAAGTTCGGTGCCTATTGCGGAAAGAATCCGACTGCCAGCATCGTCACCGCGGCCGACGAAGTGCTCGGCAAGTAATTTTTGAAGTAATTTTTGAAGTGCGCGGACCGAAGCGCGGATGCAATCGCGCTTCGGTCTCTCGCTTCGATGCGAAGGTGATGGAGAGCTGCGGTGCGCTTTGCGCTCACGCGGCTCTCTTCTTTTTGGATCAGCCCGGCAGCATCGCGAACGCGCTCGACACCATCGCAACCGGCTTGTTGTCGATGGCTGACAGCAGCGTGACGCGGCCAAAACTCATGGTGCGCCCGAGCCGCACCACGCGGGCGTCGGCGAGCACGTCCGAGGAGGAGACCGCACGCATGAAATGCGTGGTCTGGTCGACCGTGGTCATCGGACGATAGCCGCGATTGGCGGCCAGAATCGCGATCACCATCGCGGTGTCGGCGAGCGCCATCAGCGCCTGTCCGCAGACCACCCCGCCGTTCCGGCACAGCCGTTCCGAGAATGCCATGCGGAGCAGGGCGCCCGGCTGCCAGTCCGGCGCATCGGCCGGCTGTTCGTGCTCGATGCGCTCGACGGAGAGGTTGAGATCCTGGACCCAGGGCGCAAAGACCTCGCCGAGGATGCGTCTGGCGTCGTCGATGCCGAACCCGGATTCTGGCTGTGATGGCATTGCCGTCCTTCCCTGCTTTGTTGCCGCATGTTTCCGCCATTCTGCGGATTGGCGCGGCAAAGTCACCCGGTCTCGCGCCGGCCCCTTCGGCTTGAAAATGCCTGACTTCGCCCGATATGATGTCATGCTTGGGTACGGGTGGATGATGTTGCGTCGATATGTTCTCGTCTTATGTCTGGTTGTGCTCGGCCTCGCGCTGAACGGGTGCACCAAATGCGGCCCGATCTGGGACGACTGGCTGCACGCCCCGAAATCGTGCAGATCGTAGCGGGCCATGCGGCCCCGACCGGGCGATCCGCCTCAAGGATGATCTAAGGAGTAGATGATGAAGCTTTTCCGTTTGGCCGCGGTGTTGGCCGTGCTGGCGGGACCGGCCTATGCGCAAATGCCCAATCTGAATTTGCTGCAGGAAGGTCCGGGCAAGACCCCCGAAGAGAAGGCCGCCGATGCCGAGCGTGAAAGGGCCTACAAGGAAACGCTGAAGAAGATTCCGGATTCCAAGGCGTCCAACGATCCCTGGGGCGGCATGCGTTCCGATCCGCCGAAACAGCCGGCGGCGCCGAAGGCCTCGGCCGCCACCAGCGCGCCGAAGAAGACCAAGAGCGGCACGGCCGCCAACTGACCGCAGTTTCGTCCGGAGGCGGCAATGACGCCCCGGGCGGGACTCCTCTTCATCCAACCCGCTCCCTACATTTGGCCGAGAGTGCTGCGTAGAGGAGAGCGGGACATGGCCGATCGTCCGCGGGATCTCGCCGAGCGGATGGCGCGCCGGCGCAAGGGCGGCAAGCCGGGCCAGACGGCCGGCGACGGCTATCTGCGCGAGACCTTCACCCTGCCGCGCGCGGCGGCGCGGGAACGGGCGCAGGCCTTCTTCGCCCGCTATCCCAAGGCCGGTTACATGAGCGTGGTCGAGACCTGGCGCGAGCTGCCCGGCGGCGACATCGAATTCACCATGCGGCGACTGCCCAGCGCCGACTAGGCGCGGGCGCTGCTATTCCAGCGTTTCCGCAACGATGCGAATCCGGAACACGGGCTCCTTGGCCTCGTCCAGCAGCTCCATGTGCCACTCGGAGTTTTCCTGGAGCTTGCGGGCGATGCCGGCGGCCATGTCGGCGCAGACGTTGGTCATCTCCTTCCAGGCCGAATCGCGGTCGGCAAACTCCGACGCCTGATCCGCGCAGCCGGAATAGCGTCCGTTCCGGATTTGAAAGAAGTAGAGCGGCATGGCTGGTACCGATCGCGCGTAATGGCTCCGTCCCCAGGGCCATGGGCGCGCAGTCCAATCCCAAACGACCGTCAGATCAATTCCGGGCGGCTACGGAATACGCCCCATGGGGCGCCGCGGCTTCCTTGCAAGCCATGGTCTTTGAAAGCCATGGGCGTCCTGCGGCGCACAAGCGTGCCGCGCCGCGGGCGTCCCGGCGCTGCCGTTCAGGCGGTCTTGCGCCCGATCGCCTTCAGCTCGCGGTCGATGCGCAGCTGCACCCGCCGGATCGCCAGGAGATCAATCTTGGTCTCGGTCCGGCCGGTCTTGACCTGCTCGCCGATCCGGAATTGCCACTGCCAGACTCCCGGACTGGCCGTCTTGGCGACGGTGAACTCGACGCCCCTGTGATTCATGGTCACCTCCCACGATTCACCTTTCCATGACTGGAAACATGTTGTTCGCCATAATATTCCGGGGCAAGTAAAATCTGCCGGTAAGTCCCGGAGAGTTCACGGAAATCCCGAAAGCGCGCGGGCCCCGAATAATCCGACATCGGATTCCGGAAAGGGGCCGCGGACGGCCCGTGGTTCTCCGACCATGAACAGAGTTCCTGAGCGGTCCTTACGCGAGCACCGGCATGTGCCTTGCTTGGCCTGATGACGGCCACACAACACTGGTTCCATCATGCTCGGCATCCCCCGGCGCTACAGTCATTTCGTCTTCGGGATCATCCAGTCCGGATTGACCTCGCTGATCGCGGCGGGGATCGCCAGCCTGCCTGCGGCAGGCGCGGCGGTCTTCGTCGGGCACTGGATGGTGTCGTGGTTGATCGCCTGGGCCGCGATGCTGCCGGTCGTGCTGCTCGCGGCGCCCGCGATCCGCGCCTTCTCGCTGTGGTTGACGCAGGAGGAGGGCCGTTCGCAAACCGGCAGGCAGGCATGAAAAAAACCCCGCCTGGGGAGAGCCAAGCGGGGGAGAAGGTTATTGGAGGCTGAGGTGCTGGGCTGCAACACCATAGCCCGATGACCCTAGACGGCTCAGCTTACGACAGCCTGACAAGGCCACGAATCGGATCGCCTCCCGTAGCCACAAACAGAAAACCCCGCTCGGGGAGAGCGGGGTCGTCGGCTGGGTATGGAGGGCCCGGTGTTGGTCCACCGGGCAGGGCCAGACTAGGCGAGGAGGCTTACACGCGCCTGACGGCGGCGATGAAAGGGTGTGGATCAACGAGGCCGCAGACTGGCCCCGCACCCGTCCCAATTTCGACATCCGTTCGCACAACTGCGGACACACACGTCGGCAAGATTCCGAACCGATCGGCGAAGCCATGGGGGAAACGTGGCGCGCCGAGATCGGGGTGGCATCATGGACAACGTAGAGCGGTCATTTGCCGCCGCGACGGCGGCTGGCTTCATCGTGCTGGTCATCGGGCTCGTGCTGCTGGCGGTGCTGTAGGAGCGACGCGGACCTGCCGGGAGACGGCAACGGGGTGGCGGGCGGCGCCATGCACGCCGCCGCGTCCTTTCAAAACCTGCAAAACAACCCCATGCACAGTAGGCAGCAGGGGAATTTCGCTGTTCAATCAATGATTTAAGGTTGGTATTTAGGTACCGTAATCGGGCGAAAATTGCCTCGAGCGGCGATCGATTCCCGGCGGTCGCGGACAGAGCGGTGCCCGCTGCGCCGCGCGTCCGCGCAAAGCCGGTACTGGCAGGTCCTAGTGGACCTTGATCTCGTTCAGCGGCAGATGGAGCTCGGCGGCGCGCTCTTCGCGGTCCTTCTTGCGAAACTCGTTTTCCCTGCGCTCGAACTTCACCATCTCCTCATGCGCTGCTTCAAGCAGATGATTGCGCCGGGCCGTATCGCCGTGCGGGTTTTCGGTCATGACAGAGATCCCCGGAGTTTGCGGTCCCATCCCCACAACAAAGCCGGCAACCGCGGAAGGTTCGATGCCGCACGATTGCGGAATTATGACGACAGGCAGGCCGCGCGTCTTTGATGCGCGTCATGCTTTCGCTCGAAGACGGACGCTGCGGCTGCGCTGCTATGTGGGCGGTTGAAGTCCGGGAGACCTAACCCAGTCGTGCAGGTGATTTGCCACGTCGGCCTGACGCGCCTTCTTGAGCAGGGCGTCGCGCTCGGGGCCGGGTGGAAGCTTTGAAGCCTGCTCCCGGACCTGCTTCACCCATGCTTCGAGCCGAACCTGAAGCGTGAGCTGCTGTTTGAACCGCCGCCGCTTGGCCATGGCGCGCTCCTTTCCATGCGAGGAAGGCGGGAGCGCGATCGGCGTTCTCATCACCGATAGCAGCCACGGTCCGTGCGGTGATGATCCCATTGGGAGCCATTGAGGGATCGGCGTCTGTTCACTTGTGTGCACAAGGCGAATTGAGCTCCGAAGATTCGGGTTGGGACGCGGGAGCCAAAGATGCCGCCGGGGGGCCCTCTCAGGGTCCAGGAAATCTGATCCAGGAAATCTGATCCAGGAAATCTGATCCAGGAAATCTGATCGGGGCGCTCTCCAAAAAAATCGGCCTCAACTCAAACGGGCTGGAGGAGCTGAGGCCAAGTTGCTGGACCGACCAAGGCTTTCGCCGGCCCAGGCACGTCAACATGCATTGGGGACGCGGGGGATGCGATGGGGCACCCGACGTAACTCGGATTTTCCGGAATTGGGACAGCATCGAGATTTTGAAGAGGCTTCAATGAAAGAGGCCGCCAATTGAGGCGGCCTTACCCTCGATTCAAACGGCCCCTAGTGGGGGCCGCCAACCCGTTTTGATGGGGGTTTTCCTCCAGCAGTCGGGGGGCTACCTGTCGGCTGGGGGCCGGAAATCAACGCGTGACCAAGCCGATTGTTCCCTGCCCAATCTGACCAGGCTTTACGGGCGTGAAAGCTTGAGGGCTGTCCTAACCAGGACACTGGCGATTTCGAATTAGGACAGGAACGTTTGCGCGTTTGCCAAGTTTTCCCGATGCCCTTCCCCAAGGGCAGACCCCGATGGGCCCCAGCTCAATCCCCCATGTGCGAGCTGGGGCCATTTTTGGGGACAGAGACCTCAGCTCATCCATTGCCCAAGAGCTGAGGTCTTCTTGTTCGCACCCGCGGTGGGTCTTTACGATAACGTCATGCGAGGCGCGGCTATTGAAGGCGTCGCGGATGGCGTTCTGGTAGGGCAGGAAGCCATCGGTGCTAATTTCAGGGGCGCCCAGCACGCGCTGGCGAAGGTCCTGCACGAACACGGCTCTACCCCCGAGCTTAGCGTCTTTAACCCAGCCGTTCACGATGCAGCTTGGCCCCGACAAGATCAGCGGCGCGTTCCGGGGCGGCGTTGCGGGCCAGTTGTTCACGCTTGAGCGCTTGGTATCGATCCATCTGACCGGCGACTCTCATCCAGCTCTGGGCTAGTTCTTTCAGAAATTTGGCCTCGACCTCACTCTGCGCTGATTTAACCAAACGATGGCATTCGTTGGCTTGATCTTGGCAGTGCTGCGCGTTGTCCATTACGCAAAACTCCTACGGTCAGGAAAACTTGGTAAGCCAGTGCGGTCTGTGCCAATTTCCTTTGGAAATTAAAACGGCCCCAACCAGGAGGCCGCCAACCCGATCGATGCGGGTTTTGCTTCAGCAGTGGGGGGCAACCTTTCCGCTGTGGGCTCAAACCGACGCGCCGCCCAGCTGATCGTTCCACGCCCAATTCAAGGCGCCAACTGAGGCGGCCTTAGTTCATCTTTCGGCGTAGCTGCCTGATGATCTTCCGCAGCTCGGCGGCGTACTCTTCGATGATGCGCCGCGCCTCCTCCAGCCGGGACGGCTTGGCTTTCTTACCCTCAGTCTGTGTGTCGGGGTCGGGCATGGCCCGATGGTTCGGCGTTCAGGCGTGCGCTGCTTGAGGTAGATCAAGCCTCCGGGTCGCCTGCATCGGGAACGGCTCTTGGGTCTTGCGGCTCAGGAAGGTGTCGGGGCACGGCAGCTTCAACGCCTCAAGGCTCCCGATACGCCGTCAAGTAGCGAGCATAGGCGAGCGCAAAGCTCGCGTGATCCTTTCGGAATGGCCGATGGATTTCTCGGGGTTGCTCGTAGGTCATGGCGTCCAGCCTAGGACCAAAAAGCGAACCAGGACATTGCCGGATTCAACTTGGGACACTCCGGGCAAAATGCGGACAGCGCGCGTTTCCGCAAAAGAACATATTGCGAACCAAGAACAAATAGGGTACATTGTTTTTGTCGCCGCGCCGCCTCGCCAACCGTTTGTCCCTCTAGCGAATCCTCGCCATAAGGAGCACGACCCAATGTCCGCCACTGCCCTGCGTATCGTCGAAGGATCTTCCATGGACAAGAGTAAAGCCCTAGCTGCCGCGCTCTCTCAGATCGAGCGCCAGTTCGGCAAGGGCTCGGTGATGAAGCTCGGCAAGAACGACCGGTCCATGGACATCGAGGCGGTGTCGTCAGGCTCGCTCGGGCTCGATATCGCGCTCGGCATCGGCGGCCTGCCCAAGGGGCGCATCGTCGAGATCTACGGGCCGGAATCCTCGGGCAAGACCACGCTGGCGCTGCATACGGTGGCGGAGGCGCAGAAGAAGGGCGGCATCTGCGCCTTCATCGATGCCGAGCACGCGCTCGACCCGGTCTATGCCCGAAAGCTCGGCGTCAACATCGACGAGCTCTTGATTTCGCAGCCCGACACCGGCGAGCAGGCGCTGGAAATCTGCGACACGCTGGTGCGCTCGGGTGCGGTGGACGTGCTGGTGATCGATTCGGTCGCGGCGCTGGTGCCGAAGGCCGAGCTCGAGGGCGAGATGGGCGATGCGCTGCCGGGTCTGCAGGCCCGTCTGATGAGCCAGGCGCTGCGCAAGCTGACGGCCTCGATCAACAAGTCCAACACCATGGTGATCTTCATCAACCAGATCCGCATGAAGATCGGTGTGATGTACGGTTCGCCCGAAACCACGACCGGCGGCAACGCCCTGAAGTTCTACGCCTCCGTCCGCCTCGACATCCGCCGCATCGGCGCGATCAAGGAGCGCGACGAGGTGGTCGGCAACACCACGCGCGTGAAGGTGGTGAAGAACAAGCTGGCACCGCCCTTCAAGCAGGTCGAGTTCGACATCATGTACGGCGAGGGCGTCTCCAAGATGGGCGAGATCCTCGATCTCGGCGTCAAGGCCGGCATCGTCGAGAAGTCCGGCGCCTGGTTCTCCTATGACAGCCAGCGCCTCGGCCAGGGCCGCGAGAACTCGAAAGCGTTCTTGAAGGCCAACCCCGACATCACCGCCAAGATCGAGACCTCGATCCGCCAGAACTCCGGCCTGATCTCGGAGCAGATTTTGGCCGGCACGCCCGAGAGCGACGCCGATGGCGAGGAGCCGGGAGAAGAGTAAGACTGAACAGCGAAAGTTTTTCGCGAGGAGCGGGCGCTGAGGACGTTGAGTTGCCGACGTCGTCAGTGCCCGTTTCGTTTTGCGTTGTCGTGATCGGGTGGTGTGATGAAGCGTCTGATCCTGACCAGTTCGTCCGGTTCTGCTCTCGCTAAATCGGCGCTGGCCGAAATCGTCGTGACGTTCTCTTTTCGCTTCCAGTGGGGACCCCTGCCTTCACCTGAAATGCTTGCCGCCTATTTTGCGGCGCGTTCGGGGACTCTTGCACCGGGTGATCACTGGTCGGACTGGGGCATTCGTTGGCCCCGCGCCATCAGTGGCCGCAAAGATTTATCCCTCATCGATTTCTGCGAACCATACGACGCGATCGAACTCTGGTTCGACCCGAATCCCGAAGATCAATTGCAGTTGATTTGGTTGCTCGACCACCTCAGGCCTCATTCCGGGCTGACGCAAAAACTCAAATTGCGCCTGCTGACGGACGATCTGATCATGATGAGGGGCGAAGAGCTGGGAAAGTCCGCGTCGCATATTCCTGTCGTGGATGTCACTGCCAGGGAATTCGAGACTGCCGAGACGGCGTGGTGGGCCTATTGCGCATCGACACCGGAAAGCTGCGTCAACCTTCTCCGCAAGGACCTCAGTGCATTGCCGATGCTGAGGCCGGCTTTGCTCGATCTGCTGGCGGAACTGCCGTCACCTTCGACTGGAATCGGCGCGACTGAGATGCGCTTTCTGGAGCTTGTTTCCAGAGGGTTTGCGAACACCAATGCGTTGTTTCACCTGCGCTCGCAACGGCGCACGTTCGTGTTCGGAGAGACCGAGTTGGGTTGGTTCCTCGAGGGGCTCGCGCTCGGCCCGAAGCCGGCAGTAGCCGGTTTGGGCGACGAACTGCGCACAATCGACCGTAAGAATTTGAGGGCTCGGCATGAAGTCTATCTGCGCAGCCGCCTTTCGCTGACCGAGTTTGGTAAAGCCGTCCTGGCCCATCAGGAAGATTTCAGCCGCCACAACCCGATCGATCGCTGGTGGGGTGGCACGCGCCTGACCAACGATCGGCTGTGGCGCTATGGCGCCGTTTTGACAAAGCCGTGAGGTCATGGGCATGACGCGACTTGTTCTGACAACAGAGCCGTAGGGTGGGCAAAGGCGCGCAAGCGCCGTGCCCACCATATTCCAACGCTCCCAAGGGCGGTGGGCACGCTTGCGCTTTGCCCACCCTACGAAACCTCCGTTGCGTCTTACTCCGCAGCTTCCGCGTAGTCGCTCACCGGCGGGCAGGAGCACACCAGGTTGCGGTCGCCATAGACGTTGTCGACGCGCCCCACCGGGCTCCAGTACTTGTCGGTGCGCGAGGTGCCGGCGGGGAAGCAGCCTTCGCTGCGGGTGTAGGCGCGATTCCACGCATCATCCGCGATGTCGTGCACGGTATGCGGGGCATGGCGCAGCGGTGATGCCTCGATCTTGAAGCGGCCGGCCTCGACCTCGGCGATTTCTTTCCGGATCGCGATCATGGCGTCGCAGAAGCGGTCCAGCTCGGCCTTCGATTCCGACTCGGTCGGCTCGATCATCAGCGTGCCCGGCACCGGGAAGCTCATGGTCGGCGCGTGGAAGCCGTAATCGATCAGGCGCTTTGCGATGTCGTCGACGGTGACGCCTGATGTCGTCTTCAGCGGACGGGGATCTACGATGCACTCATGCGCGACGCGCCCCTTGGCGTTCTTGTAGAGTACCGGGAAGTGCGCATCGAGCCTTGCCGCGATGTAGTTGGCGTTGAGGATCGCGATCTCGGTGGCGCGCTTCAGGCCTTCGCCGCCCATCATCAGGATGTAGATGTAGGAGATGGTCAGGATCGACGCCGACCCGAACGGCGCGGCCGAGACCGGGCCGATCGACGCGTCCGCTTGCGTGGCGGGGTGACCCGGAAGGAACGGCGCGAGATGCGCCTTCACGCCGATCGGGCCCATGCCGGGGCCGCCGCCGCCATGCGGAATGCAGAAGGTCTTGTGCAGATTGAGATGGCTGACATCGGCGCCGTAATCGCCGGGCCTGCTAAGGCCGACCTGCGCATTGAGGTTGGCGCCGTCCAGATACACCTGGCCGCCATGGCCATGCACGATGTCGCAGATCTCGCTGATGTGCTCCTCGAACACGCCGTGCGTCGAGGGATAGGTGATCATGACCGCGGCGAGATCGTTCGCATGCTTGTCGGCCTTGGCGCGGAGATCGTTGACGTCGACGTCGCCGTTCTTCTCGCAGGCGACCACCACCACGTCCATGCCGACCATCGCGGCCGAGGCCGGGTTGGTGCCGTGGGCGGAGGAGGGGATCAGGCAGATCTTGCGATGGCTTTCTCCACGCGCCGCATGGTACGCACGGATGGCAAGAAGTCCGGCATATTCTCCTTGCGCGCCCGAGTTCGGCTGCAGCGAGATCGCGTCGTAGCCGGTGATGTCGCACAGCCATTTTTCCAGCCGCGCGAACAGAGCGCGATAGCCGCGTGCCTGCTCGCGCGGGGCGAATGGGTGCAGATTGCCGAACTCCGGCCAGGTCAGCGGCATCATCTCGGTGGTCGCGTTCAGCTTCATGGTGCAGGATCCCAGCGGGATCATCGCGCGGTCGAGCGCGAGGTCGCGGTCGCTGAGCTTGCGCATGTAGCGCAGCATCTCGGTCTCCGAGCGATGCGCGTGGAACACGGGATGGGTGAGGAAAGCGGTCGTGCGCTTCAGGCTATCCGGCAGCGCCTCGCGCGTCTCTGCGTCGATCTCGGTATAGGCGAGATTGCCGCCGAACGCACGCCAGACCGCTTCCACGGTCGCGGGTGTCGTGGTCTCGTCGAGCGCGATGCGCAAGCTATCGTCGCCAACCCCGAGATTGATCTTCTCGGCAACTGCGCGCGCGATGATCTCGGCGCGCTTGGCGCCGGCATCCACGCTGAGCGTGTCGAAGAAGCTTTCGGACCGCAGCGCGAAGCCGAGCTTGCGGAGGCCACTCGCAAGCACCGCGGCGCGGCGATGCACATTGCGGGCGATCTGTGTCAGGCCTTCGGGGCCGTGATAGACCGCGTACATCGAGGCGATCACGGCGAGCAGCACCTGCGCGGTGCAGATGTTCGACGTCGCCTTCTCGCGGCGGATATGCTGCTCGCGGGTCTGCAGCGCGAGGCGATAGGCAGGCGCACCGCGCGAGTCCACGGAGAGGCCGACGATGCGGCCGGGCAGCGAGCGCTTCAGCGCATCGCGCACCGCCATATAGGCCGCGTGCGGTCCGCCATAACCCATCGGCACGCCAAACCGCTGCGCCGAACCGATCGCGATGTCGGCACCGAGCTCGCCGGGCGAGGCGAGCAGCGTCAGCGCCAGCAGGTCGGCGGCAACGATCGCGAGCGCACCCTTGGCGCGCAGCGTTGCGATTGCGGGCCTGAGGTCACGCACGGCGCCCGAAGAGCCCGGATATTGCAACAGCGCACCAAGCACGTCACTCTTCGCGAGATCGGTGAGGGGATCGCCGACGATCAGGGTCCAGCCCAGCGGTTCGGCGCGTGTGCGCATCACAGCCAGCGTCTGCGGATGCACGTCCTTGTCGACGAAGAAGGCCTTTGCTTCGACCGGCGAATGCCGCTCCGCGAGCGCCATGGCTTCGGCCGCTGCGGTGGCCTCGTCGAGCAGCGAGGCGTTGGCGACGTCGAGCCCGGTGAGGTCGCAGATCATGGTCTGGAAGTTGAGCAGCGCCTCGAGCCGGCCCTGGCTGATCTCGGGCTGGTAGGGCGTGTACGCCGTGTACCAGGCCGGATTCTCCAGGATGTTGCGCTGGATCACCGCGGGCAAAATCGTGCCGGAATAGCCTTGGCCGATCAGCGAGGTGAAGACCTGGTTCTGGGCGGCGAGCTCGGCCATATGCGCGATCGCCTCGGTTTCGCTCAAGGGCTTGCCGAGATCGAGCGGGGCGGCCTGCCGGATCGAGGCCGGCAGCGTCTCCGCCATCAGCGCGTCGACACTTTTCGCGCCGACGGCTTCGAGCATTGCGGTGACATCGCGTGCCGATGGGCCGATGTGGCGGCGAACGAAATTGGCGGCGGTCTCGCCGCTGGATTTACGGTGCGCGGTCATCGCTTGCTCCATCGTCCTTAAGCCGTGTGGGCCTTGTAGGCAGCTTCATCCATGAGGCCGCCGAGTTCGCTCTTGTCGGCAATCTTGATCTTGAAGAACCACGCCTTGCTTTGCGCATCCGAGTTGACCAGCGCCGGCTCGGCGGCCAGCGCCTCGTTGGTCTCGAGCACTTCGCCGGTAACAGGCGCGTAGACGTCGGAGGCGGCCTTGACCGATTCCACGACGGCGGCGGCTTCCGCCTTCTTCAGCGCACGGCCCACCTTGGGCAGCTCGACGAACACGACGTCGCCGAGCTGGGACTGCGCGTAATCGGTGATGCCGACGGTGGCGACGTCGCCGTCAATGGCCAGCCATTCGTGGTCGGAGGTGTACAGCGTCGTGGTCATTCACAGGTCCTCAGCGTTTGTAGGTGTTTTTCACGAAGGGCATGGCGGCGACGGTGAGCGGCAGTCGCTGGCCGCGCACCTCGGCGAAGAGTTTTGTATCGAGCGCGCTCAGCGCGGAGGGCACGTAGCCCATCGCCATCGGCGCGTTCAGGCTCGGGCCGAAGCCGCCCGACGTGACTTTTCCGATCGGCTCGCCGCCCGCGCTATCAGCAAACAGCAGCGCGCCCTCGCGCACCGGCGCGCGGCCCTCGGCGCGCAGGCCGACGCGGCGGCGGGATGCGCCGTGATCGAAATGCGCGAGGATTTTCTCGGCGCCGGGAAAGCCGCCGGCGCGGGCGCCGCCGGTGCGGCGGCTCTTCTGCACCGACCATTCCAGCGCGGCCTCGACCGGCGTGGTCGCGGTGTCGATGTCGTGGCCATAGAGGCAGAGCCCGGCTTCCAGCCGCAGGCTGTCGCGGGCGCCAAGGCCGATCGGCATCACGTCGGGGTTTTCGAGCAGCGTTTTGGCGAGACGCTCGGCGTCCGCGGCGGGAACCGAAATTTCGAATCCGTCCTCGCCGGTGTAGCCGGAGCGCGAGACGAAACATTTGATACCGGCGACCTCATGCGGGCCGGCGTCCATGAAGGTCATGGCGGGCGCCGCTGCACATAATTTCGCCAGCACCGATTCCGCCTTCGGGCCCTGCAGCGCGATCAGCGCGCGGTCGGCAAGCTGCTCGATGACACAGTCGCCGGAGAGATTCGCGCGCAGATGCGCCTCGTCCGCGTCCTTGCAGGCGGCGTTGACGACCAGGAACAGGTGATCGCCGAAATTGGCGACCATGAGATCGTCGAGGATTCCGCCATCTTCATTGGTGAACTGGGCGTAGCGCTGCCGTCCCGGCGCGATCGCCACGATATCCTGCGGCACCAGCCGTTCCAGCGCGCGGGCGGCGTCCTCGACCTTGCCCGACTTCGGCCTGAGCGCGAGCTGGCCCATATGGGAGACGTCGAACAGGCCGGCGGAGGTTCGGGTCTGGAGGTGCTCTTTCAGCACGCCCGCGGGGTATTGCACGGGCATGTCATAGCCCGCGAACGGCACCATCTTGCCGCCCAAGGACACGTGAAGGCTGTGGAGGGGGGTCCGTTTCAGGGAGTCTTTGTCGTGCGCTAGCATCACAGGGGCCCTCGGCGGTTCCCCGGGGACGATTCCCCGATGGACACCGGTCGAAGCCCCATCTGTCGCTGTGCCTGAGAGTATTATCCCGTCGGCGGACGCAGCCCGGGCTTTATGCCCGTCGGCGCCTCTTTCCAGATGCTGTCAAAGCCACGCGGTCCTTTTGCCTGAGAGTTTCCGGGGCGGTTGCTCCTTCGGCGCCGGCACCAGTGCCGGTCTCTCCCGACGTGGCCGTACGATACAGATGGGTACAGACCACAGGGCGGCCAAGCCTGTCAACGCGACTTCTGTGGCTTTCAACGGGATTGAGCGCCTGCGGCAACCCTCTGATCTCTCTGCACAGTTTCTGGACAGCGAAGCTGGCCTTGTCTAAAAGCGCTGTGGCCCGCAGATATCAGCCTAAATGTCAGGTTTGGATGGCAAGAAGCGGGTCCAAGCACACCCGATTGGATGAACATGAGCGGCGTCAACGAGATCAGGTCGACCTTTCTGAACTTCTTTGCCGAGAACGGCCACGAGATCGTGTCGTCCTCGCCATTGGTGCCGCGCAACGACCCGACGTTGATGTTCACCAATGCCGGCATGGTGCAGTTCAAGAACGTCTTCACCGGCGTCGAGAAGCGGCCCTATCAGCGCGCCACCACGTCGCAGAAATGCGTGCGCGCCGGCGGCAAGCACAACGACCTCGACAATGTCGGCTACACCGCGCGCCATCTCACCTTCTTCGAGATGCTCGGCAATTTCTCGTTCGGCGACTATTTCAAGGAGCGCGCGATCGAGCTTGCCTGGAAGCTGATCACGAAGGACTTCGGGCTCAACAAGGACAAGCTGCTCGTCACCGTCTACCACACCGACGACGAGGCGCATGGGCTGTGGAAGAAGATCGCCGGCTTCTCCGACGACCGCATCATCCGCATCCCGACCTCGGACAATTTCTGGGCGATGGGCGACACCGGCCCGTGCGGCCCGTGCTCGGAGATCTTCATCGATCGCGGCGATCATATCTGGGGCGGCCCTCCCGGTTCTCCTGAAGAGGACGGCGACCGCTTCCTCGAATTCTGGAACCTGGTGTTCATGCAATATGAGCAGGTGACGAAGGAGGAGCGCGTGGATCTGCCGCGTCCCTCGATCGACACCGGCATGGGCCTCGAGCGCATGGCCTGCATCATGCAGGGCGTCGACAGCGTGTTCGAGACCGACCTGTTCCGCCATTTGATCGACGCGACGGCGTCGGCGCTCGGCAGCGGGCCGAACGAGCAGACCGTCGCCTCGTTCCGCGTCATCGCCGACCATTTGCGTTCCTCGGCCTTCCTGGTCGCCGATGGCGTGCTGCCCTCGAACGAGGGCCGCGGCTATGTGCTGCGCCGGATCATGCGCCGCGCGATGCGCCATGCGCAGCTGCTGGGTGCGAAAGAGCCGCTGATGCATCGCCTGGTCTGGGCGCTGGTGCGTGAGATGGGCCAGGCCTATCCCGACCTGATGCGCGCGGAGAATTTGATCGAGGAAACGCTGCGGCTGGAAGAGACCCGCTTCCGCAAGACGCTGGTGCGCGGCCTCGCCATCCTCGACGAGAAGAGCGCGTCGTTGAAGAAGGGCGACATGTTCGACGGCGACGTCGCCTTCACGCTGTACGACACCTACGGCTTCCCGCTCGACCTGACGCAGGACGCGCTGAAGTCGCGCGGCATCGGCGTCGACCAGGCCTCGTTCACCGACGCGATGGAGCGCCAGAAGGCCAAGGCGCGCGAGTCCTGGAAGGGCTCGGGGGAAGCTGCTTCCGAAGCAATCTGGTTCCCGCTGCGCGAGAAGCTCGGGGCCACCGAATTCCTGGGCTACGAGACCGAGAGCGCCGAAGGCGTGGTGTCGGCGCTGGTGAAGGACGGTGCGGAGGTCGCCAGCCTCAAGGCCGGCGACACCGGCGCGCTTCTGCTCAACCAGACGCCGTTCTACGCGGAATCAGGCGGCCAGGTCGGCGACACCGGCGTGCTCACGGGCGAGGGCGGCATCAAATTCCGCGTCACCGACACCCAGAAGAAGCTCGGCGATTTCTTCGTTCACGTCGGCACCGTCGAGAGCGGCGAGCTGAAGATCGGCACCGCGCTGCAGCTCGAGGTCGATCATTCCAGGCGTTCGTCGATCCGCGCCCACCACTCGGCGACGCATCTCATCCACGAGGCGCTGCGCCAGGTGCTCGGCGACCACATCGCCCAGCGCGGCTCGATGGTGGCGCCGGACCGGCTGCGCTTCGACTTCGTGCATCCGAAGCCGATCACGGCGGAAGAGCTTGCCCGCGTCGAGGACATCGCCAACGACGTAGTGCTGGAGAACGACGAGGTCACCACGCGCGTCATGGGCGTTGATGAAGCCCGCGAGGCCGGGGCGCGCGCCCTGTTCGGCGAGAAATATGGTGACGAGGTCCGCGTCGTCTCGATGGGCCGAACCGCGCGCGAGCGCGGCACCAACGCGCTCGGCTGGTCGGTCGAGCTCTGCGGCGGCACGCATGTCAGGCGCACCGGCGATATCGGCCTGATCACGCTGACCGGCGAAAGCGCGGTCGCCTCCGGCGTGCGCCGCATCGAGGCGCTGACCGGCAATTATGCGCGCAAGCACGCCAACGACACCATGGCGCTGGCCAAGACCGCGGCCAACGAGCTGCGCACCTCGATCGACGACGTCCCGGCGCGCATCGCCGCGCTGATGGACGAGCGCAAGAAGCTCGAGCGCGAGCTCTCCGACGCCCGCAAGAAGCTCGCAATGGGCGGCGGCGCGGCTGCCGGCAGCAATGGCGCAGCCGCGGGCGTGCGCGAGGCCGGCGGCGTCAAGCTGATGGCGCGCGCGGTCGAGGGCATCGAGATGAAGGATCTCAAGAGCCTTGCCGACGACGGCAAGAAGCAGATCGGCTCCGGCGTGGTCGCCATCGTCGGCGTCACCGAGGACGGCAAGGCCGGTGTCGTGGTCGGCGTCACCGCCGACCTCACCGCGCGCTTCAACGCCGTCAATCTGGTGAAGGTCGCCTCTGAAGCGCTCGGCGGCAAGGGCGGCGGCGGCCGGCCCGACATGGCTCAGGCCGGCGGTCCCGACGGCGCCAAGGCGTCCGAGGCGCTCGCGGCGATCGAAAAAGCGATGGCGGGCGCGTAGGCCACCATGGGCCTCGTTCCGCGAGGGCGTGGCTTGCGCGATCCCAACCTAAGGGATCGCCTCTACGAATTGCTGGAGCACGATCCCTTGGCCTATTCGGCCGGGTCGCGCTTCATCCAGATCATCATCGGCGTCATCGTGCTCAATGTCGCCGCGATGATCCTCGCCTCGGTGCCGGAGCTCGACGCGCGCTTTGATGTGCTGTTCAGCGCGATCGCTGTGCTCGCCGTCGTCATGTTCGCGCTCGAATATCTGGCGCGGCTGTGGACGGTGGCGGGGCACACCCAGCGCAGGGGCTCCGCGCTGTCCGACCGGCTCTCTTATGCCTTCTCCGCGCTCGGCATCATCGACCTCATGGCGTTCCTGCCGGCTGCCATCGTGCTCGCCACGGGCCGGCACGCGACGCTGGCCGGGCTCGGCGTGCTGCCGTTCTTCAAGCTGATACGGTACTCGCCGGCGATGCGCTCGCTGCTGGCGGCCGTGCATGCCGAGCGGCGGGCGCTGATCGGCTGCGTGGTCATCCTGATCGGGGCGGTCCTGACGTTCGCCTCGCTGCTCTACGCCATCGAGCGCGACGTGCAGCCGGACAAGCTCGGCACGATCCCGCAGGCGATGTGGTGGGCGATCGTGACGCTCGGCACCGTCGGCTATGGCGACGTCGTGCCGGTGACGGTGCTCGGCAAGTTCGTCTCCACCTTCGCCATCATCAGCGGTTTCGCCATGATCGCGCTGCCGGTCGCCATCATCTCCACCGCCTTTGCCGAAGAGGTGAGGCGGCGCGATTTCGTGGTGACCTGGGGCATGCTGGCGCGGGTGCCACTGTTCTCGCATCTGTCGGCAGCGGAGATCGCCGACATCATGCGCCTCCTGCGCGCGCGCACCATCGAGCAGGGCGAGATCCTGGTGCGGCGCGGGGACGTGGCCTCGTCGATGTATTTCATCACCGCCGGCGAGGTCGAGATCGCGCTGCCGAACCAGCATGTGCGGCTCGCCGACGGCACCTTCTTCGGCGAGATCGCGCTGCTGCATAAAACAAAACGCAGCGGCACGGTGACGGCGACGCGCAAGACGCGCCTGCTGGTGCTCGATGCCCAGGACTTTCACGCCCTGATCGAGCGCATGCCGACGCTTGCCGCTCACGTCCATACCACCGCCAAGGCAAGGCTGGCCGATACCGGCGATCTCGCGCTCGCCGAGCTCGCCCAGGCGGAGAAGGAAGACGACGGCGAGGCGAACTGATCAGGCGTGCTGCGCGCTCAGCCCTTCTTCAGGAAAACATACTCGGCCGAGTAGGGCGCGCTTTTGAATTCGCCGGCCTTGTCGCACGCACCGTCCAGCTTGCCGCCATGGGTGTTGATGCGCTGGACCGTGGTGACCGGCGTCAGCACGCCGCTGCCGCGGTGCGCGGTCACTTCCAGCTTCAGCCAGGGGATATCGGCAGGCGTCGCGCCGGGCGCGTTGCCAGCGGCCTTGGCGGCGACGGCGCTGCTGTCGGCGTGCTCCCAGTTCGGGCCAGCATAGTGCCGGCCGATCGTCTTGCCCTCGGCAAAGAGCGTCGCGATCGGTTCGCGGAAGGCCCAGGCGAGCTTGCCGTCGGTGCCGGCCTTGCACTCATAGACCTGCGCGCCCTCGGCATGGACGCTGAGCACGACGCTCTCGCCCGGTGCGGCGATGGCTTCGGGAAGCGCGTCGGCGGCGGCTGCCGGACCGATCATGGCCGCGAGCAGCAGGCAGGGGGCAGCAAGCTTGGTCGACATGGTCGCATCTCCGCGAAAAGGGTCTCTCAAAAACAACGGGCCGCGCTGTTGCGCGGCCCGTGATGATGTGTGGCCCAGTCGGGCGAAATTGCGGACGGCTCAGGCCAGCTCTTTCGTCAGGTTCTCGGCGACCTTGTCGAGGAAGCCGGTGGTCGAGAGCCAGCGCTGGTCGGCGCCGACCAGCAGCGCGAGGTCCTTGGTCATGTAGCCGGCCTCGACGGTGTCGACGCAGACCTTCTCCAGCGTGTTCGCGAACTTGGCGAGCTCGGCATTGTTGTCGAGCTTGGCGCGGTGGGCGAGGCCACGGGTCCAGGCGAAGATCGACGCGATCGAGTTGGTCGAGGTCTCCTTGCCCTTCTGGTGTTCGCGGTAGTGGCGGGTCACCGTGCCGTGGGCAGCTTCCGCTTCCACGGTCTTGCCGTCGGGGGTGAGCAGGACCGAGGTCATCAGGCCGAGCGAGCCGTAGCCCTGCGCGACCGTGTCGGACTGCACGTCGCCGTCGTAGTTCTTACAGGCCCAGACGTAGCCGCCGGACCATTTCAGCGCCGAGGCGACCATGTCGTCGATCAGGCGGTGCTCATAGGTCAGGCCCTTGGCCTCGAATTCCTTCTTGAACTCGCGGTCGTAGATGTCCTGGAAGATGTCCTTGAAGCGGCCGTCATAGACCTTCAGAATCGTGTTCTTGGTCGAGAGATAGACCGGGTAGTTGCGCAGCAGGCCGTAATTGAGCGAGGCGCGGGCGAAGTCGATGATGGAATCGTCGAGGTTGTACATTCCCATCGCGACGCCGGCGTCGGGAGCCTTGAACACTTCCTTCTCGATGACGGTGCCGTCCTCGCCGACGAACTTCATCGACAGGGTGCCCTTGCCGGGGAACTTGAAGTCGGTGGCGCGATACTGGTCGCCATAGGCGTGGCGGCCGATGATGATCGGCTTGGTCCAGCCGGGAACCAGGCGGGGCACGTTCTTGCAGATGATCGGCTCACGGAAGATCACGCCGCCGAGGATGTTGCGGATGGTGCCGTTCGGCGACTTCCACATCTGCTTGAGGTTGAACTCCTTCACCCGGGCTTCGTCCGGGGTGATGGTTGCGCACTTGACGCCGACGCCGACCTTCTTGATGGCCTCGGCGGCGTCGATGGTGACCTGATCGTTGGTGTGGTCGCGGTATTCCATGCCCAGGTCGAAATACATCAGCTCGACATCCAGGAACGGGGTGATCAGCTTGTCCTTGATGTACTGCCAGATGATCCGGGTCATCTCGTCGCCATCGAGCTCGACGACGGGATTGGATACCTTGATTTTTGCCATGATCGGGGAAGCCTCTTGGGAACGGCGCTTTTGGCGCGCCACGGGAATATCCGCCGCCTCTTAGCACCGCCGCGCGGCGGGCGAAAGCCAAGGGATTATGCACTTTTAGCTCATCCAGCTTGCCCGGATGGGGGGCGGGAGCGGCGGCTTGCGGCGAGGGCGGGCCTCAGGCTTCAGAGGAGATTCAAAAGTCGATTCCAACCCGTTATTTCCCTTGAGAATTTTGTCAGGACAGGCAAACGACAGGCGGACGGGCAGGGCCGGCCGGCGGCCGCCTTGAATCACTTCCTGAAGATCGCCCTGGCAAGGCCTTGAGAACCGGTGTGAAAGCGAAACGAGATGTCGGGGACTGACAAGAGCAAGGCGGGCCTTTCCCTCGACGGTCCCATCGTCATCCTGGTCGAGCCGCAGCTTGGCGAAAACATCGGCATGGCCGCGCGCGCCATGGGCAATTTTGCCCTTGGCGCCCTGCGCATCGTCAACCCCCGCGACGGCTGGCCCAACATCGCGGCCCAGCGGGCCGCCGCCGGCGCCGACCACATCCTGGAAAAGGTCGAATTGTTCGGCACGGTCGAAGAGGCTGTCGCCGACCTCGACCTGCTGTTCGCCACCACCGCGCGCCCCCACGATCAGGCAAAGCCGGTGGTCGGGCCGGAGGCCGCAGCGGCCGAGATCGCCGGGCACGTCGCGACCGGCGGCAAGGCCGGTATCCTGTTCGGTCGCGAGCGCTGGGGCCTGACCAACGAGGAGGTCGGGCTCTCCAACCGCATCATCACCTTCCCGGTCAATCCGGGCTTCGCCTCCCTCAACCTCGCCCAGGCCGTGCTGCTGATCGGCTATGAATGGTTCAAACGGGCGACATCCGGCGAGCTGCCGCACGCGATGCCGGAGCGTTCCGAACGCGCCTCGCAGCACCAGATGCAGGCCTTCTTCGACAATCTCATCCGAGAGCTCGACCGGGTCGAGTTCCTGCGCCCGGCCGAGAAGCGCGACACCATGCTGGTCAACCTGCGCAACATCTTCAGCCGCATGGAGCCGACCAAGCAGGACATGCACACCCTGCACGGGGTGATCATGGCGATCGCCGAGGGACGCAAGGGCCCGGCCAAGGGCGGCGTGCTCGACGGCGAGCAGGCGACGCGCCTGCGCGCGCTGCTGGCCGAGCACGGGCAGGGCGGCGGTGCGCCCGACAGCGGCTCGACCGTGCGTGGCCTCGCCCGCCTGCTCCGCCGCAATCCGACCGATGCCGAACGGCTGCTCTGGCAGGCGCTGACGCGCGACCGCCGCTTCGCAGGTGGGTTCAAGCGCCAGACCCCGGTCGGCCGTCATATCCCGGACTTCGTCTCGTTCCCGCACCGGATCGCGATCGAGCTGGTGAACCCGGGTGAGGGCGAGACCATCGCTGCCGACCGCGCGTCGCGGCGTGCTTGGCTGGAGGCACGGGATTATCGGGTGATCGACATTCGCGCCGCGGACGTGGAGCGCGATCTCGAGGCGGAGCTGGTGCGGCTGCAGGGGATGCTCGAGCAGGGCGCGTAGGTTTCGTCTGGCGCAGCTCTCGTAGGGTGGGCAAAGCGGCTTGTCCGCCGTAGCACGACGAGCGAAGGCGGAAGCGTGCCCACCATTGCGTTTGATGGAGCTGAGACAGAAGTCGTGGGCACGGCGCTACGCGCCTTTGCCCACCCTACCAAATCGCGTTTTGTGGCCCGCAGTGCTGCAACCAGGGGCTGTGCAGGCGCTTCGCCGGTTGCTATGACGTCCCCGGGAATTGAAATGGGGACTGCATGTTTGGAATGATCGGCCGCGCATTCATTTGTGCGGCAGCAGGTGTCGGTGCTTTGACGCTGACGGCCCTGCTAGAAATATCGACCGCACGTGCGGAAATGCCTTTGGCCTCCAAGTGCAACGCGGTTGGAAATTTCAGCGCTGATGACAGGATCGCAGGCTGCACCGCTATCATTCAGGCGGCGCAGGCCATGCAGCAGAGCGTGATCATGGCGTACTTTCGCCGCGCGATGTTTTACCGCCAGAAGGGCGAGGCCGACCTTGCGATCGCGGACTACAACGTCATCATCGAGCGTGATCCGGGCAATCTCAACGCCCGCCTTCAGAGAGCTTTTACGCATCTCGAGAGGCGACAGACCGACGCTGCGCTTGCCGACTACGACAAGGTCATCGAGCTTGATCCCAAGGCTGTATATGCCCGTCTGGGGCGCGCCCGAATCTACTGGGCCAAAGGTGATATGGACCGCGCCATTGCCGACTATGATCAAGCCCTTCTGGTCCATCCGGAAAATGTCATCGTGCGTGTGGACCGAGGCCTCGCTTATATCCGCAAGGGGGAACCGGGTCGCGCCATTGCTGACTGTAATCGGGCGGTCGAGATCGGCCCGCAAGCCGGCATTGGCCAGTTGTGCCGCAGCCGGGTTTACGTCGCCCAGGGCAACAGAGATCGTGCATTGGCCGAGCTCGATCAAACAATGCAGATCAAGCCGGGGAACGAGTACCTCTACTATTTTCGAGCCGAATCCTTTTCTCAGCTGGGCGAACTCGACCGCGCCATCGCCGACTATGACCGGATCATCGAGCTGAACCCACAAAGCCGATCTGCCTACGGCTGTCGGGGCGTCGCCTACGCCCGAAAAGGCGATTATGATCGCGCCATCGCCGATTATAACCAGGTGATCCAGCTGGCACATCGGGGTCAAGGAAACCCCGACGATCGGCAGACTCAGCTTCGAGGTCAGGACGCCGACCCCATTTCAGCGTCCGTCGCGGGTGAAGCAATTGTACTCGCTTCCGCGGATGGCCCTGCGCTCCGCGCTCGGGGAGCGGCCTACCAGTGGAAAGGGGAGCTCGACCGCGCCATCGCAGACTATGGTGAGGCGATCCGCCTTAGTCCCAAGGACAAGGATGCCTTCGGGCTCCGCGCCAACGCGTACAAGGCCAAGGGGGACTTCGGCCGCTCGCTTGCGGACTACGATCAACTCGTGCAGCTCGATCCCAAGGATGCGCGCGCGTACTTTCATCGTGCGAGGGTCTATTGGCAGATGGCTTCGTTTGCCAAATCGTTGACCGACCTTGATCAGGCGATCCAGCTCGATCCAAAGAACGCCTATCCGGTCATCTGGCGCGAGATTGTTGCAAAGCGCAGTGACCAGCCGAGCCGATTGAACGAGGCTGCAAAGCAGCTGGACGCGACGAAATGGCCCGCGCCGATCGTCAATCTGTTCCTTGGCACGTTGACGCCGGAGCAGGTGTTCAGCGCTGCCGAGGACGCCGACCCGGTGAAGAAGAAGGAGCAGGTCTGCGAGGCGAATTTCTATATTGCAGAGCGCGCGCTGCAGAACGGCTCCAGGGAAGAGGCGTTGAAGCTGTTCGAGCAGGCTGCAGCCGGTTGCCCGAAGACCTTTCTCGAGAAGCCGGCTGCCGACGTCGAGCTTGGCGCGCTGCGAGCGAGCCGGTGATCGAACGGGTGCCGCATGGTAGCTCTCGTAGGGTGGGCAAAGCGGCTTCTCCGCCGTAGCTCGAAGAGCGAACGCGGAAGCGTGTCCACCATGTCGATCGACGAAGATACAGAGGTGGTGTGCACGGCGCTGCGCGCTTTTGCCCACCCTACGAGCTTCTACCGCCAGTTGATGCAGACGTGTTAAGTTGCGCTGAACGAGCGGCGCTCGGCCCGGTTGCAAGGCCAACCGGCCCATTGATGCATGTCAAAGAACGTGGAACCCCGCCCGGTACGCTTTTTCGGCAATAGGGAGGTTCGATATGTCAATCAGCCGTCGCCAAGCACTTGCCGCCTTCAGCGCCGCCGTGTCGGCGCTTGCGATTTCCCGCACCGCACGCGCCGAGTTTGATGGTCCTGTCGTCAGGGCTTTGGAGGGCGGCGAAGATTTCTGGCTCGCCCAGGACGCCTATATCTACGGATATCCGCTCGTGACGATGGAGATGACCCGCCGGGTCATGACCAACGTTGCGGCGGTGGAAGGCACGCGCGGGCCGATGGGCCAGTTCGTCAAGCTCCGCAAGTACCCTGATGCGAGCTTCAGGGATGTCACGGCGCCCAATGCCGACACGCTCTACACCTCGTCCTGGATCGACGTGGGAGACGAGCCCTGGGTCCTGAGCATGCCTGATATGAAGGACCGCTACTTCCTGTTTCCGATGCTGGACGGCTGGACCAATGTCTTCCAGGTGCCTGGCAAGCGCACCACCGGCACCAAGGCGCAGACCTATGCGATCACTGGACCGGGCTGGAAGGGGACGCTTCCCGCCGGCGTCAAGGAATACAAATCACCGACGAGCATGGTCTGGATCCTGGGCCGCATCTACTGCACCGGCACGCCGGAGGACTACGCGGCCGTGCACGCCGCGCAGGACGAGTTCAAGATCGTCCCTCTCAGCGCATATGGCAAGTCGTACACGCCTCCAGCAGGAAAGGTCGATGCGTCGATCGACATGAAGACGGCCGTTCGCGAGCAGGTCAACCGCCTGGACGCTGTGGCCTATTTCACCCTTCTCGCGCAGTTGATGAAACGCAATCCGCCGGCTGCCGCGGATGCCGCCGAGGTCGCTGGGTTCGCGAAGATCGGTCTTGTCCCTGGCAAGGACTTTGATGCGAGCAAATTCGATGCTGCCTTCGCCAAGCGGGTCCCCCAGGTGGCATTCGACCGCATCATGCTCCAGTTCAAGGTCAACAAGGCGATCAAGAACATCAACGGCTGGGCCTTCGACGCCGAAGCCGGCGTCTACGGCACCAATTATTTCAACCGTGCGCTTGTCACGGCCATCGGCCTCGGCGCCAACCGGATCCAGGATGCGTGCTATCCGACATCCCAGAAGGACGCCGACGGGAAAGAGTACGTCGGCAGCAACAAGTACGTCATGCGTTTTCCGAAGGGGCAGCTTCCTCCGGTCGGCGGCTTCTGGTCGATCACGATGTATGACGAGAACTATTTCTTCGTCGCCAATCCGATCAACCGCCAGTCCATCAGCGCCCGCCAGAACCTCAAAGCCAATGCAGACGGCTCGGTCGATCTCTACATCCAGAAGGACAGTCCCGGCCCCGACAAGGAGAGCAACTGGCTTCCCGCGCCGGCGGGCAAGTTCGTCCTGATGTTGCGGATGTACTGGCCGAACGAGAAGTCGCCCTCGATCATCAACGGGACCTGGAAGCCGCCTCCCGTCCGGCAGGTGACGAGCAGCTAAAGCACGATCCTGCGTGGCCGTAGAGCATGATCCGGAAAAGTGTGTAGCGGTTTTCCGTCGCGACAAACGCGCAACGCGTTTGCGCGGATGCTCAAACAACAACCTAAAGCGCGATGACGATTCATCCTGATCGCATCGCGCTTTAGGCGGGCGCTTGACGAGTCCACGGATCTGTTCGCTTTGCGGATCACCCGCGGCCGAGCTGCACCTCGCGGTCCACCGCGATCCATGTCGCCCGCGCCACGGCGAGCAACCTTCCGGCTTCGTCATGCGCCGCGGCCTCGGCCGTGCGCTTGCGGCCGTCGCGGCCGGTTGGCCAGGCCGTGACGACGCAGCGGTCGCCGGGGCGGGGACGGGCCTCGATCCGTGCCGACATCCGTCCGAGCAGGAGCGGTGCCTGATCGAAGCTGTCGCTCTCTTGATTGTAGTTGCAGGCATAGCCGGTGGGGCAATCGAGCGCGGACCAGAGAAATTCCGGCGCGACGAGGCCGTCCTCGGCGGCCAGAGTCGCATCCGGTGTCCAGCTCGCTGCGAGAACGGCGTTCTGCGAATTGCGCCCGAGCGGTCCGGCGAAAATCCGCAGGCCGTCTCCTTTGGCCCTTGCGGGACCGCAGACGAAACAGGTCGGCAGGGGATGCTCGTGCGGCTTCACCGGCGTCAGCAATTCGGCGGCGCAGGCCTCCTCGAAGCTGGCCGTCTCCAGGCGCGCGAGCTCGACACTTGCCGCGCGCCCGGTCGCGACGACTTTGGTGCCATCGCGAAGCTCCCATGTGCCGTCGTCCGTTGGGATCGTATCGAGCGGCGTGTCGAGCGGCGGCGGTGCGCGCAGCGTCACCTCGGCGCCGCCGGGAATGTGGCGGGCGAGCCGGCCGCAGACATAGCCGCCATTCCCGGAGTTCGGAGGGCCGCAAAAGCGCTTGTCGATGATGATCTGTGTCATCGGTCTTCTCTCTCTTCAGCGTTGGCGCATTCTATCTGATCTTGAGGACAATACGTCCCTGAACCGTCCGGTTGGCCACGGCGCGCATGGCCTCGCCGGCCTCCTCCAAAGGGAGGATACGGTCGATATGCGGGCGGATTTGTCCGTCGGCCAGCAATCGCATCAGCGTGTCGTTCATGCGTGCAGCCTCGTCGGGGAATTTCTCTGCCCAGGCGCCGGCAAAGACGCCGATGATGGAATAGTTCTTCAGCAGCGGCAGGTTCATCGGGACCTGCGGAATCTCGCCGCTGGTGAAGCCGATCGGCATCAGCCGTCCGCCCCATGACATCAGCCGGGCCATCTGCTCGAAGATCGCGCCACCGACATTGTCGAAGCCGATATCGATGCCGTCTCCTGACGTGATCGACTTGATCCGGTCGCGCAGATCTTCGCTGCGATAGTTGACGACCTCGCTCGCGCCGTAGCTCCGGACCAGCGCGGCCTTGTCATCGGAGCCGATACCGGCGACGACACGCAGGCCCAGATGGCGGCCAATATCGACGGCGGCAAGTCCGACGCCGCCGGCCGCGCCCGTCACGAACAATGTCTCGCCGCGCTCGGCTCGTGCACGCTCGACCAGCGCATAATAGGCCGTGCCGTAATTGTGCAGGACCGTCGCCGCCGTCGCGAACGCGACGCCATCCGGCAACCGCACGCTCTTCGATTCCTTTGCAGTCATCCGTTCGGCGTAGCCGCCAATCCAGCTGCTGCACGCCACGCGATCGCCGGGGGCGAAGGTCGTGACCTTGTCCCCGACCGCGACGACGATCCCGGAGGCTTCCGTGCCGGGCACGAAGGGCGTCGGTGGCCGCATCTGGTAGAGGCCCGAGACCAGCAACTGGTCCATGAAACTCACGGAGGCCGCATGGACGTCGACGAGAATCTCGTCGCCGGCAGGCTTGGGCTCATCGATCTCGCCCAGGCGCAGATCTCCCGGTCCGGTGAACGAGCTGCACAGGATCGCCTTCATCGCGGCGCTCCCGTTTTTCGGCAGGCGGACATGTGACAGGCGGATATGCGCGGCAGCGGACGTGCGGACATGGCTGTTTTCCCTTATTGTGCCGGCGCAAATGGCGCCGCATGCAGGAACCAAACCCTTCGCTCCGGAGCAGGCTCGATCCGGCCCGATCGTTATCGCCGGACCGTCCCCTGTGCGTCCTCCGGGGAGGCCGACAGGCGGGGAAGGATTTTCATGACGGTCCTCTCGCTTCAGGCGCTCGGCTTCCCGGAGGTCCGCGCTGACGACCGCCCGATCAAGCTGAACCTGCGCAAGGGACTTGCGCTGCTGGTCTATCTCGCGGAGGCCAGGGGCGCCGTCGCGCGCGAGGTCATGGCCACGCTGCTGTGGCCCGAGGCTGCCCGCGAAACCGGTCTTGCGCGATTGCGGCGGCTGCTTCATCGCATCGAGCTTGCGCTTGACCAGCCGGTGTTCGAGGCCGACCGCAGCAGCGTGCGCTGGTCGCCGAAGCTCGAGCTGAAGGTTGATACGCAGCTGTTCGAGAGCGCCTGCGACCGCGGCGCCTTCGACGAAGCCTGCGCGGTCTATCGCGGTGACTTTCTCGCGGGTTTCGCCCCGGACGACTCTCCCGAATTCGACGACTGGGCGTTCTTTCGCCGGGAGGCGCTGAGGGGACGGCTCATGCACGCGCTGGAGCGTCTGGTGCAGGACAAGAATGCCGACGGCGATCATTTTGCCGCGACAGTGCATGCGGGACGTCTGGTCGAGCTCGATCCGCTCAGCGAGGTGTATGGCCGGCATCTGATCCGCAGCTTGCTGCTCGCCGGCGACCGGAGCGGGGCGGAACGTCACCACGCGGCGCTGACGCAGCGGCTGCGGGATGAGCTTGGCGTCGCGCCGGAAGCCGAGACCGAGGCGCTCATGAATCCCGCGGCGGCGGCGCAGGCCGTGCCGGTGACGCGCTACGTGAAGGGCGCCGGCGTGCATCTGGCCTATCAGACCTATGGGAGCGGCCCGCTCGATATCCTGGTCATGCCCGGCTTCGTGTCGCATGTGGAGCGCGCCTGGGAGCATCCGGCGAGCCGGACGTTTCTGGCCTCGTTGATGAAGCTGGGGCGGCTCATCGTGTTCGATCGCCGCGGCATCGGGCTGTCCGACCGGGTCGGATCGGCGCCTGGCATCGACAACACCGCGGAGGATATCGGCACCGTGCTGCGAGCGGTGGATGCGCGTCGCGTGGTGTTGTTCGGCGCGTCCGAGTGTGGGCCCGCCTGCATCAAATATGCGGTCGATGACATCAGCCGCGTGGCCGGGCTCATCCTGTTTGGCGCATTGGCAAAAGGCTGCTGGTCAGAGGATTATCCGCATGCGCTGCGCGCCGGCCAGTATGACGCCTGGAGCCGCCAGCTCATCGCGCAATGGGGCGGCCCGGTCGGGATCGAGACCTTCGCGCCGAGCCTTGCCGGTGATCCCCAGGCACGGGCCTGGTGGGCCGGGCTCTTGCGCGCGGCCTCCAGTCCCGGCGGCATCTCGGGCGTGCTCGATGCGTTTCGCGACGCCGACGTGCGGCACCTTCTGGCGCATATCGCGGTGCCGACGCTGGTGTTGCACCGGCGCGGCGACCGGGCCGTGCGCATCGCGGCCGGCCGCGACATGGCGAAGCAGATTCGCGGCGCGCAATTCGTCGAGCTCGACGGCGATGATCATTGGTTCTTTGCCGGCGATCAGCGACCGGTGATCGAGGCGATCAAGCGGTTCACGGAGACGCTGCCGAAGCGATAAGACGGGCCGGTCGCCATGACGTCGTAGCCCGGATGAGCGAAGCGATATCCGGGGAAAGGTCCCGCATGTCGCTGCGCTCATGCGGGCTATGCTGTGAAGCGTGCTTCGTTCCGCGTCAGGCCGCGCTTGCGAGCGGGGCTTTCGGGCTGCTCTGCTGGAGCCGGCGCAAGGCCGCGAGGTTGGTCTCGACGGACGCGAGGCAGCACCGCGATTTGCCGCCCGACTTCGCCTCGTAGAGCGCGGCATCGGCGACCCCCAGCAATTCGGCGACGTCCGCGCCGTGATCCGGCGACATCGCAATGCCGACGCTGGCACCGACACTGGCGTGCATCTCGCCGCCCAGCTCATAGGACACCGCGACCTCGCCGATGAGGCGGTGTCCGGTCTGCTGCGCCATCTCGGTGGTGACGCCGTCGAGGAGCACGACGAATTCGTCGCCGCCCATCCGGGCGATCACCGCGCCATCGGGCAGCACCCGGCGCACGCGCGCGGCCACCGTTTTCAGCACGGAATCGCCCGCAGCGTGTCCGAACGTGTCGTTGATCGGCTTGAAATTGTCGAGATCGAAGAACATGACCGCGAACGGCCGTTCGGCGCGCGCGGCGAGCCTGGTGCCGAGCGCCTCGACGAAGCCGGCGCGATTGAGCAATCCCGTCAGTGCGTCGTGATAAGCGCGATGGTTGTTCTCGCGTTCGGCGCGCATGGTGGTGACCAGCATCCGGTTGAGGCGGAAGGCTGCGGCCGTCATCGCGGCCAGATACATCGGCACCTGGAGGTACACGATGTAGAACAGCGGCTCGCCAGCGAGCGCGGCACCGGGGACGATGGGGCCGAGGCTCAACAGGATCATGGTCCCGGCCAGCCGCGGCGCGCCGAAATTGCGGAAGCAGATGCCGCCGACCATTGCTGCCGCCGACAGCGATGCCAGCATGGCGACGACCCAGTCGCCGCTGGCGAGGCTCGCAATGGCGCCAAATCCGACGCTGGCGCTCCAGGCGACCGCGAGCAGGAGATGAAGGTCGGTCGGCGTCGGGCGCTGCAAGCGCGCCGCACGATGCGCGCTGACGAGAACGACGAGACGGACGAGGCAGATCGCGATCTCCATGACCAGCCAGATCACGAACGGCGCAGTCTGCTTGCGGCCGGCGATCACGGCGGCGACGGCAATGGTATTGACAGCGCCGGCGGCAAAGACCGGCAGCGATCCATAGAGCTGGGCGATCAGGGCAGCGCGGATGTCGTCGGGCACGCCTGGCCCCGGCTCGGCGAGCCAGCGTGTCAGGCGCCAGCGCGGCGCGCTGTAGAGTCGTCCCGTGTCCGATTGCATTGCAGAGCGTCCCCGTCTTCCGGGCGCCAACAACGATGAGCGCTCCTAACAGCCTTTTAAGGCGGCGGTCGATCGCCGGCCGTGCTTGACGCAAGGTAAACTGCCGGGCGCGGGGCGGCGGCCGTGCAGGAAGATGCGGATCGGTGCAGGAGGGCGGTGTAGGGTGGGTTAGCGCTAGTGTAACCCACCACGTTCATCGCCAGTTGATGATGCCTTGTAGGGTGGGCAAAGCGAAGCGTGCCCACCATGTCGTTCGAGCCAAGAAGTGGTGGGCACGGCGCTTTGCGCCTTTGCCCACCCTACGAGATCACGGCGAGATCACACCGTCTCCAACTGATCCGCCGCGCGCTTCTTCTTTGCCTTGGACTGGCCGAGCAGGGGGCCGGCCGTGAGCGCCGCCGTATCGGCCACGCCCGGGTCGCGGGAGATCATCGCTGCGACGATGGCGCCGTCGATCAGGAGGCCGAGCTGGTGGGCGAGCACGGCGGGCTCTGCCGAGCCGAGCTCGCCGGCGAGCTTCTCGATGTGGCCGAGCACGATCTTCTTGTGCTTCAGCGCGATGTTGCGGAATTGCTTGGCGTCCTTGTCGTGCTCGCCGACGGCGTTGATGAAGGGGCAGCCGTAGAAGCGCTCCTCGGCGAACCAGCTCTTCAGCGCCGGGAAGATGCGCGTCAGCTTCGCCTGGGCGTCGCCGCCGCCTTGTTCCATGGCGCCGATGAACCATTCGCGCCACTGCTTGCCTTCGCTCTCCAGCACGGCGTTGACGAGGTTGGTCTTGGAGCCGAACAATTTGTAGAGCGTGGTCTTGGCGGTGCCGGCTTCCTCGATGATCGAGTCGATGCCGGTGGCGTTGATCCCGTTCTTGCAGAACAGATGCGTCGCGGCGCTCAAGAGGCGCCCGCGCGCGGATTCGTCCTCGCCGGCAGCGGCGTGGGGCGAGGTCTTCTTCGATGACGTCTTTGCCATGGACGCAAACTTACCCGCAGCCGCGCCGCATCAGCAAGCCGCATCTGTTCCGCGCTGAAAAGATTCGCACGGCAAGGCCCATCTGCATCGCCTTTGAGCACGAGGCGGCTGATCAATCCGCAGGCAGCGATCGCTAACCGGCTCCAATGCTTCGCGTTTTGTTTTTGGCTTCGTCTGGCACGCTCCATGCAAGGAAACAGACCGTTCGGTATCCTGCCGATTTCCACTTCTGCCAGGGAGAAGATGATGACTGCCGTCGTTCAGAAGACAGTGCTGACGGGTTGCCTCGCGCCCATCGACAAGAATGGCCTCGAGCAACTGATCGCGAGCGGCAAGGCCAATCCGAAGGTGATCAAGACCTTGAAATGCAAGACCGTCGCGGAAGGCAAATTCCGCCACGCCAACTTCATTCGCAATCTGCCGCCCTACATCGTCGACGAGCCGCCGGGGCTTCTGGGCGACGACACTGCGCCCAACCCGTCGGAGGCCTCGCTCGCCGCGCTCGGCTCCTGCCTCGCCGTCGGCCTGCATGCCAATGCCGTGCATCGCGGCTGGATCGTCAACAAGCTCGAGCTCGAGCTCGAGGGCGACCTCAACATCACCGCGGTCTGGGGCACCGGCGACATGTCGGACAAGCCGGTCGGCTTCACCGACGTGCGCGTCAAGGTCGACATGGAATGCGAGGGCATCTCGCCGGACGAGATCAACGCGCTGGTCGCTCATGTGAAGAAATGGTCGCCGGTCGCGAACACCTTCACCCGCCCCGTCAATCTCGAGGTCGGCATCTGAGCTGACGGCAACAGGACACAAGGTGCGGGAGACGATCATGGGTTCACTGGCTTTATCGCGGACCGAAATTCTGGATCAGCCCGCACCGTCCATTGCAGGCGAGGTGGCGCGGATCGCGCGCGAGGATCTCGCGCCGCTTGCCGCCGGCGTCGACGACGGCTCGGTCTATCCGGCCGAGGTGCTGCGCAAGTTCGGCGAGGCCGGCGCCTGGGGCAGTCACGTGCCTCACGAAGGCCCGGCCGATTTGCGCTGCGCCATCCAGGCGATGGCGGCGATCGGTGAAGTCTGCGGCGCCACGGCCTTCATGGCTTGGTGCCAGAACACGCTGGTCTGGTACGCGGCGAACTCGACCAATCTGAAGCTGGCAAAACGCTTCGGCGATGCCTTCTCCACCGGCCGCGTGCTCGGTGGCACCGGGCTCTCCAACCCGATGAAGAGCTTCTTCGGCATCGAGAAGCTGAAACTGAAGGGGCGCAAGGTCGAGGGCGGCTACATCGTGCGCGGCGCGCTGCCCTGGGTCTCCAATCTCGGACCCGACCATTATTTTGGCACCATTTTTGAGCGCGAGGACGATCAGGGCATCGCAAGTGGCGAGCCCGGCACCGTCATGTTTCTCGCCGACTGCTCCGACCCCGCGATCACGCTGACGCCGTGCAAGCCGTTCCTCGCCATGGACGGCACCGGCACTTACGGCGTGCAGTTCCGCGACGCCTTCGTGCCGGATGAGCTGATCCTGGCCGATCCGGCCGGTCCCTTCGTCAAGAAGATCCGCGCCGGCTTCATCCTGCTCCAGGCCGGCATGGCGCTCGGCGTGATCGGCGACTGCATCAACATCATGGACGAGGTCGGCGGTTCGCTCGGCCACGTCAACCGCTACCTGCCGCAGCAGCCGGTGCATTTCCGCGATCTCGCCGCCGAGCTCGAGGCCGAGACCATGGCGCTGGCGCGCGATCCCTACAACGAGGAGGAGACCTATTGGCGCAAGGTGATCGCGCTGCGCCTGCGCGCCGGCGAGGCCAGCGTCGCGGCGGCGCATGCGGCGATGCTGCATTGTGGCGCGCGCGGCTACCTGAAGAGCCACCGCGCGCAGCGGCGCCTGCGCGAGGCCTATTTCGTCGCGATCGTCACGCCCGCCACCAAGCAACTGCGCAAGATGCTCGCCGATAGCTGATTTTCCAGAGTCCACCCCAAGACGACCCTAGAGACCCCCAACCTCAACGGAGAGGCTGCCATGACTGACGTTCTGATCACTGCCGTCGAACTTGCCGATCTCTTGAAGAGCGAACCGTGTGTCGTCATCGACACCCGCAATCCCGATGCCTACGCCGCCGGCCATCTGCCCAACGCCGTGAACGTGCACGAGATCTTCACGTTCCTCGCGACCTCGACGCCCGAGGGCATGGCGGAGCTGAAGACGAAATTCGTCGACGCGTTCGGCGGCGCTGGTCTCTCCGGCAAGGAGACGGCGGTGATCTACGAGCAGTCGATGAACTCGGGCTTCGGCCAGTCCTGCCGCGGCTATTACCTGCTCACCATGCTCGGCTATCCCAAGGTCAAGGTGCTGCATGGCGGCTTCGATGCCTGGTCGGCCGCGGGCTTCCCGGTGACGAAGGACGTGCCGGCGCCGGCCAAGGCTTCGTTCGCGATCGTGCCAGAGGCGGGCGAGATCCTGATCGATGCGAAGGCTATGCTTGCCGCCGTCGGCAAGCCCGGCATCGCGATTCTCGACGTGCGCGACGTCGATGAGTGGATCGGCGACAGCTCGTCTCCGTACGGCAAGGATTTCTGCCCGCGCAAGGGCCGCATTCCCGGCGCGGTGTGGCTGGAATGGTACCGCATGATGAAGCCGACCGCCGAAGGCCCGCGCTTCAAGTCCAAGGACGAGATTTTGGCCGAATGCGCCACCGTCGGCATCTCGACGACGACGCCGGTCTATCTCTACTGCTTCAAGGGCGCGCGCGCCTCGAACACCTTCCTCGCGCTCAAGAACGCCGGCGTGAAGGATGTGCGGATGTATTTCGGCTCCTGGAACGAATGGTCGCGCGATCCGTCGCTGCCGATCGAGCAGGGCTTGCCGATTGCAGTGGAGATGACGACCAAGGCGGCGTGAGCGCCGTGCGATCACATGGCCCGCGGACGAGGCGCAATCCCGAGCGCCTTGATCCGCGAGGCCAGCGTGGTCGGTTTGATATCCAGCATTTCCGCCGCGCCGCCGGGGCCGAAGACTTTTCCTGCGCAGGCCTCGAGCGCGGCGAGAATGTTGGCGCGCTCGTGATCGCGCATCTCCGATGAGGTCATGACCGAAGGCCGCGCGTCGGCCTTCGGACGTGCGGCGCCGTTCGGAGCTTGCGCGCCGGAGGCGTCGGGCAGATCGATGCGCAGGCGGCCGTTCTGCGACAGGATCGCCGCGCGCTCGATCACGTTCTGCAACTCGCGGACGTTGCCGGGCCAGTCGTAACGGGTCAGCCGCCGCGCATCGCCCTCCGACAGGCGCAAATTCGACTTCAGCGCCTTGCTCTCGCGCGTCAGGAAATGCTGGGCGAGCAGGGGAATATCCTCGCGCCGTTCGCGCAAGGGGACGCTCTCGATCGGGAACACGTTGAGACGGAAATAGAGGTCCTCGCGAAAGCGGCCGCGCTGGACCTCCTGCTTGAGATCGCGATTGGTCGCGGCGATGACGCGGACGTCGACCGCGCGCGTGCGCTCCTGGCCGACACGCTCGAAATGGCCCTCCTGCAACACCCGCAGCAGCTTGCCCTGGAGCTCGAGCGGGATCTCGCCGACCTCGTCGAGGAACAGCGTGCCGCCGTCGGCGAGCTCGAAGCGGCCGATGCGGTCGCGCGTCGCGCCGGTGAAGGCGCCGCGGACATGGCCGAAGAACTCGCTCTCGAACAATTCGCGCGGGATCGCGGCGCAGTTGACCCTGATCAGCGGCCGGTCGCTGCGCGTGGAGGCTTCGTGGATGGCGCGCGCGATCAGCTCCTTGCCGGTGCCGGATTCGCCGGTGATCATCACCGCCGCGGTGGTCGGCGCCACCAGCTTGACCTGGCGCAGCGTCTGCTGGACCGCCTCGCTTTGACCGATGATGCCGCGGGGATTGGTCTCGATGCGGATCTCTTCCTGGAGATAGGCGTTTTCGAGCTCGAGCCGCTCGCGCAGGCGGTCCACCTCGGCGAGCGCGGCGTGCAGCTTCTCGTCGGCCTCGCGGCGCTGGCTGACGTCGCGAAACACCACGACGGCACCGACCACCACGCCGCGGTCGCGGATCGGGGTCGAGGTGTATTCGACCCAGGCCGGCGAGCCGTCCTTGCGCCAGAACACCTCGCCGTCGACCTGGTGCACGGCGCCGTCGCGGAACGCCGCATAGATCGGGCAGTCATGGTTGTGATAGTGCCGGCCATCATGATGGGTGTGGTGCATGATCGGGTGGATCTCCTTGCCCACCAGCTCGTCGGCGGTCCAGCCCAGCATCCGCTCCGCCGCGGGATTGACGAAGGTGGTCTTGCCTTCGGCATTGACGCCATAGATGCCTTCGCCGGCGGCGCGCAGGATCAATTGGTTCTCGCGCTCGATGTCCTGGAAAACGCGCTCGACCCGCTGCCAGGTCGATATGCCGCCGCGCATGTGGTCCTCGGCGGCGGCATCGACATTGCGCCGGCGGCGCGCTTCGAGGTCGGTGAGGGTGAGCAGCACCAGCGTGCGGCCGTCATGGGGCAGGACGCAGCCGGCATATTCCAGCCTGAGATCTTGTCCGGTGGCGTGGCGGGGGGTGAGCGTCGTGGTCCAGTAGGCGCCCTTGTGCAGCACGGCCTGGGTGAACACGGTCAGCGCTGGAATCTGGCCGGCGTGAAGCGTGCTGGCCGTGCTCTGACGCAACAGCGCGCGATCGTAGCCGAGCAGGGTGCAGGCGGCCGGATTGGCGTCGATGATCTGGTCGCCATAGGGATCGACCAGCAGCATCGCCTCGACCGAGGATTCGAAGGCCGCGACACGCGGGTCGATGGTCTCGGCCATGTCGTCGGTGCCCGGCATTGGCGTCGTTGCCATTACGAAATCTCGTCGTTGGATTACGATTTTTCGTTTATCACGAGTTTTCGTAGCAACCAAGGGTGACGGAAAGTGCTGCGTCATCAAGGCACTGGCCGGCTGGATAGCCGTGGCATGCTCCTTGCGTAATTCCTCCTCGCAATGACGCGCAGGAGGTCCGATGTCCACGTTCGACAATCCGTTCGATCCCGATCGCAACCTTCGAGCCGGCTGTGCCTGTGGCCAGCACCAATCCGCGGCAGAGCACGAGCAGGCAACGTTGGCGCTGCGCTGTGAGCCCGCCGAGAGCGAGGAGAAGCGGTACGAGGGCGTTGTCGCCTCCGCCGTGATGCGCGCGATGTTTCCGCAGGATCTGGCGCGGCGCGCGTTCCTGAAATCGGTCGGTGCGTCCACCGCGCTGGCGGCGCTGTCGCAATTCTTCCCGCTCAAGACGGCGACCGAGGTCTTTGCGCAGACCGGCGCGCCCGAGAAGAAGGACCTCAAGGTCGGCTTCATCCCGATCACCTGCGCCACGCCGATCATCATGGCGGCGCCGCTGGGCTTCTATGCCAAGCACGGGCTCAATGTTGAAGTGGTCAAGACCGCCGGCTGGGCCGTGATCCGCGACAAGACCATCAACAAGGAATACGACGCCGCGCACATGCTGGCGCCGATGCCCATCGCGATCTCGCTGGGGCTTGGCGCCAATGCCATTCCGTTCGCGGTGCCCGCGATCGAGAACATCAACGGGCAGGGCATCGTGCTGGCGGCCAAGCACAAGGACAAGCGCGACCCGAAGGACTGGAAGGGCCTGAAATTCGCGATTCCCTTCGACTATTCCATGCACAACTACCTGCTGCGGTATTATCTCGCCGAGCACGGGATCGATCCCGATACCGACGTGCAGCTGCGCTCGGTGCCGCCGCCGGAGATGGTCGCGAATTTGCGCGCCGACAACATCGACGGCTTCCTCGCGCCCGACAACATCTGCCAGCGCGCGATCTATGACGGCGTCGGCTTCATGCACCTGTTGTCCAAGGAGATCTGGGACGGCCATCCCTGCTGCAGCTTCGCCGCCAGCCGCGAGTTCATCACGACGGCGCCGAACAGCTTTGCGGCGCTGACGCGCGCCATCGTCGATGCCACCGCCTACGCGTCGAAGGCCGAGAACCGCAAGCAGATTGCGGAGGCCATCGCGCCGGCGAACTACATCAACGCGCCGGTGACGGTGCTGGAGCAGGTCTTGACCGGCACCTATGCCGACGGGCTCGGCGGTGTGAAGACCGACGCCAAGCGGGTCGATTTCGATCCGTTCCCCTGGCAGTCCTTTGCGGTGTGGATGCTGACGCAGATGAAGCGCTGGGGCCAGATCAAGGGCGATGTCGACTACAAGGCGGTGGCCGAACAGGTGTATCTGGCGACCGACACCAAGAAGCTGATGACCGAGATGGGCCTGTCGCCGCCCGCGAGCAGCTACAAGTCGTTTGCGGTGATGGGGAAGACGTTCGATCCGGCCAAGCCGGAGGATTATGTGGCGAGCTTCAAGATCAGGAAGCAGTCGTGATGATGGGCGCCGATCTCGTGTCCCGGACGCGATGCAGCACACAGTGCTGCTTCGCAGAGCCGGGACCCAGTGGGGCCGTATGGGTCCCGGTTCTGCGTCGCATCGCTTCGCGCTGCGCCGCGCCCGGGACACGATACCTGGGATATGCGCAATGACCTCCTCCCTCCGCCTCCGCGCCGGCCTCGTCTCCATCGCCTTGCTGGCCGCATTCCTCGGCATCTGGCATCTCGCCACGCGCTCGACGGCGCCGGTTGCGACGATGAGTCCGGAATATGCCAAGCTGATGGGCCTGACCGCGACGCAGGGCAAATCCGCGATGCCGGGGCCGCTCGACGTCGGCGCAAAGCTCTGGGAACACCTGAAGCGTCCGTTCTACGACAACGGGCCGAACGACAAGGGGCTGGGCATCCAGCTCGCTTATTCCATTGCGCGCGTCGGCACCGGCTATCTGCTGGCGGTGCTCGTGGCGATCCCGCTCGGTTTCCTCATCGGCATGTCGCCGCTGCTCAGCAAGGCACTCGATCCCTTCATCCAGGTGCTCAAACCGATCTCGCCGCTGGCCTGGATGCCGCTGGCGCTCTACACCATCAAGGATTCCTCGATCTCGGCGATCTTCGTCATCTTCATCTGCTCGATCTGGCCGATGCTGCTCAACACCGTGTTCGGCGTGGCAAGCGTCCGCAAGGAATGGATAAACGTCGCGCGCACGCTTGAGGTCGGCACGGTCAGGCGGGCCTTCACCGTGATCCTGCCGGCGGCGGCGCCGACGATCCTCACCGGCATGCGTATCTCGATCGGCATCGCCTGGCTCGTGATCGTCGCGGCCGAAATGCTCGTGGGCGGCACCGGCATCGGCTATTTCGTTTGGAACGAGTGGAACAACCTCTCGATCACCAACGTCATCATCGCGATCCTCCTGATCGGGATCGTCGGCATGCTGCTCGACCAGATCCTCGCGCGCTTCACGCGCATGGTCACCTTTCCGGAGTAGGAGCGATGACCGACAAGTTCATCTCGATCGAGGGCATCGCGAAGCGCTATCCCGGCGCGGGCGGGACCACGACGATCTTCGAGAATCTGTGGCTGTCGATGGCGCGCGGCGAGTTCTGTTGCGTGATCGGCCATTCCGGCTGCGGCAAGACCACGGTGCTCAACATCCTGGCCGGCCTCGACGCGCCGAGCGAGGGCGCCGTCATCGTCGACGGGCAGGCGATTTCAGGCACGAGCCTCGACCGCGCCGTGATCTTCCAGAGCCACGCGCTGCTGCCCTGGCGCACCGTGCTCGGCAACGTCGCCTATGCGGTGAGCTCGAAATGGCGGAGCTGGGATCGCGCCAAGGTCAAGGCGCATGCGCAAACCTTCATCGATCTCGTCGGCCTCACCGGCTCCGAGCACAAGCGGCCGTCGGAACTCTCGGGCGGCATGAAGCAGCGCGTGGGCATTGCGCGCGCGCTGTCGATCACGCCGAAAATGATGCTGATGGACGAGCCGTTCTCGGCGCTGGACGCGCTGACGCGCGGTACGCTCCAGGACGAGGTGCGGCGGATCTGCCTGGAGACCGGGCAGACCGCGTTCATGATCACCCATGACGTCGACGAGGCGATCTATCTCGCCGACAAGATCTTTCTGATGACCAACGGTCCGGGCGCGGTGCTCGCCGAAGTCGTCGAGAACCCGCTGCCGAGGGATCGCGGCCGTACCGATCTGCACCGCCATCCGCTGTATTATGCGCTGCGCAACCACATCATCGATTTCCTGGTGACGCGCAGCAAGACGTTCACCACTGAAAAGCCCGATCACGATCCGCGCAAGGTGCCCGTGGTGCAGATCGGCAAGCCTGGACTGACGATCGCATCAAACGGCGAAGAGCCACGACAGACCTGGGTATCCGGGACCAATCCCGGATTAAGCGCCTGATTTTGTAGACGCATGATCTTCGGAAAGCCGCTTCACGCTTTTCCGGATCATGCTTTTGAAGGGAGACCCTGACATGAAACGCGAAGACCTCACCGAGAAGCTGCTCGACATCAAGCGCGAGAAGGGCTGGAGCTGGAA
This sequence comes from Bradyrhizobium sp. 14AA, assembly GCF_054185205.1. Lineage (NCBI taxonomy): Bacteria > Pseudomonadati > Pseudomonadota > Alphaproteobacteria > Hyphomicrobiales > Nitrobacteraceae > Bradyrhizobium > Bradyrhizobium sp. 14AA. The sequence continues at coordinate 110,854 of NZ_JAVAYM010000020.1, read as the reverse complement.
GCACATCTGCGAGAAGATCGGCGGCTATTCGGAGGTGCTGATCGTCGGCGCGATCATGGGGCAGATGAAGCTGACGAAGCCGCAGGCCGCCAATGCCGCCGAGCTGTTCGGCCTCTCGAAGGCCGAGACCGCGATGCTCAACGAGGTGCCGATGCGCGGCACCGGCACGCCGATGCCGCCGACCGATCCGCTGATCTACCGCTTCTACGAGATGGTGATGGTGAACGGTCCGGCCTGGAAGGCGCTGATCGAGGAAGAATTCGGCGACGGCATCATGTCCGCGATCGACTTCGACATGGGCATCGAGCGCGTCGCCAATCCCAAGGGCGATCGAGTCAAGATCACGATGTCGGGCAAATTCCTGCCGTACAAATATTACGGCGCCAGCGGCAACGTGCCGGAGTACGGATTTAAAGAGGAATAAGAGGGCGCAATGCGAGCAGCGAATGGATTCTTTTCCATTCGCTATTCGCCACGCACCATTCGCTACAGGATCGCGCCCGGCGTGTACTTGGCCGCTTCCGGCTTGGCCTTGGCCAGCGCGTCGACCTGCTCGGCGAAGTGATCGACCTGGGCGGGCGCGTCGCCGGAATTGGCTCGGCCGTGATCGAGTACGCGCTGCAACTCGGCCTCGCTGAGGCCGAGGCGCTGGTCGGCGGCGAGGCGCTGCAAGAGGTCGTTCTGCACGATCTTGCCGGTGCGCAGGTCGCGAATGGCCGCAACCGCATGCTCCTTGATCGCCTCGTGCGCGCCTTCACGGCCGGCGCCCTTCTTCACCGCTTCCATCATCACCGTGGTGGTGAGCAGGAACGGCAAATAGCGGTTGAGCTCGGTGGCGACGACGGCGTCGAACACTTCCATCTGGTCGAGCACCGAGAGCAGGGTTTCGAGCAGGCCGTCCATGGCGAGGAAGGCATCGGGCAGCATGATGCGGCGGACGACCGAGCAGGAAACGTCGCCTTCGTTCCACTGGTCGCCGGCGAGGCCTGCGCCCATCGCGAGATAGCCCTTCAGCACCACATGCAGGCCGTTGATGCGCTCGCAGGAGCGGCTGTTCATCTTGTGCGGCATCGCCGACGAGCCGACCTGGCCCTTGGCAAAGCCCTCGCTGGCGAGCTCGTGGCCCGCCATCAGGCGCAGCGTCTTGGCGAAGCTGCCGGGACCGCTGGCGAGATCGACCAGCACGCTGACCGCGCGGAAATCGAGGCTGCGCGGATAGACCTGGCCGACGGCGTCAAAACTCCTGGGCAGGCCGAGGTGAACGAGAATGCGTTGTTCGAGCGCACGGGCCTTGCCGGCATCGCCGTTGAACAGGGTGATCTGGTCGAGCCGCGTGCCCACCGCGCCCTTCAGGCCGCGCGCGGGATAGGTATCCAGCACATTTACGAGGCTCTGGTGCGCCAGCAGCATCTCCTCGCCGAACATCGCGATGCGCTTGCCGAGCGTGGTGACCTGCGCGGCGACGTTATGCGTGCGGGCCGTGAAGGGGATGTCGCGCAACTGCTTTGCGTGCCTGGCAAAACGGATCAGCGCGGCGATGCTCTTGGTCTCGATCAGCTGGAGCCCGCGGTAGACCTGCAGCTGCTCCACGTTCTCGGTGAGGTCGCGGCTGGTCATGCCCTTGTGCAGGTGCTCGTGACCGGCGAGATCGCAGAACTCCTCGATGCGCGCCTTGACGTCGTGGCGGGTGATCCGCTCGCGCCGCATGATGGAGGCCAGATCGATCTGGTCCCTCACGCGCTCATAGCTTTCGATCACGCCGTCCGGCACGGCAATGCCGAGATCGCGCTGGGCCTTCAGCACGGCGATCCAATAGTCGCGCTCGAGGCGGACCTTGCCTTCGCCGCTCCAGATGGCGCGCATGGCGGGCGAGGCATAGCGTTCGGCGAGGACGTTCGAGATGTGATCCTGGGTCATGGCGCTCATTTGGCATTGCCGGGGGCCGACTGCAAGCCGCGAGCCGGCCCCGGGGCGCCATCATGGCACATCCGTCCACATTCCTCCCCTGCCGGTCCGAGGCGGCGCCAGCATGTTCCGGGCTGGCCGGGCGGCGGTCAGCCAAACGCCGCCCGCACCTCCTTGATCGGCGCCATCTCGCGAACATAGGTGAAGGCGCCCTGATCCTTCATTTCGCGGGCGCATTTGAGGAACGCCGCAAGGGCCACGCGGGCCATGGCGCCGCCCACGCTGATGCGCTTGACGCCGGCCTCCGCGATCTGCTCGACGGTCAGCGTCGGATCGGCAAAGCCCATCACCAGGTTGAACGGCTTCTTCACCGACGAGGCGACGGTGCGGATGGTGTCGATGTCGTGGACCCCCGGCGAATACAGCACGTCGGCGCCGGCGGCCTCGAAGGCCTGCAGCCGCCGGATCGTGTCGTCGAGATCGTTCTTGCCCTTGAGCAGGTTCTCGGCGCGGGCCGTCAGCATGAACGGGAAGGGCAGCGCGCGCGCCGCCTCGACGGCGGCCTGCACGCGTTCGACCGCGAGCTGGAAATCGTAGATCGGCTTGCGGGGATCGCCGGTGAAATCCTCGATCGAGCCGCCGACGCAGCCGGCCTCCGCCGCGCGCGTGATGGCTTTCGCCGCGGTCCTGGGATCATCGGCACCGCAATTTTCGAGATCGGCATTGACGGGAAGGTCGGTCGCCTCGGCGATGACCCGGCAGTTCTCGATGATGGCGTCGAGGCTGACGGTCGTGCTGCCGAGGGTGTTGGCAAGGCCAAGGCTCGTCGTCGCCAGCGCCTCGAACCCCATCGACGCCAGCAGTTTTGCGGTGCCGGCATCCCAGGGGTTCGGGATGATGAAGGCGCCGGGGCGCTGATGCAGTTCGCGAAATCGTGCTGCCTTGTCGGCCTGGGTGCGCATGAGGGCTCCTGTCGGTCTGCTGTCGCGGCAGCAGCGATAGGGCGGTTTCCTCCATCAGACAAATTTGTTATTTCTCTCGATATCATCAGCTTTTTGCATGAGGTCCGGCATGGACAGCGACGCGCTGAACACGTTCCTGGTGGTGCATCGTCGCGGCGGCATCTCGAACGCCGCGAAGGCGCTGCACCGCTCGCAGCCGGCGATCTCACGGCGCATCGCGCTTCTGGAGCAGGAGCTCGGCGTGCCCCTGTTCGAGCGGGTCGCGGGCAAGACGCGGCTCAGCGATGCCGGCCGCGTCATGGTGCCCTATGCCGAACGTGCGGTGGCGGCGGCGCAGGACGCCGAGAACGCGGTGCGCGCGCTGCTGCGCGACAGCGCCGGGCCGGTCTCGCTGGCGGTGACCGGCACGCTCGCGGGCGGCAGGCTCTCCCGGGTGCTGAAACGCTTCGCCGCCCGGCATCGCGATGTCGCGCTGACGCTGCGCACGGCGACCAGCGCCGAGGTCAGCGATCTCATCCGGCGTGGGGAGGCGACCATCGGCCTGCGCTACGACCGCGACCGTTCGGCGGATCTGGATTGCGAGTTGCTGTTTGCCGAGCCGCTGCAGGTGGTGTGCGCGCCGGATCATCCGCTGGCGGGCAAGCGGGTGGCGAAGCTCGCTGATCTCGGCGGCGAGAAATGGATCGCGTTTCCGGAAGTGCCGGGACGCCGCGAGATCACGGCCTCGCACGTCTTCGCGCTGTTCAAGACCGCAGGGTTCGGCGAGATCGAATGGACGGCGGTCGACAGCCTCACCGCGCAGAAGCGCCTGGTCGAAGCCGGTTTCGGCATCGCATTGCTGTCACAGAGCAACGCGGCAGAGGAATTGGGGGCGGGCACGATCGCGACGGTCCGCGTCGGCAATCTCACCGCAACTCACGACGTCGTCGCGGTGGTCAGGCGCGACGGCTTCCTGAGTGCCGCCTCGCGGCGCCTCCTGGACATCATCCGGCGGGAGTTTTCGGGAAAGCGCGCGGCGAGGTAGCGAACGGAATTGCTCCCTTCGCCACCCGCCATTGGACTATTTATGGGGTCTATTTCCCGGCCTTCACATCGGCCGCGGCGACAGCGAGCAGCTCGCTCATCTTGGCGCGAATCGCCTGTTCGGTGACGGCGACGCTCTTGGCGGCGAAATCGCCCGTGATCTTGCGCAGGACGTCGGCATCGCCGGCTTCCTCGAAATCGGCCGCGACGACCTCCTTGGCATAGGCAGTGGCGGCATCGCCGGTGATTCCGAGCTTTTCGGCCGCCCACAGCCCGAGCAGCCGGTTGCGGCGGGCTTCGGCCTTGAATTTCTGCTCCTCGTCGAGGGCGAATTTCTTCTCGAAACCTTCCTCGCGCTTGTTGATCTCGCTCATGCCTTTTCCAATTCCCTGCTGACTGGACCCGGCCGCCCTCGTTGCGATGGCGCCGGCGCATGCCTAGATAAGGAGCACGAATCGGCAAAACAACGGGCCGTTAAGCCGCAGGCAAGACGGTATAAGTTGGTGCCGGACGGCCGGATCGATTGTGCTCGGTCAGCCAATCGGATAGGTTGCCTGAAGGCTTGGTTCCCGTTCTGTTTCCTTGGTGTTTCCTTGGGTTATAGATGGGTTCCCTGCTGTTCACGGCAGCTCCGCTGTGGGTCGTAATCCTAGTCAACCGGAGCACACCAAATTCATGGATTTCAACAAAACACGGTACATCCCCATGAGCCGTCGGCGTCGCATTTATGAAGGCAAGGCAAAGGTTCTGTATGAAGGTCCCGAGCCCGGTACCCTGATCCAGCACTTCAAGGATGACGCGACCGCGTTCAATGCGAAAAAGCATCAGGTGATCGAGGGCAAGGGTGTCCTCAACAACCGGATCTCGGAGTACCTGTTTCAGCACCTCAACGACATCGGGGTGCCGACCCACTTCATCCGCCGCCTCAACATGCGCGAGCAGTTGATTCGCGAGGTCGAGATCGTGCCGCTGGAAGTGGTGGTGCGGAACGTCGCCGCCGGCTCGCTGTCGCAGCGCCTCGGCATCGAGGAGGGCACGCAGCTGCCCCGTTCGATCATCGAATTCTACTACAAGAACGACCAGCTCAACGACCCCATGGTGTCGGAAGAGCACATCACCGCCTTCGGCTGGGCGACGCCCCAGGAGATCGACGACATCATGGCGCTCGCCATCCGCGTCAACGATTTCCTCACCGGTCTCTTCCTCGGCATCGGCATCCGCCTCGTCGATTTCAAGATGGAGTGCGGCCGCCTGTTCGAGAACGAGATGATGCGGATCATCGTCGCCGACGAGATCTCGCCGGATAGCTGCCGTCTGTGGGACATCAAGTCGAACGAGAAGCTCGACAAGGACCGCTTCCGCAGGGATCTCGGCGGCCTGCTCGAGGCCTATACCGAAGTCGCAAAGCGTCTCGGCATCCTCATGGAGAACGAGCGTCCGCAGGGCTCTGGCCCGGTGCTGGTGAAGAGCTGAAGAGGATTTTGACGTGAAGGCACGTGTCACCGTTACCTTGAAGACGGGCATCCTCGATCCGCAGGGCAAGGCCATCGAAGGCGCGCTGAAGTCGCTCGGCGTCGACGGCGTCGCCAGCGTCCGCCAGGGCAAGGTATTCGACATCGAGCTCGCCGGCGCGGACAAGGCCAAGGCCGAGGCGGCGCTGAAGGACGCCGCCGACAAGCTGCTGGCGAACACCGTGATCGAGAATTATCGGGTCGAGATCGTCTAGGCCCGCCTGTAGTCGTAGCCCGGATTTCGCTTTGCTCCATCCGGGCTACGAAGCAATTCGCTCACAACCACCCGACGCGCCGAAAGCGCCAATACAGCGCGGCGCACGCCGTCAGCATGACGCCGAGCAGCATGTAGTAGCCGTACTCCCAGTCCAGTTCCGGCATGTGCTTGAAGTTCATGCCGTAGATGCCGGCGAGCGCGGTCGGGATGGCGATGATCGCCAGCCACGAGGCGAGCTTCTTCGACACCGCCGTTTCCTGCGCCTGGCCGACCAAGAGGCTGGCCTCGAAGGCGAAGGCCAGCACCTCGCGCATGGAATCGATGCGCTCCTGGATGTTGCGGACGTGGTCGGTGACGTCGCGGAACAGCGGCTGCATGGCCTGCCGCACCATCGACAGCTCGTCATGCTCGAGACGGCGGCACACCTCCACCAGCGGCCCGATGGCGTTGCGCAGCCGCAGGAGGTCACGGCGCAGCATATAAAGCCGCTCGATCTGCGCCTTGGTGATCGCGTGCGCGAGCACGTCGTCCTCGATCTCCTCGACCTCTTCGTGAATGCTCTCGAGCACGGGCGAGTAATTGTCGACGATGAAATCGAGGATGGCATAGAGGATGTAGTCCTCGCCGCGCGCGAGCGCCCGCGGGCAGCTTTCGCAGCGTTCGCGCACCGGCGTATAGGACGTTGAAGCGCCGTGGCGCACCGAGACCAGATAGCCGTCGCCGACGAAGATGTGGGTTTCGCCGAAGGCGATCCGGCCCTCGATCAGTTGCGCGGTGCGCGCCACGATGAACAGGGCCTCGCCATATTGCTCGATCTTCGGCCGCTGATGGGCGTGGTCGGCGTCCTCGATCGCGAGCTCGTGCAGGTCGAACTGCTTCTGGACCGCGCCGAGCAGCGCCATGTCGGGCTCGTGCAGGCCGATCCAGACCACGTGGCCGGGCTTGGCCCGCCAGCTCGAGGCCTCGCTGATGGCGATATTGGCGACGCGCCGGCCGTCGACATAGGCGCCGGCGGCGACGATGCCCTCGGTGGATACCGGCTCGGAGGGGGATGCGGGCAGCGACGGGACATTCATGGCTTCGATCCCGGGTAAATCGCGCGGCGAGGTGCCGTGGCTATGGCCTGTGCACAAGGCGGTCCGGCGAGGCTAGCACTGGTAAAATCCTCGTCAAATGGCTATGTCTCCTCACGAATTGGCCCGTCGGCCAGCCCCGATTCCCACCACCGCCGGAACCTCTGCCATGAAAGCCGCCATCCTCGTCTTTCCCGGAATCAACCGCGAGCGCGACATGGCGCGCGCGCTGAGGCTGATCTCGGGCAGCGAGCCCTCGATGGTCTGGCACGCCGAGACGTCGCTGCCACCTGGCACCGATCTCGTGGTCGTGCCCGGCGGCTTCTCCTATGGCGATTATCTGCGCTGTGGCGCAATCGCGGCGCGCGCCCCGGTGATGGATGCGGTGCGCGACTATGCGGCCAAGGGCGGCCTCGTGCTCGGCGTCTGCAACGGTTTTCAGATCCTCTGCGAATCCGGCCTCCTGCCGGGCGTCCTGATGCGCAACGCGCGGCTGAAATTCATCTGCCACGACGTGCATCTGCGCGTCGAACGCTCCGACACGCCGTTCACCCGCGGCTACAATGCCGGGCAGGTGATCCGCGTGCCGGTCGCCCATGGCGAGGGCAATTACGAGGCGGACGAAGAGACCATCAAGCGGCTCGAAGGCGAGGGGCGGGTGCTCTATCGCTACTGTTCCGCCGAGGGTGTCGTCGACGAGGCGCATAACATCAACGGCGCGGCGCATTCCATCGCCGGCATCGTCAACGACAAGGGCAACGTGCTCGGCATGATGCCGCATCCGGAAAACCACGTCGAAGACATCATGGGCTGCACCGACGGCCGCGGCCTGTTTGCAGGCCTCACCGCGCATCTGGAAAACGCCGCGTGATTTCGTTCGTGTTGAGGCGCGCTCTCGCCGCGATCGCGGCGCTGTCGCTCGCAACTGGCGCCTTCGCGCAGGATTTCCCAAAACGTCCTGTTACCATGATCGTGCCGTTCGCGGCGGGCGGCACCTCCGACGTGATCGCGCGCACGGTGGCCGAGCAGATGGGCATCGCGCTCGGCCAGACCATCGTGATCGAGAACGTTGCGGGTGCCGGCGGCTCGACCGCCCTGGCGCGCGCCTCCCGCGCCGAGCCCGACGGCTACACCATCGCGATCGGCAATGCCGGCACCAATGCGGCGACCTACACGATCTATCCCAAGCTGCCGTTCACGCCAGACTCCTTCGTGCCGATCGCCATGGTGGCGAAGACGTTCGGCATCATCGCGCTGCGCAAGGATTTTCCGGCGAAGGACCTGAAAGAGTTCATCGCCTACGCCAAGGCCAATCCGGGCAAGATCAATCTCGGCCATGCCGGCGTCGGTTCCTCGAACTACCTCATCTGCAAGAGCTTCGTGACCGCCGCCGGGATCGACGCAACGCTGGTCGGCTATCGCGGTGCCGCGCCTGCGCTGACCGATGCGATCGGCAGCCAGATCGACGGCGTCTGCGATGCGGCCGCCTCGGTCTCGCAATCGATCAACGAGAAGCTGGTGCGCGGCCTCGTGGTCGGCTCGACCGTGCGGCTTGCCACGCTGCCCGATCTGCCCACGTCGGCGGAAGCCGGTCTGCCTGACTTCGAGGCGCAGGGCTGGAACGGCCTGTTCGCACCCAAGGGCACCCCGCCGGCCGTGATCGCCAGGCTGAATGCCGCCGCGCGCACCGCCGTCGAGACCGATGCGGTGAAGAAGCGCTTTGCCGATTTGTCGACGGTGGCGCCCGACGAAAACGAGCATACGCCGGAGCTGCTGCAGCAGCTCGTGACGCGCGACGTCGAGAAGTATCGGAAGATGCTGGCGGACGACGCCAAGTAGTTGCGGCGTCGGCCGCGGCTCGGAGGCGCCGAAGCGCGGGTGCGCTACGGCATGCTGCTCCAGATGGTCGGCCGTACTGCGGAGGCGCGCGTGGTCTTCAACGAGCTCCTGATCCAGATGCGCCGAGCGCCGAAATATCTGCGCGAAGCGCAGGCCGAATGGCTGTCGATCGCCGAGCAGCAGATATCGGCCTGAGCGGGGGGGCCGGGAGCTTCATAGGAACACCAGCGATATCCAGGGCACGAAGGTAATCAGCAGCAGGCCCAGGAATAGCCAGGCGAGATAGATCCAGATCCTGCGCATGCCGGCGTCCGGCGGCACATTGCCGATGATGCAGGCGGCGTAGTAGCAGAGGCCGAATGGCGGCGCGAACAGGCCGAGACCCATCGCCAAAATCACCACCATGGCATAGTGCACCTCGTGGATGCCGAACTGCGCCGCCACCGGGAAGAGCAGCGGGCCGAACAACACGATGGCCGGGATGCCCTCCAGCACGCTGCCGAGCACGATGAAGGCGACCACCGAGATCAGCAGGAAACCGTAAGCGCCCCCGGGCACGCCGGCCATGCGCGCCGCCAGATCGTGCGAGAAGCCGGATTGCGCCAGCGCCCAGGCCATCGCGCTTGCGGCGCCCACGATGAACAGGATCGAGCCGGAGAGCGAGGCGGTCTGGACCAGCATCGGCAGCACGTTCTTCCATGTCAGGCTGCCGCGGTAAATGATCAGGCCAAGCACGAGGCAGTAGGCGATGCCGATCGTCGAGACTTCGGTTGCTGTCGCAACGCCTTCCACCACGGCGCTGCGGATCAGGAACGGCAAAGCGAGCGCGGGAAGCGCTACCCAGAGCGTTCTTGCGACCACGGACAGGGGGGCGCGCGCGACCTTGACCCCGGCATTCTCCTCAGTGCCCGCCCGATAACGCGCGACGAAGGCGAGCACGATCGCCAGCACGATTCCCGGCAGGATGCCGGCGGTGAACAGGGCCGCGATCGACACGCCGGTGACGGAGGCGATCGCGATCAGAACGATCGACGGCGGGATGGTCTCGCTCATCGCGCCCGACGCCGCGAGCAGCGACACCAGCTCGCCATCCTTCATGCCGCGCTTGCGCATTTCGGGAAACAGCACCGGCGCGATCGCCGCCATGTCGGCGGTCTTGGAGCCGGAGATGCCCGAGACCAGCAGCATGGCGCCGAGCATCACGTAGGATAGCCCGCCTCGGACATGACCGAGCACGGAGGCGAGGAAAGCGACCATGACGCGCGCCATGCCGGTCTGTTCGACCAATTGCCCCAGCAGCACGAACAGCGGCACCGCGAGCAGGATCAGCGAGCTCATGCCCTCGTCGATCCGTCCGACGACGACGAGGAGCGGCGTCCGCGTCGTCGTCAGCAGGAAAGCGACGGTCGCAAGACAAAAGGAAAATGCGATCGGCACGCCGGCCATCACGGCGCAGCCGAGCAGCCCGACGAAGAAGATCAGCAGGTTCCAGTTGCCGAGTGATTTCAGCGAAGGCCCGGCGAAATAGAGTGCACCGGCGATTGCGGCGAACAATAGTCCAACCGCCAACAGGTCCCTGGCCGAACGCTTGACCAGCGTGAGGCAGATGCTGGCCAGCGCAATGATGCAGCCGGCCGGAATCGCAGCGGCACGGACCACGCCGGACCAGCCGAGCGCGGGCGTCTCCACGAACGCCTGGTCTTCCACATAGTCCAGCGCCGGATGCAGGATGATCGCGAGGAACAGCGCGACGGAGCCGGCTGCGAGCGTCGAGGTCCACGCCTCCGCGCGAGGTGACAAATGGGAGGTGAAGAAGGTCAGGCGCATATGCGCCGAGCGTTGCACTGCGATGGCGCTGCCGAGCATGGCCAGCCACAGGAACAGGATCGAGGCGAGCTCGTCCGTCCAGATGATCGGTCGATGGAAGACGCCGCGCGCGACGATGCCGGCGAACAGGATGACGACCTCCGCGACGACGGCGACCGCCGCCGGGATCTCCACCAGCCAGCGCAGCACCTGCTCCGGCCAGCGTCCCCGGATCGGCCGGGCGTCGCCGAGCGTGACCGCCTCGGGCATCCCGACGACGGCGCTCACGCGAGCGCCCCGACGGCGGCCTCGAGCGTCTTCCAATTGTCCTCGCCGAACTTGCCGCGCCACTCCTTGTAGAATCCGGCGCTCGACAGTCCTTTGCGGAAGGCCTCCTTGTCGGACGCCTCGAAGGTAATGCCCTTGGCGACCAGCTGATCCTTCAGTGTCATATTGAGCTTTGCAGTGTCGGCACGCTGCTCCATCGCGGCCTGGTCGAACTCCTTGCGGACCAGCGCCTGCAGATCGTCGGGCAGCGCTTTCACCGAACGGCGGTTGCCGAGGATGAAGAACGGATCCTAGATGTGATTGGTCTCGGAAATGTACTTCTGCACCTCATAGATCTTGCCGGCTTCGATCGTGACAAGGCCGTTCTCCTGCCCGTCGACCAGGTGCGTCTGCAGCGCCGTGTACAATTCGTTGAAGTTGATCGAGGTCGGGTTGGCACCCAGCGACTTGAACAGCGAGGTGAAGATCGGCGACACCGGTACGCGGATGCGATAGCCGGCGAGATCGCCCGGCGTCTTGATCGGCTTGGTGAAGGAGGAAATTTGCCGGAACGTGTTGTCTGCAGGCTTGGCCACGACCAGCGCGCCGGTCTTCTCGATCTGGGTCGCGATCAGCTTTCCAAGATCGCCGTCCATCGCGTTCCAGACCTGGGTGTAATCGGAGAACGCGAAGCCCACGTTCGCGATTCCGGCCACCGGCGACACCGTCGACAGCACGGAGCCGGCGATGTTGAGGAAATCGACGCCGCCACTGCGGATCTGGGTCAACAGATCCGTGTCGGAGCCGAGCTGCGAGGCCGGAAAGAACTTGATCTCCAGCCGACCGCCGCTGGCTTCCTTGATCCGCTTTACGGCCTGGTCGAGCCGGGTGTTGATCGGCTGCGTCAGCGACTGGCCGGTGGCGAGCTTGTACTCGAACTCGGCCGCCTGCGCCGGCCTGGTGCGGATCGCGACCAGAGGTATGGCCGCGGCAGCAGTCATGAAATTGCGGCGCGAGATGGTGTGGCGCTGACCCGACATCGTTCGTCCTCCCCTGGTGCTCATTTGCCGCGCCTTTTTCGACGCGCGCGTTTGTTCATTGCCGCGCGCAAGCCCTGCGGCGGTGTCGTCAAAGTCGCTTGTCTGGTGAAAGGGCTTAAGCCTTGCGTTCCTTCCCCCGGGCGGATCGGCGCTCTGGGCCGTCCTGTTTCCTCGATCGGCGCCCGTCTGTCGCGGGCTGCCTTGACCCTGAAGCCTAGATCGCTGGCCATGCACGACAATTGAATTATATTCTTCGTCACTTTAGCTGGCCTAAAAGGTTTTCTGATGCAGATACCGTTCCGCGCCATCATTGTCTTCCACGCGGTGGCGCGTGCGGGCAGCATTTCCCGTGCGGCGGACGAACTGCGGGTGACGCCATCGGCCGTCAGCCAGCAGATCCAGGCGCTGGAGCTGCACCTCGGCACCGCCCTGACCTCGCGGGTAGGCCGCAACATCACGCTGACCGAAGCCGGCGAGCGCTATTTCGAGATGATCAGCCGCGAGATCGAGCACGTCACCGACGTGACGCAGCATGTCCGCGGCATCCGCTCCGCCACCACCTTGACGGTGCGCGCAGCCCCGAGCGTGTCGAGCAAATGGCTGCTGCCGCGGCTGGCGAGCTTCGTCGATGCCAACCCCGACATCGAATTGCGGCTCGACGGCACCAATGAGCCGACCGACTTCCGCAAGGAAAATGTCGACCTGGAGATCCGGCACGGCGAAGGCGGCTGGGCCGGCCTGTTCGTCGAAAGCCTCGGCAAAGAGCGGTTCTTTCCTCTGTGTGCGCCTTCATCCTTTGCGGCGGGCAGCCTATCCGCCCAGGACCTGCTCAAGCACAGGCTGATCCATTCGGTGAAATCGCAGATGCAATGGCCGCGCTGGTTCGCGCAGGCCGGCATCGAGCCTGCGGAACGCTGGAAGCGCGTGCTGTTCGACCGCAGCCACATGGCGATCGATGCCGCCGTCGACGGCCTCGGCATCGGCCTCGAAAGCGAGCTGCTGGCCTGGCGCGAATTGCGCGACGGCCGCCTGGTCTGTCCGGTCAAAAATCCGCCGGACGTCGTACTGACCACACAGTGGATCGTCTGTCCGCACGGCCATCTGCGCCATCGCAAGACCCGCACTTTCCTCGACTGGCTGCGCGGGGAACGTGACAGCTGGAATGAGCAGCAAGCCGCACGGATTGTTTAGCGCGTCTACATCGTCGCGGCAGATAATCTGAATTGCCCCCGGATTCGCAGCTGCCTAACGTTTCCTTGCAAGGCGAGCACGGCCGGACCTCACGGCTGCAACGATCGCCGTCACCCGAGGAACGTTTAGGGAAATCCAGATGAATCTCCATCGCATGCTGCTGGAGCGCAAGGCCGCCGGCAAACCTGTGACCATCGGCCTGATCGGGGCCGGAAAATTCGGCCTGATGTTCCTGTCGCAGGTGCGCCAGACCGACGGCATGCATCTCGTCGGCGTCGCCGACCTGAACACGGCCCGCGCCCGCGCGCAGCTCAAGCTCGGTTGCTGGCCGGAAGAGCAATACGCGGCAACGTCGATCGACGACGCGCTCAAGCACGGTAGCACTGTTGTCACCGACAACGCCGACGCGCTGATCACCCATCCGGCGGTCGAGGTGATTATCGAGGCGACCGGCGATCCCGGCGCCGGCATCCGCTTTGCGATGAAGGCGATCGAGAACGGCAAGCACATCGTGATGGTCAATGTCGAGGCCGATGCGGTCGCAGGTCCGATCCTGGCGCGCAAGGCGCGGCAGGCCGGCGTCGTCTATTCGCTGGCCTGGGGCGACCAGCCGGCGCTGATCGCCGATCACGTCGACTGGGCGCGCGCCGCCGGCTTCAAGGTCGTCGCCGCCGGCAAGGGAACACGCTACCACCCGACCTATCACCAGTCGACGCCGGATACGGTCTGGGACATCCTCGACAAATACATGAAGATCAAGGATCGTAACTCGATCAATCCGAAGATGTTCAACTCGTTCGTCGACGGCACCAAATCGGGCATCGAGATGACCGCGGTCTGCAATGCGACCGGGCTGCATGCGCAGAGCGAGGGCCTGTCGTTCCCGCCCGCCACGCGCTTCGAGCACGCCGAGATATGCAAGCCGAAATCCGACGGCGGCACGCTGGAGAAATCGAGCGTCACCGAGGTGACCTCGTCGGTCTATCGCGACGGCTCCGACGTTCCGCAAAGCCTCGTGATGGGCACCTATGTCGTGTTCGAGACCGACAGTGCCTATTCGGAGGAGTGTTTCCGCGAATACAGCATGCTGCCGGACAAGACCGGCAAATATGCCTCGCTGTATCGTCCCATCCACATGATCGGGCTCGAGCTCGGCATCTCCGTCGCCTCCGCGGCGCTGCGCAAGGAGCCGACCGGCGCGCCGATCGTGTTCAACTCCGACGTGGTCGCGACCGCCAAGCGCAAGCTGAAGGCCGGCGAGATGCTCGACGGCGAAGGCGGCTTCTGCGTCTGGGGCAAGCAGACCCCGGCCGACGCTTCACTGAAGCAGGGGTATCTGCCGCTCGGCCTTGCCCACCATGTCAAGCTCAAGACCGATATCGAGCCAGGCCAGCGCCTGAAATGGGCTGATGTCGAGTACGATCCCGACAGTCTCGCGGTGCGGGTACGCCGCGAGATGGAAGCGGCCTTCCGGCAACCGAACGTGGCTGCCTAGCGCAGCTTCAGCCGCTCCGCCGGTATGGTCATGGCCGCAACGCCGGCCATGACCAGCAACAGGCCCAGCGCCAGGTTCGACGGCACGCTCTCGCCGAGCAGCAGCACCGAAAGACCCACGCCGATCGGAATGCGCAAGTACCCTTGCGCATTCGTGGTCAGCGTGCCGAGCCGGCCAAGGCAGACGTAGAACAGCATCAGGCCCAATGCGCTGGAGACGATGCCCATGACGATAGTGGCAACGATCGCGGTCGGCGTCGGGTGCAGCGTCCAGGGCTGGTCGATGATCAGCGAGGGTGGCAGCAGGATGAGGCCGCCGAACAACAGCGAGCCGGCGGCGACCACCATCGGGTCGTAGTCGGACAGCCGCAAGCCGAAGATGGTCGCGCAAGCAAAGGAGATGGTGGCGAGCAGGATCGCGATCTCCGCCACGATCTCGCTCCCGAACCCACGCAGCGCATCGAGGCCGACGATGGCGACGGTGCCGGCAAGGCCCAGGATCGCGCCAGCGAGTTTCAGCAGCGTTGCCGGCTCGTGGCGCGTGATCAGCGAGGTGATCAGGAAGGCGAAGATCGGCGTGGTCGAGGCCAGCACCACCGTATTCGAGGCCGGCACAAATTGCTGCGACCAGGTGATGACCAGGAACGGGAAGGTCGAATTGATCAATTGCTGGGTCGCGAACAGTTTCCAGGCCTTCGCGTCGGTCGGGATCCTGGCGCCGCGCATCCACAGGATCGCGAACAGGAAGGCGGCTGCGATCAGCGAGCGCGCGGAGATGAAGGTGACAGGCGGGATCGTGTCCAGCGCGAGCTTGGCCAGCGGGTAAGTGGAGCTCCAGCAGCAGGCGAGCGCGAACAGCAGCGCGTAGTCGCGCCAGTTGCGGGCGCCGGTGGCGGGCATGGTCGATGGCGGCGTTGATGCGGAGGCCGCCGTGCGACCCGCTCGCGATGTGCTCTGCGGCACCTTGTTCCTGCTCCCCGGCGCGAACGCGCTTGCCGCAAGTCTGGGCGAGGGGGCGCGAAAAGGGAAGGCGCCGAGCTATGCGTTTGGCTGAGGTGCCGACTTCCACTTCGCCCGCTTGATCGTCCCGGAAAACGTGAACAGCCGGCGGTCGCCGGAGGCCATCTGGCCGCGCAGGAAGATCAGCGAGGCCCCGGCGCGGGTGACCTCGCCGGTGCACTCGATCAATTCGCCCTCGTGTCCCGCGTCGAGGAATTCGCAGGAGAAGTTGATGGTCACGCCCCGGCCGTTCAGTGCGTGACGGCCGATGGCGAACAGGCTGTAATCGGCGAATGCCATGAAGCAGCCGCCATGGACGTTGCCGGAGCCGTTGAGGTGCTTCTTCTCGACCCGGAAGGCGCAGCGGACGCGGCCATCGGCCTCCAGGCGGTGCCAGAAGGGGCCGATATGGTTCTCAAAGCTGTCGCGGATCCAGGTCTGCCAGCCCGCAAATTCCCCCTCGGTCGCGACATGCAGGTCGGGGCGGGGGGAAGGGGCCGTTTTGGTCAATTCGTGCACGGAAATGGGCCTTCAATTGCGGGTCTTTTGCCCTTAAATCCGATCCGTCAGCGCGGTGCAATTCCTGTTCCTGCGCCGACCTGCCGCAAAACGTGGGACAGCGGGAAAATGCGCCATAAAGGGCTTTTCGCGAGCCTCCGATGTTCCTAAGAACGGCCAACCGCCGCCGAAAGCCCCGAATCCATGAAGAATGAACCCAAGATCACCCCTGAACTGGTTGCCGCCCACGGGCTCAAGCCCGACGAGTACGAGCGCATCCTGAAGCTGATCGGGCGGGAGCCGACCTTCACCGAGCTCGGCATCTTCTCGGCGATGTGGAACGAGCATTGCTCGTACAAGTCGTCGCGCATCCATCTGCGCGGCCTGCCGACCAAGGCGCCCTGGGTGATCCAGGGCCCGGGCGAGAATGCCGGCGTGATCGACATCGGCGACGGCCAGGCCGTGGTCTTCAAGATGGAGAGCCACAACCACCCGAGCTACATCGAGCCCTACCAGGGCGCGACCACCGGCGTCGGCGGCATTTTGCGCGACGTCTTCACCATGGGCGCGCGCCCGATCGCCTGCCTCAATGCGCTGAGCTTCGGCGCGCCCGAGCATGCCAAGACCCGGCATCTCGTCTCCGGCGTCGTCGCCGGTGTCGGCGGCTACGGCAATTCCTTCGGCGTGCCGACGGTGGGCGGCCAGGTGCGCTTCCACACCCGCTATGACGGCAACATCCTCGTCAACGCGATGGCGGTCGGCCTCGCCGACGCCGACAAGATCTTCTATGCGGCCGCCTCCGGCGTGAACATGCCGATCGTCTATCTCGGCTCCAAGACCGGCCGTGACGGCATCCATGGTGCCTCGATGGCCTCGGCCGAGTTCGACGACAAGTCCGAGGAGAAGCGCCCGACCGTGCAGGTCGGCGATCCCTTCGCCGAAAAACTGCTGCTGGAGGCCTGCCTCGAGATCATGGAGAAGGGCTGCGTCATCGCGATCCAGGACATGGGCGCGGCGGGCCTGACCTGCTCGGCGGTCGAGATGGGCGCCAAGGGCGACCTCGGCGTCGACCTCGATCTCGATGCGGTGCCGACCCGTGAGACCGGCATGAGCGCCTACGAGATGATGCTCTCGGAAAGCCAGGAGCGCATGCTCATGGTGCTCAAGCCCGAGAAGGAAAAGGAAGCCGAGGCGATCTTCAAGAAGTGGGGCCTCGACTTCGCCGTGGTCGGCTACACCACGCCAAGCAAGCGCTTCGTGGTCAAGCATGGCGGCGACGTCATGGCCGATCTGCCGATCAAGGAGCTCGGCGACGAGGCGCCGCTGTACGATCGCCCGCATGTCCCGTCCGCCGCGCTGCCGGTCGTGCATGCGCGCGAGGTGGTAGCGCCAATGGGCCTCGGTGCCGCGCTGGAGAAGCTGATCGGCACGCCCGACATGTGCAGCAAGCGCTGGGTCTGGGAGCAGTACGACCACGTCATCCTCGGCAACACCATGCAGCGTCCCGGCGGCGACGCCGCCGTGGTGCGCGTGCAGGACGGGCCGAAGGGCCTCGCGCTGACCGTCGACGTCACGCCGCGCTATTGCGAGGCCGATCCGTTCGAGGGCGGCAAGCAGGCGGTGGCGGAAGCCTGGCGCAACATCACCGCCGTCGGCGGCAAGCCGCTCGCGATCACCGACAATCTCAATTTCGGCAACCCCGAGCGGCCCGAGATCATGGGCCAGTTCGTCGGCTGCCTGAAGGGCATCTCGGAGGCCTGCCGCACGCTCGACTTCCCGGTCGTCTCCGGCAACGTCTCGCTCTACAACGAGACCAACGGCCGCGCGATCCTGCCGACGCCCTCGATCGGCGGCGTCGGCCTGCTCGACGACTTCACCAAGTCGGCGTCACTCGCCTTCAAGGCCGAAGGCGAGGCGATCCTGCTGGTCGGCGAAACTCACGGCTGGCTCGGCCAGTCGGTCTACCTGCGCGACATCTGCGGTCGCGAAGAAGGCGCCCCGCCGCCGGTCGATCTCGCCGCCGAGAAGCGCAACGGCGACTGCGTGCGCGGCATGATCCATGCGGGCACTGCGACCGCGGTGCACGATCTCTCCGATGGCGGCCTCCTGATCGCGCTCGCGGAGATGGCGATGGCGAGCGGCATCGGCGCCAAGCTGCTGGCGGCGCCGACTTCGCTGGTCTCGCAGGCCTATTGGTTCGGCGAGGACCAGGCGCGCTATCTCGTCACCGTGCCGGAAACCGAAGCCGGCCGCGTGCTCGCCAAGATGCGCGGCTGCGAGGTGCCCTGCGTGCGGATCGGCACCACCGGTGGCGATGCGATCGCGATCGCCGGCGAGGCGCCTGTGACGATCGATGCGCTGCGCAAGTCGTTCGAGCGCTGGCTACCGGAGTATATGGGCGGCAAGGCGGCGTAAGGCGCCTCCACAAACTCCGAACCCCGGATGTCGCTTTGTTCATCCGGGCCACGGGGTCACAGCACCTTCGCTGCCCCGGGGATCTGGCGCAAGGCGCGCGTTAGCGCCCAACTGAACGCGACCGTCAGCACGAACCCGATCGTCGCCTTGACGATCGCAGGCAGGTCATAGTCGAACAGCCAGTATTGCAGCCAAAGCGCGATCGGGTAGTGCACCAAAAATATGCCGTAGCCGTCCGCCTGCATCGGATCGAGTAGCTTGGCTGAGCCTGATTGTCTGAACCTCTGGAAAAAGGCCAGGATCAAAAACATGACCGCCACGCTGAAGACAGCGAAGCAGATGGCGTAGAGCCCCTCATACCAGTTCGGCAGCGGCGACGGATTTCCAAGTATTTCGCGCTTGATGAAGATCAGCACCCAGAGCAGGCAATACGGAACGATCGCCAAGACCATCCAGTCCCAGCTGACCTTCGCCATCCGGCCGTCTGCCGCGAGCAGGCCGCGATCGATATTCGCGACGCCGATGCCGGCACCGAAAAAGAAGTAGCTCGCATAGAGCATCACGCGCCCGTGCTGCACCGAGAACGGCCCGAATTCGAACCAGCTGCTTGGTCCATAATACATCAGCCCGGGAACATAGAACGCCGCGGTGACGGCAAGCATGATAGCAAAGAACACTTCGGGCCGACGGCAGCCGTACAGCGAAAGGCGGTTGATCGGATCGAGCAGGGTGGGCGACAGCCGGTGCAATATGCAGGCTATCACGTCGAAACCGAGCAGGACCCAAAGGAACCAGATCGGCCCGCTCGGCCACGGGCCCTTCGTGACCATATTCCACCAGTATTCCGAAAAGCCGATCTCGGGATGGTGCCGGAGCGAGATGGCGTAATAGGCGAGCGGAATGATCGTGAATGCGCAGATCACGAACGGCAGGCCAAGCCGGAGCAGGCGATCTGCCAAATAGTTCAGCGCTCCCTTGCGGGCGATGCCCGACCACGCAAACAAGCCCGACAGGAAGAAGAACATCGCCATGAAGAAGCTGTCGGTGGCCAGCACGATCATGTCGAAGCCGAAGAAGAATTTCGGGTCGGTATGACCGAAGTAGGTATAGGGGATGACGGCATGGTGCAGCAGCACCACCAGCGTCAGGAAGGTACGGGCACGATCGAGCGCCTGGTTGCGCGCCTTGCTCTTCGGCGCGGCATGCGCCTCCGCGCCGATCGTCGCTGAATGTGACATCGTGATCATGGCCGCCCCGATTGCGCTCCTGTCCCGCACTGACTGTGCCGCCCGGAACCGGATTGAGCAAGGGTCGTTTGAGCCGGACCTGCAGCCCCGGCACCATTAGGAACCAGTTCCCCGCATCCAAGTTAGCGTTCGCGAAAAAGGGCATGAGGGCCGCGACCAGCGGCTCCAATTTCGGAGCTGGCGATGACGATCCTGAAATGGGCGCTGATCTTCCTACTGGTCTCGATCGTAGCCGGCGTGCTCGGCTTCACCGGCGTCTCGGCCGCCTCCGCCGATATTGCCCGCTTCCTGTTCTACGTCTTCGTCGCGATTTTCCTGGTGCTGCTGATCCTGGGGCTCACGATCTTCAGGGCGTAGCAATTTTCGTCATTCCGGGATGGTGCGTTAGCACCAGACCCGGAATCTCGAGATTCGGTCCTGTGGACCGCCCCGGAATGACAGCATCCGCAACTACCCCACTTCCTCGATCTTCACCTTGTCCGGATAGAAGGCGAGGTGGCCGGAAATCTCCGTCATCGCCGGGAAGGGCGTCTCGTAGGTCCAGATCGCGTTGTCGAGCGTCTTGCCGTCGGCCTTGACGCTGTAGTAGCTCGCATCGCCCTTGTAGGGGCAATGGGTGACGCGGTCGGTGCGCTCGAGCAGCGCCATGTTGGCATCCTCCCGCGGCACATATTGCACCGCCGGATATTTGGCCTCCTTCAAGGTCAGCGCCTTGCTGGTCTCGGCGATCACGATGTCGCCCGCCGTGACGCGGACGCGGCGGGGGTTCTGGGTGATGGTGATGGGGTGGTCGGGCCCTGGAAGCTTCATGATTTCACGCCTTTTCGATCAATCTGCCGCGCGCGGCACTTTGTCGTGCCTTTATCCTGATGGGATCACGGATATAGTGCCTGAGTGCGTGACGTAGAAGGCCGTTCACGCTAAGTTTGGACCTGCCGGAGAGGGGACCCCGGCGCGATTCGACGAGACAGGAGCAAGACCCGAATGCCCATGGACGCCCACGATATCGAGGCGATGATCAAGGCAGCAATCCCCGATGCCGAGGTGACCATCCGTGACCTCGCCGGTGATGGCGACCATTATGCCGCGACCGTGATCTCGGAATCCTTCCGCGGCAAGTCTCGCGTCCAGCAGCACCAGATCGTCTATCAGTCCCTGCGCGGCCAGATGGGCGGCGTCCTGCATGCGCTGGCGCTGCAAACCGGCGTACCCGGCACCTGACCTGACCGCGACGGGGGCACGATGATGGCTGCGGACAATCCGCGCGGCGCGATGTTTCGCGTCATCGTGCCGAACCAGCACAGCCGCGTCACCAATGCCGAGCTGTTCTTCGACCTCGTCTTCGTGTTCGCGATCACGCAGGTCTCGCACACGCTGCTGCACCATTTCACGCCGCTCGGCGCGGTGCATGTCACGGTGCTGTTTCTGGCGGTATGGTGGGTGTGGGTCTACACCGCCTGGGTCACCAACTGGCTCAATCCCGAGCTGACGCCGGTCCGCGTCATGCTCTTCCTGCTGATGCTGGGCGGCCTCGTGCTGTCGACGACAATCCCCGCCGCGTTCGAGGGACGCGGCCTGTGGTTCGCGATCGCCTACGCCGCGATGCAGGTCGGACGCACCGCGTTCTGGATGTTTGCAACGCCGCGTCATCGCATTCTGGTGCGGCACAATGCGATCCGCATTCTGACGTGGCTCGTGATCTCCGCGGTGTTGTGGATCGCAGGCGGCCTGTCCGAGGGCGAGACGCGGCTATGGCTGTGGATCGCGGCGGTCACCTGGGAGTATATCGCGCCCGCTGCCCGCTTCTGGGTCCCGAAGCTGGGCTTCTCGTCGGTCGAGGCCTGGGCCGTCGAAGGCGGCCACATGGCCGAGCGCTGCGCCGGCTTCATCATCATCGCGCTCGGCGAAGCCATCGTCGTCAACGGCGCGACCTTCGCCGAGCTGGAGTGGACGGCGGATAATATTCTGGCCTTCGTCTCTGCGCTGGTCGGTGCCGTCGCGATGTGGTGGGTCTATTTTCACAAGGGCGCGGAGGCCGGTTCGGAGCGTATCTCGAAATCCGCCGAATCCGGCCATCTGGCACGTCTCGCCTACACCTATCTGCACATGCCGATCGTCGCCGGCATCATCCTGACCGCGGTGTCGGACGAACTGGTGCTGAAGCATCCGACCGGACATTCCGACATCCGCACCATCGTCAGCACGATCGGCGGGCCCCTGGTGTTCCTGGTCGGCACCATCCTGTTCAAGCATGCGATCCGCGGCTTCCTCCAGCTCTCGCACGGCATCGGCATCATTTTGCTGCTGTTGCTGTGGTGGTTTGCCGCCGACCTCTCGCCGCTCTGGCTGTCGGTGGCGACGAGCGCGATCATGATCGTCGTCGCGGTGTGGGAGTCGGTGTCGCTGGGATCGACGCCGGAAGAAGCCGAGGAACGTTGATCTGGAGCGGTCTGAGCGCACGCCTCGTCCTTCGAGACGACCGCGGAGCCTGTCATCGGGCCGCGCTTAGCGCGGACCCGGTGGCGGTCTCCTCTGGATGAGGCTATTCAGCATCGGTGCCCGTTGAAACTGTCGCCGCGAGCTCCGTCCTCATCCTGAGGCGCCCGCCTAAAGCGGGCGTCTCGAAGGATGCGCCGCAGCGCCGGAGCGTTACTCCGCCACTTGCAGCGCATGCACCGAGAACATCTTCGCCGCATCCGTCCAGCTCTCGCGCACACGCCAGCCGGCGCCCTGCGCCAGCGCAGCGAAACGCTCGATGCTGTATTTGTAGCTGTTCTCGGTGTGGATGCTCTCGCCCGGACGGAACGAGAAGCTGGTGCCGAGCAGGCGCACGGTCTGGCTCTTCTTGCTGATCAGGTGCATCTCGATGCGGTGCCGCTCGCGATTGTAGATCGCGCGATGGGTGAAGGCGGACAGGTCGAAATTGCCGCCGAGCTCGCGGTTGATCCGCACCAGCACATTGAGGTTGAAGCGCGCGGTGACGCCGGCGGCATCGTTATAGGCATCGAAGAGCACGCGCTCGTCCTTTTCGAGGTCCGCGCCGATGATCATCTGCGCGCCCTTGCCCAGGATCTGGCGCGCGCTCTTCAGGAAAGCCTGGGCCTCATCCGGCTCGAAATTGCCGATGGTCGAGCCGGGGAAGAAGCCGACCTTGGGCATCGAGGCCACTGCCTTGGGCAGCTCGAACGGCGTGGTGAAGTCGGCCGCCACGGGATAGATGCCGAGCGAGGGGAAGTCGCGCTTCAGCCCGTTCGCCTGCGCCGCCAGGAAATCGCCGGAGATGTCGACGGGCACATAGGCCGCGAACTTGCAGTGGTCCAGCAGCAGGCGGACCTTCGTGGTCGCACCGGCGCCGAACTCGACCAGCGCCGCATGCTCCGGAATGATCTTTGCGATCTCGCTGCCGCGCTCCTTCAGGATCGAGAGCTCGGTGCGCGTTGGATAATATTCCGGCAGCTTCGTGATCGCCTCGAACAGCTCCGATCCAGTCGCATCGTAGAAATATTTCGGCGACAGCTTTTTCGGCTGCTGCGAGAGGTCCACGATAGCCTCGCGGGCGAAGGCAGTGGTCTGCTCGTCGGGGAGATGGGCTTCGGCCAAAGCGCTGGCGTGCACATTCATGATACTCTCCTGAACGCGCTGTCCGGCGCGCATTTGTCGTCGGATAAGAACTAGTAGTCGGCGAGCCGCAGTCCCGTGAACTGCCAGCGATGATGCGGGTAGAAAAAGTTACGATAGGTAATACGGCTGTGGTCCTCCGGAGTTGCAAGCGAGGAGCCACGCAGTACGAACTGGTTGACCATGAACTTGCCGTTATATTCACCAAGCGCGCCTTCGATCGCGCGATAGCCGGGGTAGGGTGAGTACGAGCTGCGGGTCCACTGCCAGACGATGCCAAAGGCATCGTTGAGCTGGCCCGTGCGGGCCGCAACCTCCCATTCCATCTCGGTCGGCACATGCTCTCCGGCCCAGCGCGCAAAGGCGTCGGCCTCGTAATAGCTGATGTGGCAGACCGGCGCGTCGGGATCGACCGGCTTCACGCCGGCCAGCGTCATCATGTGCCACTGGCCCTCGATCTCGCGCCAATGGCCGGGAGCCTGCCAGTCCTCCTTGCTGACGGCGGCAAAGCCGTCCATCAGCCACAGCGTTGCGTTCCGGTAGCCGCCGTCGCGCATGAAGGCGAGCCATTCGCCGTTGGTGACGAGATTGCGGGCGACCTTGACCGGGCCGACGAGGGCACGATGGGCGGGCCTCTCGTTGTCGAAATGGAAACTGTCGTCGACGTGGCCGACGGTGTGGATGCCTTCGTTCAGGGTCAGCCAGTCATCGCCGGTGCGTGTCGCGGCCGGGAAGCGCCAGTCCGGGTCATAGGCCGGATAGACCGGGTTTTGCGCAAAGGCGTGCAGGATGTCCGTGAACATCAATTCCTGGTGTTGCTGCTCGTGGTTGAGCCCGACCTCGACCAGCGGCGCGATCGCGCGAATCTCGTCTTCTCCGGCCTCGCGGAAGAATTTGACGACGGCCGCATCGACATATCTACGATAGGCGCCGATCTGATCGGCGCTCGGACGCGTGATGTCGCCGCGATGATTGCGGGCGTGACGCGGGCCGGCACTGACGTAATAGGAATTGAACAGGAAGGCGAAGTCGGGGTGGAAAGGCCGGTAGCCGGCCGCGTGTTCGCCGAGCAGGAATTGCTCCCAGAACCAGGTCGTATGCGCCCTGTGCCATTTCGTCGGGCTCGCGTCCGGCATGGACTGGATCTGCTGGTCCTCGGGCGAGAGCGGCGCTGCCCGGCGCTCGGTCTCGTTGCGGACGGTGAGAAATGCGTCCTGAAGCCTCCGGGCGAGACCGCCCAGATCGGCCGACGGTGACGAAAGCGGGGCGGTGGCCGTAGCGGAGGCTTGTTTCGTCACGTTTTTCTCCAGACAGGACAAGAGAACGTTGTTGGCGTTGCCCGGTTCCAAAACCTGGGTTTGTCCTAGATAGGGGCTCCGTTACGGTATGAAAGTCCTCCCCGGCGATGATATTCGTGCCGTCATGCAATGGGCCGGCGCTGCGGGAGACCAGTCCGCCCAGGGGCAGGGCCAAGGCCAGGCCGGGACCGTTCGCCGCCATTTTACTTTGGATGCACAACGGTTTGGGCTACATATATGGGCAGGTATCGGGTTAGATCGGCTGAGCCGGCCCGAAGCGATTTGTGAGGGCTCCGCCCCGGAAGGACACGGATATGAGCATCGCGGAATTTATCGACAACGAAGTGAAGGCAAACGACGTGGTTCTGTTCATGAAGGGCACGCCACAATTTCCGCAGTGCGGTTTCTCCGGCCAGGTCGTCCAGATCCTCGATCACATCGGCGTCGGCTATAAGGGCCTGAACGTGCTCGAATCCGCCGAGCTGCGTAACGGCATCAAGGAATACTCGAACTGGCCGACCATCCCGCAGCTTTACGTGAAAGGCGAGTTCGTCGGCGGCTGCGACATCGTCCGCGAGATGTTCCAGGCCGGCGAATTGCAGCAGCTCTTCTCCGAGAAGGGCGTCGTCGTCGCGGCCTGAGAAATGACCCAGCTGACGCGCCGGATTGGCGGCGCAGAGCTTGAGGTCATTGTCGCTGACATCACCACACTGAGCGTTGACGCCATCGTCAACGCCGCGAATTCGTCTCTCCTTGGTGGAGGCGGCGTCGATGGTGCGATCCATCGGGCGGCCGGGCCCGATCTGGTCGCCGAATGCCGTATGCTCCACGGCTGCAAGACGGGCGACGCCAAGATCACCAAGGGCTACCGGCTCAAGGCCGCGCATGTGATCCACACCGTCGGGCCGGTCTGGAACGGTGGCACGCTCGGCGAGGACGATCTGCTCGCCTCCTGCTATCGCCGTTCGATGGAGTTGTGCGGGAAGCACAAACTGACCTCGGTGGCCTTTCCCGCGATTTCGACCGGCATTTTCCGCTTTCCTGCCGACCGGGCCGCAGATATCGGCGTGCGCACGACGGTCGAAGGGCTCGCTGTCGCGCCGTCCTTGGCCCGCGTCGTGTTCTGCTGCTTCTCCGAGCCGAGCGCGACCCTCCATGCCGAGGCGCTTGAGCGCTACGGCAGCCCTTGTGCCTGATGGCGCGGTCAGTACACTCCGCCGGGCCATGTTCCGGGGAGGGGATATGATTTCATGTATTGGACTGCGTGCGCTCGCCTGCGGCGCAATCGTGTCGCTGGGTGCGATGTCGTTCGCACGGGCAGAGGGCACCTACGAGATTCCGGCCGGCGCGCATTTCAACCAGGACAAGCTCGCCAAGGTCGGTGACTTCTTCAAGAACGAGGTCGCGACCGGCAAGATCGCCGGCGCGACGGTCCTGATCCAGCAGCACGGCAAGCCGGTCTACCGCGAAGCCTTCGGCGTGCAGGACGTGGTCAGCAAGGCGCCGATCACGGACAAGACCATTTTCCGCCTGTTCTCAATGACCAAGGCGATCACCTCCGTCGTCGCGGTGAGGTTGATCGAGGACGGCAAGATCAAGCTCGACGATCCCGTCTCGAAATACATTCCCTCGTTCGCCAACGTGAAGGTCGGGGTCGAGAAGAAGGCCGATGACGGCACCAAATCGCTCGAGCTGGTGCCGCCCACGCGGCCGATGACGGTGCTCGACCTGATGCGCCACACCTCCGGCATCACCTATGGCTTCTATGGCGACAGCCTGGTGCGCAAGGCCTATCGCGAGGCCAACATCTATGCCGGCGATTTCGACCTCGCCGAATTCGCCGAGCGCATCGCCAAATTGCCGCTGCACAACCAGCCGGGCGCGCTCTGGCAGTACGGCCATTCCACCGACGTCCTGGCGCGGGTGATGGAGATCGCGACCGGCAAGCCGCTGATAGAAATCATGCGGGAGAAGTTGCTCGACCCGCTCGGCATGGTCGATACCGGCTTCTTCGTCACGGCCCCCGAGAAGCAGAAGCTTCTGGCCCAGCCGGTGCCGAACGACAGCGATTTCCGGGTCGGCCGGATCAACGATCCGACGGTGGTCAAGAAGATCCAGTTCGCCAGCGGCGGCATGGTGACGACCATGGCCGATTACGAGCGCTTTGCGCAGATGCTGCTCAATGGTGGCAGCCTCGACGGCAAGACCATTCTCAAGCCTGAAACGTTCAAGCTGATGGTGACCGATCAGGTCGGCCCAAACTCCGGCGTCGATCGTGACTATTTCTATTTCCCCGGCGACGGCTTCGGCTTCGGCCTCGGCCTCGCGGTCCGCACCGATCCCGGCAACGCCAAGCCGCCGCCGCCCGGCGATCTCGGCGAGTTGAAGTGGGATGGCGCCTCCGGCTGCTATTTTGTGATCGACCCCAAGCAGGACATGTTCTTCGTTCTGCTGGAGCAGACCCCCACCGAGCGCCAGCGCGTGCAGCGGACATTGAAGCAGTTGGTCTATGAAGCCATGGAGAAGTGACATGACCGGGCGTCGCTCCTTCATCGCGGCGCTCGTCTTTCTGTTCGGTGCCGTGAGTGCGCAGGCAGGCTCCGAGCGCGCCGCGCGCAACTTCTCGCCCGAAGGGCTGGCGAAGGTCTCCGACTACATCCGCAACGAGATCGTGACCGGCAAGATTCCCGGCGCCATTCTGCTGCTCCAGCAGCATGGCAAGCCGGTCTACTACGAGAATTTCGGCGTCCGCGACGTCGCGACCGAGAGTTCGATGAGCGCGGACACGATCTTCCGTCTCTATTCGATGTCGAAGCCGATCACGTCCGTCATGGCGATGATGCTCGTCGAGGAGGGCAAGCTCGCGCTCGACGATCCGGTCTCGAAATACATTCCTGCTTTCGCCGACATGAAGGTCGGCGTGGAAAAGAAGGCCGAGGATGGCAAGGTCGCTCTGGCGCTGGAGCCGCTGGAGCGTCCCGTCATGATCAAGGACCTCTTGCGCCACACCTCGGGGCTGCCTTACGGCTATCATGACGGCGGCGCAGTGCGCGAGCTCTATGCCGAAGCCAATCTCTTCAACAGCAATCTCAGCAATGCCGACTTCGCCGCGAAAATCGCCACGCTGCCGCTGGTCGAGCAGCCGGGCACGGTGTGGGACTACGGCTTCTCCACCGACGTGCTCGGCTGCGTCGTCGAGGTGATCTCGGGAAAGACGCTGCTTCAGTTCGAGAAGGAGCGGCTGCTCGATCCGCTCGGCATGACCGAGACGGCGTTCTTTGTCGCCGATCCCACCAAATTCCCGCGCATCGCCGAGCCGATGCCGGAGGATCGCAACATCAATCCGACGACGCAGGTCCGCGATATCAGGCGGCCTGCGAAATGGGAATCGGGCGGCGGCGGAATGGTCGGCACAGTCGGCGACTACGCCCGCTTCGCGCAGATGCTGCTGAACGGCGGCAGCTATGACGGCCGGCGCTATCTCAAGCCCGAGACCATCGCGCTGATGGCGTCGGATCACATCGGGCCGGAGACGAAGATCGCGCGCGACCAGAACTATTATCCGGGCGGGAGTTCCGGCTTCGGCCTCGGCTTTGCGGTGCGCACCTCGGTGCCGCCTGCTACCTCGTGGCCGCTTGGCGAGTATCGCTGGGACGGCGTCGGCGGCACCTTCTTCTTCATTGATCCCGAAGACGACCTGTTCGGGATCTTCATGGTGCAGACCCCGTCGCAGCGCGGCCGGATTCAACTGGCGTTGAAGACGCTGATCTATCAGGCGATGGGGCGGTAGCTACGCGCCCCGCACGATCTCGCGCACGTATCCGATCGTCTCCTCGACCTGGGCCGCATTGACGTCGAGATGGGTGCAGGCGCGGATGCGGCCGTCCATCATCGCGAGCGTCACGCCGCGCTGGCGCAGCGCCGCGACCATCTTGTCGCCGGCAACGCCGGCGCCGTCGGGCTTGAAGAACACGAGATTGGTCTCGGGCTCCTGCACCTCAACGCCTGAGATTTGCGACAGTCCGCGGGCAAGTGCACGCGCATTGGCGTGGTCGTCGGCGAGGCGATCGACGTGATGGTCGAGCGCGTAGATGCAGGCGGCCGCGCAGATTCCGGCCTGCCGCATCGAGCCGCCGAGGCGCTGCTTCCACTGCCACACCGCGTCGATGAAGGCGCGCGAGCCCGCGAGCACGCCGCCGATCGGCGCGCCGAGGCCCTTCGAGAAGTCGATCCAGGCCGAATCCCACCCTGCGGTCATGTCGCGCGGAGAGATGCCGCTGGCCACCGTGGCGTTGAGCAGGCGCGCGCCGTCCATGTGCGTGACGAGCCCATGTTGCTTGGCGATCGCGACGATCTCGTCGAGTGCGGCCTTCTTCCAGATCGTGCCGCCGCCGATATTGGCGGTCTGCTCGACGCTGACGACGGTCTGCGGCGGCTGGTAGCGCGTGCGCGGATGAAGCGCCTTGCGAAACGTCTCCGGCGTGAACTGGCCGTCGGGCCCCTTGAGCTGCGTGACCTGGAAGCCGCCGATCGCGGCATGCGCGCCGCCTTCGCGGGCGATGATGTGCGCGGTTTCATGCGCGAGGATCTCGTCGCCGGGACGGCAATGCACCAGCGTCGCGGTGACGTTGCACATCGTGCCGGAGGGCATGTAGACCGCGGCTTCCTTGCCGAGCAAATCCGCAACGCGCGCGCACAGCGCATTCACGGTCGGATCGTCGCCGACCTGCTCGTCACCGACCTCGGCGCGCGCCATCGCCTCGCGCATCGCAGCCGTGGGCTTGGTCTGCGTATCCGAGAGCAGGTTGATGCGCACCGGTGGCGCCTTGGGATCGATCGGGGGAGGGGTGTAGAGCATGCGACGGCTCCTCAGGCATTGCGGCCACTGAACTGTGGCTCTTAAGCAAAAAGGCCCCGGCGAACCGGGGCCTTTCGATATTCAGATATTAGCGCGAATAGAATTCGACGACCAGATGCGGCTCCATCTGCACCGGGAACGGCACATCGGAGAGGCCGGGGATGCGCGTGTACTTCGCGGTCATCTTGCCGTGGTCGACTTCGAGATAGTCGGGGGTGTCGCGCTCGGGGAGCTGGCTGGCTTCAAGCACGTGGGCGAGCTGCTTGGAGGCTTCCTTGACCTCGATCACGTCGCCGACCTTGAGCTGGTAGCTCGAGATGTTGACCTTGCGGCCGTTCACCTTGATGTGGCCGTGGTTGATGAACTGGCGGGCAGCGAAGATCGTCGAGACGAACTTGGCGCGGTACACGACCGCGTCGAGACGACGCTCCAGCAGGCCGATCAGGTTCTCGCCGGTGTCACCCTTGAGACGGCTCGCCTCGACATAGATGCCGTGGAACTGGCGCTCGGAAATGTTGGCGTAATAGCCCTTCAGCTTCTGCTTGGCGCGCAGCTGCACGCCGAAGTCGGAGAGCTTGCCCTTGCGGCGCTGGCCGTGCTGGCCGGGGCCGTACTCGCGGCGGTTCACGGGGCTCTTCGGGCGGCCCCAGATGTTCTGGCCCATACGGCGATCGAGTTTGTACTTCGCCTCACTGCGCTTAGTCATCGCGTCCTCTTCGGTTGCATGGTTTGAGGAAACGCGCCCTCCTGTGTGACGGGCTAGCCCGGCACTGACAGGTCCGATCCCCAAAGCTTAAGGGAGAGGACCACGGGTCGCGAAACGCTTCGCGGGCCGAAATCGGCCCGCGAGCAGGCGGCTTTTAGGTGAGTTTGGGGTTCGCTGTCAATGCGAATAGCTGCGAAATCAGGTCCTTACGGCCCGGATCGGCTTCGAGCCTGCCGCCCGCAATTCGGCAGCGATTTCAGTGTTCAGCACCTGTTCCAGCCGGGTCAGGACCCGGGCGATGGGGGCGGCGTCGGTGACCCGGTGGTCCCAACGGATCACGACGTGGATGGTCTGGTCGGGTTCCACCACCCCATAGCTGACGATGAAGGGGCCGGGCGTGATGGGATGGAGCTCGCCGCCGCCATAGGCGGCCACCGAGCTCACCGCAAAGCTGCCGAACCAGTTGCCCCGCTGCCGGCCGAAATTGAGCCCGATCGCCCAGGACAGGCGCCGGAGCGGCAGCGGCAGGCGGGTCGCCCGCATGATCTTGCGGAACATGGGGACGTCCTCGATCGGAGCCGTCTTGCCGCGCCGGATCTCCGCATCGACCGCGGCCAGCGAAAGGGCCTCCGGGGCTGCTATCCGCTGCGGCAGCACGCATTCCTCGCCGTCCTCGACCCGGGCAATGGCCACCGTCGCCACGCTCTTCGGCAGCTCGTAGAGCGTCGGCCGGGGCCATTTGGCGTAGACGGTGCGCAGCACCGGCTCGTCCGTGGCCACCAGGGCGAAAGCCTTGACGAATATCGCCGCCCAGCCGGCGGGCGCGATGGCGCCGGCGCGAGCCTCCAGCAGGGGGTGGATATTGAGTGAACGGGACAGCGAAACGAACGGCACGCCCATCGAGGCGTGCATGAGGTCGCAGATCAGGCGGCGCCGCAGCGAAATGGTCTTTGGCGTCCCGCGCATCGCTGTTTCAGTTCCCTTGGATTAAAATATGTGCAGCGAGCGGGGTTCCCGCTCAAGGCCCGGTCTAGCACGAACCAACCCGCTTGGGGCCGGTCGGTTCGCCGCATCAGGGCGTTGACACCACCAGCGACCTGATTCGAAGAAATATTTATTCTTTTCAATATCTTATATTGGATTCAATGACTCAGCGCCTGATCCCCTCGAACGCCGCCATGATGCCGCGCTGGAACAGCGACCAGTCGAAGCCGAGCGCGATGGCGCGGTAGCCGCGGTCGATCAGGGCGTTGGCCTGGTCGGCGGTACGGGCCACACCGCCGATCGGCACGCCGCTTCTGAGGATGCCGGCCTCGGCGCGCGCGACGAGCTCCAGCAGCTCCGGATCGTCCATCTGGCCGCGCTTGTTGATGGAGGTGGCGAGATCGCCGGGGCCGATCACCGCAACATCGATGCCCGGCGTCGCCATGATCTCGTCGATGCGATTGACCGCATCGACGTGCTCGATGGTGATCATGCAGATCATCTCGTCGTCGGCGCTGGCCATGTAGTCCGGCATCGATTGGCCCCAGCGGAACGGCGCGTGGAACGGCCCCCACAAACGGTCGCCGCGCGGCGGGTAGCGGACGCTGCGGACCGCCTTCTCTGCTTCGGCAGGCGTGGTGATCATCGGAAAGTTGATGCCGAAGGCACCGATGTCCATCGGCGCTTTCGCAAGCCACGGCTCGTTTGCCGCGATCCGCACCAGGGGCGTGCACGGCGTGCCTGTCGTCGCGGCGATCATCGCATGCGCTTCGGTGAGCCCGATCGGTCCATGCTCGAGATCGACGATGATCCAGTCGAGCGTGCGCGCCATGATCTGCACGGTCTGCACGCTCGGGATGGTCGCGATCGCGCCGAAGGCGGGGCGGCCCTCGCGCCACAACTGGCGGAGGCGGTTGAGCGGCGCAGTCGGGACTGACATGAGAAGACCTGCGGAAAAGTGACGACGGCGAAACCTAGCAGCGCGCCGTCGCTACGCAAGTCAGGCCAGCGCGCGGCCGCCGAAGAACGGCGTCAACATGGCCGAAAGGCCGTGTGCGCGGTTCGAGGTGAAGATCATCTCTGCGCCGGACTGCGCGAAGCTGCCGCGGCGCGCGCCGAGCAGATCCGAGACGCGGCGGGCGATCGCCGGTGCCGGGTCGATCCAGTCGACCGGCCAGGGCGCCAGCCGCTTCAGCCGGTCGAGCAGCAGCGGATAATGCGTGCAGGCGAGCACCACCGTATCGGTGCGCGCGGTGGCGTCCCCGGCATCGCCGACGAAGCAGGGGGCGAGTTCGGCCAGGATGTCGCCGTCGCTGACGGAAGCGCCATTGAGCTCGGCTTCAGCCAGCGAGGCGAGCTCGGGCGAGCCGACCAGGGTCACCTCACAGCCTTGCGCGAAATCGCGGATCAGCGCCTTCGTGTATTCGCGCTTCACCGTGCCCTTGGTGCCGAGCACCGAGACGCGACGGGTCTTCGACTGCGCGCAGGCCGGCTTGATCGCCGGCACCGTGCCGACGAAGGGCAGGGAATAGGCGGCGCGCAAGTGAGATAGGACCAGAGTGGACGCCGTGTTGCAGGCGACGACGGCGAGATCGGGATCATGGGCGCCGATCAATTCCCCCATCAGCGGCACGACGCGGGCGATGATCTGGTCCTCGCTGTGGTGGCCGTAGGGAAAGAAGGCGTCGTCGGCGACGTAGACGTAATGCGCGTCCGGGCGCGCGGCCACGACCTCGCGCAGGACCGTGAGGCCGCCAAGGCCGGAATCGAACACCAGGATCGTCGGAGAATTGGTCACGTCGCTACCTTAAGGGTGTCATGGTTACCATTCGGTTTTTGGGGCGGTTTTGCGGCGGGGCGGCCCCGGCCGGCATTTGGAGTGATTCAATTTCGCGATTGCCGCATCTTCCCGCTATCAGCAGCTATGCCTGCGCTGCGGACGGCGACATATCCGCAAAACTCCGGGGGACCGACATGATCAGAAACACCAGTCACGGCTGGGGCAGCGTTTCCCGGTGGCTGCACTGGATTTTGGCGCTGACCATCATCGGCATGATCGGCTTCGGCTGGTGGATGAACCACATACCGGCGCGTCCCGACCGCTTCTTCTACCGCTCGATCCACGCCGATATCGGTTATCTGATCCTGCTGCTCACGGTGCTGCGCCTGGTCTGGCGCGTGATCAATCCGACGCCGGCGCTGCCGGCCGACAGCCAGCCCTGGCAGAGGCTCGCCGCCCGCATCAGCCATGGCGCGCTGTATCTTGCCGTCGTCGTCGTCATCATGCTCGGTTGGGCGCATTCGGGTGCGCACACGCCTGATTATTCGGATGTCTTCGGCCTGTTTCACGTGCCGCAATTCACCTCTGCCGACCGCGAAGCCGCGCGCGCATACGAGGACCGCCACATCCTCTTTGCTTATGTGCTGCTCGCCCTGATCGCGGTTCACGTGGTCGCCGCCCTCTGGCACCACTTCATCCGCCGCGACCGCGTGGTGGCGCGGATGGTGGCGGACGAGAGGTAGGGTGTTCGGCTCTCTCGTGTCCCGGACGCGCTGCAACGCCTCTTAGCGTTGCTGCGCAGAGCCGGGACCCAAGCAAGGCTTGCTCTCGACTGTATGGGCCCCGGCTCTGCAGCGCATCGTCGAAGTGACGCTGCGCTGCGTCCGGGGCACGAGAGCGAGATGCGGCGCGCGTCACGACGGGTTAGGGTGCGCCGTCACGCCTGGTCCAACTCAAGGATCGCAGGAGGCGCCATGCTCACCGTCCACCACCTCGGCAAGTCGCAGTCCGAGCGGATCGTCTGGCTCTGCGAGGAGCTCGAACTTCCCTACGAGCTGAAACGCTACACACGCGACCCCGTCACCATGCTGGCGCCTAAAGACTACAAGGCGCTGCACCCGATCGGGGCGGCGCCCGTCATCACCGATGGCGATCTCGCGCTCGCCGAGTCCGGCGCCATCGTCGATTACATCATGGCCAGATACGGTAACGGCCGCCTCGTGCTCGGCCCTGACGATCCTGGTTTCGCACAGTTCCTGTACTGGTTTCACTTCGCCAACGGCACGTTGCAAGCCGGCATGGGCCGGCTGATGATCCTGAACCGACTCAAGCTCGCCGAGGACAACCCGATGCTGACCGCGACCAGGGGGCGCGTCGACCGCGCCTTCGATCTGGTCGACGCGCGCGTTCGTGATGCCAGATATCTCGCCGGCGACACCTTCACCACCGCCGACATCATGATGGGCTTCTCGCTCACCACGATGCGCTATTTCCAGCCCTATGATCTCCAGCGCTGTCCGAACGTGGTGAAGTATCTCGGCCGCATCGGTGCGCGTCCGGCCTACCGGCGCGCGATGGAGAAGGGCGATCCGGGCATGGCGCTGCTGCTCAGCTGAGCGGCGATCACGCGATTCTGTTCGTGGTGGGGGCCCGCGCGGTGGCCAGCTGCTTCTGCAGGCGATCGATGTTCTGCAGCAGGCGCTGGCTGGTCAGCACCAAGAAGTAGTACCCGAACTGCGGGTCCTGGAAATAGATCTCGAGCAGCCGGTCATAGGTGATCGTGAGCACCTGTCCGTCTTCGATGCATTCGATCGTCCCGGTGCGCCGGTTGTCCGGCGTCAGGAAGCCGAGCTCTCCCATCAGCGCACCCGGCAGGATCTCGACGTTGATCTCCTTGACCAGGAACTTGCCGGTGACCGTGAGGAGCATCTCCTTGGCTGGATCGCCCAGCTTGAAGAGCGTGTCGCCGCAGCGATATTTGCGCTCGGTCATAAACGGCTTGAGCCATTCGATCGACATGTCGCCTTCGGCGGCATGGCGCGCTTTCTTGACCAGCTTGAGCATCTGCCGCAGGCGCAGGGCGTTGATCGGAAGCAGCAGAAGATAGAGCAGGAACGTCGAGACGTTGGCGGACAGCGCGCCGAACACGGCGAAGAGCGCGCAGCCGATCATGTTCGCGACACGCAGGGGCACCATGGTCCGCATCAAGAGGGTGGCGACGAAGAAGCCGGCGCCGACCGCGGCGAACAGATTGGCCAGCGTGATGTTCTGGACGAAGATCTCGAGCATCCGATTGAAGATCGCGTCGTAGGTGACGTTGTTCGGATCGAGGCCCATCTGGACCAGGATTTTTGCGATCCTGAGGTTGTCGGTGGCCGCGTCGAGAATGCGGTCGAGGATCGAGGAAATGTCTGCACTGCCGGACGGCATGGTACTAACCCCGCGTAAGGTCTTCAGTCCTGCTCGGTATTCGTATAGCCGAATTCGAATGACGACCGCTTGAATGAAGCCTTCGGCCGTCATGTCGCAAGAGGCAAATTTTAGCCTGATCGGGCGTTTCGGCAATTGCCCGTTGGTTGCGCGTATGGCTTCGGCGCGCCCGTGATTCGGGGGCCGGGTACGGGCTTTGGCGTCGTGGACG
The DNA here is from genome assembly GCF_054185205.1 of Bradyrhizobium sp. 14AA. Taxonomy (NCBI): domain Bacteria; kingdom Pseudomonadati; phylum Pseudomonadota; class Alphaproteobacteria; order Hyphomicrobiales; family Nitrobacteraceae; genus Bradyrhizobium; species Bradyrhizobium sp. 14AA. Next base: position 75,482 of record NZ_JAVAYM010000020.1, on the reverse strand, counting down.
GACCTGGGCGCCCCGGCGAGGTGTGGGGGCGATCTCCGCCTTAGGGCTTGCTTAGGGCTTGGCGGCGGGCTGGATCACCTGCTGTTCGAGCAGGTCAAGGTGCCCGGGCAGTGCCCCGGCGCGCAGCAACATGGCGACGCTGCTTGCTTCCTCCAGGGTGAAATTGCCTGATATCTGGCCGGAGCCCCCGGTGATGGGCTCGCGGATCACGGGGGCGGAGATCACCTTGTCGTCGAGCACGATGGCGAAGGGCTTTCCGATGTTCTCCTCGGTGATATGGGCAAAGCGCCGCGCGCCGCGTCCGTTGAAGCGGAACGAGGCGATCGGCTCGTTCGTGCTGCTTGCGAACCCCGGGCCTGCATAGCTGATGTCGTTGCCGTCGAGCGCGCTGTCCTTGGCAACGAGATAGGGGCGCTTGTCCTTGAAGCCGAGCAGGACTTCCGTGCCCGCGGGCGGTGTGCCGGACTGCGCCTGTTCCGCCGGCATCGAGATGTCGACCAGGCGGAAGCTGACCTTGACCTTCGTGGTGAAGATCGCGGTGACGCGCTCGGGCTCCATCATCCCCGGGACGAAGATGCGGATGCGGTCGGTGCCGTCCGGCTGGGCGCTGGCGAGCTTGATGCCGGCATCCTTGAGGCGCTGCTCGATCATGGCGATGGCGTCTTCCACCAGGTCGTGCAGCCGCGCCGCGGATGCGGCATCGGTCGGCGTCAGCCTGACCAGCCCGTCGCCGCCGTCGGTCACGGTGAGCGCATGCGCGGGCAAACCCTCCGCAGCGGCCGCGAGCTTGCGCTTCAGCTCGTCGCGGCCCTTGGCGTCCGCAACCTTCACCTCGACGGCACCGTCGCGGATCGCAAGGCCTGAGAAGGCGATCTTGCCCTCGCGCAGAGTCTTGTAGACGTCATCGCGGAGGTCCGTGACGGTACTCTCGCGCAAGCCATCGGCGTCCACTTTGTAAACGATGCGCGACCCACCCAGCTTCTCCATCTTGTCGCCGATGAAGGCCGCGATCTTGGCGCGCATCTTCTCGAGCTGGCTGTCCGCGGCGAGCGCTGTGTGGGGCAGGGTGACCGCCGACGCCATGGCGAGCGCGAGGATCAGCGTTGCAATGCGGTTCCGCAGGGGCGTGCTCATGATGACCTCAAGTCTTGCGGCAGGACGCTGGCGGTCGAATCTGATGCCAGTTCTTGGTCCCCGGATCGGGTTCGGAGGTTCAAATTCCGTTCGACCCGGGCCGTGTCGCCGCAGCCGCTGGGCAATGGACGAACGCCAAATCATCCCTCATTGTGTTCCCGCCCGGCCGGCCATCGGTCGGGTCTCGCCAAACCAAAATGTCAAAAGACAGGGGGCGGGGAAATCTGAGGGAGGACGGAATTCCATGGCGGGCATCCACGCGCTCGATCGGCTCATCGGCAATGACTATCCGGACCTGGCGACGGACGCGGAGGTCCGAGCCTTCGAGCAGGTCCCATACGCCGATCGCATCGCGGCCGAGAGCACCTATGACGCCATCAAGCTTGGTGCGGCGCGCAACCCGGACGGCCCCGCGATCCAGTTTCTGCAAAATGCTGATCCCGCCGACACGCCGCTGGTGATCACTTACCGCGATTTCATTGCGCGCGTCACGCAGGCCGCCAACATGTTTCACGCGCTCGGCGCGGAGAAGGGCGACGTCATCAGCTTCATGCTGCCGCTGATGCCCGACGCCTTCGTCACGCTGTTCGGCGCGGAGGCCGCCGGCATCGCCAATCCCGTCAATCCGCTGCTCGAGCCGCATCAGATCGCAGAGATCCTGGAGGCTGCGAACACGAAAATCCTGGTGGCGCTCGGACCGATGCCGGGCACCGACATCTGGCAGAAGGTCGAGCAGATCAGGCCGCAACTGAAGCACCTCAAGGCGATCGTGCAGGTGTTCGGCGGCGGCGATCCGGCGCAGGGAATCTTTGCCTTTGGCGACCTGATCAAACAGCAGCCGGCTGACCGGCTTGTCAGCGGGCGCAAGATTCCCGGCAGCGACATCGCGGCCTATTTCCACACCGGCGGCACCACCGGCACGCCGAAGCTGGTGCGGCACACCCATGCCAACCAGGTCTATCAGGCCTGGGCGCTCAATCTGCTGCTGAAGTCGAAGCCAGGTGCCAACATGCTGTTCGGCATGCCGCTGTTTCACGTCGGAGGATCGCTGACGCAGGTCCTGACGACGCTGTCCGCCGGCGGCTCGCTGGTCGTGCTGTCGCCGAGCGGTTGGCGCAATCCGAATGCGGTGAAGAACATCTGGCACCTGGTCGAGCGCTTCAAGCCCGAGGCGCTGTCGAGCGTGCCGACGGTTTTGGCCGCAACACTCGCGGTGCCATCAGGCAGCGCCGACATCTCCAGCCTCAAATATGCCGCCGGTGGTGGCTCGGCGATACCGGTCGCGGTCGGCTCGGCCATCCAGGACAAGCTGAAGCTACCGGTGGTCGAGGTCTACGGCATGACCGAGACCTCGAGCGTCCACACGCTCGCCTATACCTCGCGGCCGATCCGGCTCGGCTCGGTCGGTTTGCCGATGCCTTACGCGCGCGTGCGCATCGTGCAGCTCGATGCCGATGGCCGCCGGATCCGCGACTGCAAGCCGGACGAGATCGGCGTCGTCATCATGGCCGGGCCCGGCGTGTTCGGCGGCTATCTCAACGACGAGCACAACAAGGGCGCCTTCGTCGACGAGGTCTGGGTCAATTCCGGCGATCTCGGCCGGCTCGATGCCGACGGCTATCTCTGGATCACCGGCCGTGCCAAGGACCTCGTGATCCGCGGCGGCCACAACATCGATCCGGCTCCGATCGAGGAGATCATGTTCCGCCATCCCGCCGTCGGCTTCGCCGCGGTGGTCGGCCAGCCTGATGCCTATGCGGGCGAGCTGCCCGTCGGTTACGTGCAGCTGAAGCCCGGCGCGACCATCGAGCCGGGCGAGCTCGAGACCTGGGTGCGCGAGCGCACGCCGGAGCGCGCCGCCGTTCCGGTGCAGGTCATCCCGATCGATCCGATGCCGGTGACAGGCGTCGGCAAGGTGTTCAAGCCGCAGCTGCGCTGGGACGCCGCCGAGCGGGTGTTCAGCAAGGTGCTGTCGCCGCTCAGTGAGCGCGGCATCGACTGCAAGGTGAAGGTCGGCGCCCACGGCAGTCACGGCTCGATCGCCACCGTGACGCTTGCAGGTCTGCCGCCGGACCAGCGCGACGTCGTCGCCGGCGAGGTGCACGCGCTGCTCGCACCGTTCGTGATGCGGCACGAGGTGGTGCAAGGGTAGCTTACAAGGGAAACTTACAAGGGTAGCTTAGAGGGGCGACGCGAGGCTTGCACGCCTCGCCGCAAGCGCGCATCATCCACCCAAAAAACTTGGGGGGACATCGATGCTACAACTCTCTCGCCGTCGCCACCTTCAGCAATTGTCGGGTGCGTTCGGGGCCGCCGCGCTGTCAGCCTGGTCGAGACCGGCATCGGCTTCAGAGGCGGACATTCCGCCCGAGGGCATCGGCAAAGGCATCAAGCATATCTCCTACAGCGACATCGGCGGCCGGCCCGACAGCGTGCAGGTGATGTTCAACCGGCAGCACGTCTATGTCGGGCATATGTTCAGCGACGGCGTGACCATCCTTGATGCGTCCGATCCGCGTGCGCTGAAGCCGGTCAATTTCTTCACCGCGGGGCAATACACCCGCACCCACCATCTCCAGGTGGCGGAAGACATGATGCTGCTCGCGAACGGCGCCAACATCGTCGCGATGCAGTCTTACGACAACATGCGCGGCTATTTCGAGAACACGCTGGTCGACAGCATCACCAAGGCCAAGAAATTCCGCTCCGGGCTCTCGATCCACGACATCTCGAAACCGAACGAGATGCGCGAGATCGCGTTCCTCGAAATGCCCGGCTTCGGCATCAACCGGCTGTGGTGGCCGGGCGGCCGCTATGCCTATGTGTCGGCGCATTTCGACGGGTTCACCGACCACATCCTGTGCGTGGTCGATCTCAAGACCATCACGAAGCCGGAGATCGTCGCGAAATGGTGGCTGCCGGGCATGAACCGCGCGGCTGGTGAGCCGGCGACGCCGAAGGGCAAGCGCTTTGCGCTCCATCACATGATCACGGCGGGTGATCGCGGCTATGCCGCCTGGCGCGATGGCGGCTTCACCATTCACGACATCAGCGATCCCGCCAATCCAAAGCTGCTGTCGCACATCAACTGGTCGCCGCCCTTCGCCGGCGGCACGCATACGCCGCTGCCGCTGCCCAAGCGACAGCTCGCGATCGTCGCGGATGAAGCGAATGCGGACCAATGCGCCAAGGGTCTGTTCCACACATTCGTGCTTGACGTGCGCGCGCCGCAAAACCCGGTGCCGATCGCAACGCTGCCGACGCCGCGCGACCGCGATTTTTGCACGAACGGCACCTTCGGCCCGCATAATCTGCACGAGAACCGCCCAGGCGCGTTCCAGAGCGAGGAGACGATCTTCGCGACCTACAACAATGCCGGCGTCAGGGTGTTCGACATCAAGGACGCCTTTGCGCCGAAGGAGATCGCGTACTGGGTGCCGCCGACGCCGAAGAAGCTCATCGACCCTCGCCCGAACGTCGCGCTCGCCGCCAAGACCTGTGACGCCTATGTCCGGCCCGACGGGCTGATGTTCGTCTCCGACTGGAATGCCGGCATGCACGTGCTGCAATATCAGGGGTGAGTGGCACGCGATTTTCGTGAGCCGACGTGCTGGTGCAACCACAGGAGGTGAGACGACGTCAGGGCTTGGACCAGTCCTGGGCCCCGTCGGACCGAAGGGCGGCGCTCGTCGCATGATCAACGAGCGTCCCGGACACCTTGTGTGACAATAGTCACATAGGGGGGAATTGGCATTCTGCCATGCTCCGAATAGTCTCATGGAATTGCATCCGGGGGGACGCAAGTGATTCCGTTTCGGCTATTTGTTTTGGTGATTTTTGTGATGGGCCTTGCCTGCAGATCGGCGCATGCCGACCGGCGGGTCGCACTCGTCATCGGCAATTCCGCCTACAAGAGCGCGCCCAAGCTCGGCAATCCCGTGAACGATGCCACCCTGGTCGGCGGCATGTTCAAGAAAGCCGGCTTCGATTCAGTGGATGTCAGGCTGGATCTCAGCGCCAGCGAGATGCGGCGTATGCTGCGTGAGTTCGCCGGCAGGACGCGCGACGCGGACATGGCGGTGATCTATTACGCCGGCCACGGCATCGAGCTCGATGGAGCCAACTATCTCATTCCGACCGACGCCACGCTGGAGACGGATGGCGACGTTCTCGACGAGACCATTCCGGTCGAGCGAGCGCTGTTTGCGGTCGAGCCGGCCAAGCAGCTGCGCCTGATCATCCTGGACGCCTGCCGCGACAACCCGTTCGCCAAGTCGATGAAACGCACGCTGGCTTCACGCGCCGTCGGGCGCGGGCTCGCCAAGGTCGAGCCGACCAGCCCGAACACGATGATTGCTTTCGCGGCCAAGGCGGGATCGACGGCGTCCGACGGCGATGCCCGAAACAGCCCGTTCGCCACCGCGCTGGTTGAGCATCTGCCCAAGCCCGGCCTGGACCTGCGCAAGGCCTTCGGCTTCGTGCGCGACGACGTGCTCAAGAGCACGGGCTACAAGCAGGAGCCGTATGTCTATGGCTCGCTTGGCGGCGACGACGTGCCGTTGGTGGTCAAGCCGGCCGCGACCGGTCCGCAGGCCAACCCGCAGGAGGCCATTCGCAGGGATTACGAGCTCGCGCTCCAGCTTGCGACGCGCGACGGCTGGGAAGCGTTTCTGGCGCAATATCCCGACGGCTTCTACGCAAATCTTGCCAAGGGCCAGTTGAACAAGATCGGCGCCGAAGAGACGCGCGCTACGGCCGAACAAAAGGCGAAGGCGGCAGAGCAGGAAAAGACGAGGCTCATTGCCGAGCGCGCCCAGAAGGCCGAGCAGGAGAAGGCGGCAGCTGCGGCCAAGGCCGCCGAAGAGGCGCGCATCGCGGCGGAGAAGCAGAAGCAGATCGAGCAGGCGAGGGCCGACGCCGCCGAGCAGCAACGCAAGGTGGCCGAGGCTGCGGCCGCGAAAGCATTGGCCGAGAGGCAGACGGCGGAGAAGACCAAGGCGGAGCTTGCTGCGAAGCAGGCTGCCGAGAAAGCGGAGCAGGCCGCAAAGCCGGCGGCCGACCGGCAGATGCCCGAGGTCGAGAGCCAGAAAGTGGCCGCGCTCTCGCCCGGGCCGGCATCAACATTGTCCGCGGCTGATCTCGCCAAATCCGTGCAGAGCGAATTGCGCCGCGTCGGCTGCCTTGCGTCGGCTGCGGAGAGCGAGTGGACGTCGGCCGCACAACGTTCGATGACCTTGTTCAACAAATATGCCGGCGCCCAGTTCGACGTGAAGCTCGCAAGCGTCGACGCGCTCGAGGCGCTGAAGGCGAAACCGGGGCGGGTTTGCCCGCTCGTCTGCAATTTCGGTTTCAAGGCCGATGGCGACCAGTGCGTCAAGATCGCCTGCCGTGCCGGCTATCGCGTCGGTGACGACAACGAATGCGAGAAGATCCAGGAGAAAAAACCGGTCGCGACGCGGGAAGAGTCGAGGAAGCGGGATACTGACCGTAAACAAACGGAGGCAGCGCCATCCAAGCCGCAGGCATCTGGCCAGATATTCTGCAACTCCGCTGGCTGCCGTCCTGTCGGCAAGGGATGCAGAATAACCGCCACCGGTGATGCGAGCTCCGTGATGGCTGGCCGGACGAAGGAAGTCTGCGATTGAGCGCATATCGATTCATTGCATTTTTGATTTTTGCAACCTGGCTCGCTTTGGTGCCAGCGCAGGCCGAGAAGCGTGTCGCGCTCGTGATCGGCAATTCCGCCTACAAGAGCGCACCCAAACTTGGCAATCCCGTGAACGACGCGATCCTGATCGGCGGCATGTTCACGAAGGCCGGCTTCGACACGATCGACGTCAGGCAGGACTTGAACGCGCCGGAAATGCGCAAGGCACTGCGTGAGTTCGGCGCGCGGACGCGGGATGCCGATGTCGCAATTGTCTACTACGCAGGTCACGGCATCGAGGTGGACGGCACCAATTATCTGGTCCCGATCGATGCCGCGCTCGAGACCGACACCGACGTCTACGACGAGGCGTTGCCGATCGACCGCGTGCTGGTGAGCATCGAGCCTGCCAAGCAGCTTCGGCTCGTCATCCTCGATGCCTGCCGTGACAATCCCTTCGCCAAGACGATGAAGCGCACCGTGGCCTCGCGCGCGATCGGGCGCGGGCTTGCCAAGGTCGAGCCGACCAGCCCGAACACCATGATCGCGTTCGCGGCCAAGGCCGGCTCGACGGCGTCCGATGGCGACTCCCGCAACAGCCCGTTTGCGGTGGCGTTGAGCGACCATCTGCCGAAACCCGGGCTCGACCTGCGCAAGGCGTTCGGGTTCGTTCGAGACGATGTGCTGAGGAGCACCGCGAACAAGCAGGAACCCTTCGTATACGGCTCGCTGGGCGGCGATGACGTGCCGCTGGTGCCTGCCAAGCCGGTCGCAACGGGTCCGCAGGCAAATCCACAGTCAGAACTCAGGCGAGACTACGAACTTGCGCTCCAACTCGCTACCCGCGACGGCTGGGAGGCATTCCTGGCGCAATATCCCGAGGGCTTCTACGCGAACCTCGCCAAGGGGCAGTTGAACAAGATCGCTGCCGAAGAGACGCGCGCTGCGGCCGAACAAAAGGCCAAGTCGGCCGAGCAGGAAAAGACGAGGCTCATTGCCGAGCGCGCCCAGAAGGCCGAGCAGGAGAAGGCGGCAGCTGCGGCCAAGGCCGCCGAGGAGGCGCGCATCGCGGCGGAGAAGCAGAAGCAGGTCGAGCAAGCGAAGGCCGAAGCGGCCGAGCGCGAGCGCAAGATCGCCGAGGCCGCGGCTGCGAAAGCGCTGGCAGAGAAGCAGGCGGCAGAGAAGGCCAAGGCCGAGGTTGCCGCGAGGCAAGCTGCCCAGAGAGCGGAGCAGGCCGCAAAGCCGGCGGCCGACCGACAGATGCCTGAGGTCGAGAACCAAAAAGTCGCCGCGCTCTCGCCTGCGCCGGCTCCTGCTTTATCAGCCACCGAACTGGCCAAGTCCGTGCAGAGCGAATTGCGCCGTGTCGGCTGCCTGTCCGGCGGCGCCGACGGCGACTGGAACGCGACATCGCAGCGTTCGCTGACGCTGTTCAACAAATATGCCGGCACGAACTTTGACGTAGGACTGGCGAGTGGCGATGCGCTCGACGCATTGAGGGCGAAGCCGGGGCGCGTCTGCCCCCTCATCTGCAATCACGGGTTTCGAGCCGACGGCGATCAATGCACCAAGATCACCTGCCGTGCCGGCTACCGCGTCAGCGACGACAATGAATGCGAGAAGGTCCAGGAGAAGAAGCCGGTCGCGACACGCGAGGATTCGCGGAGGCGGGATACCGATCGAAAACAAACGGAGGCCGCGCCAGCAGCGCCGCAGGCATCGGGACAGATGATCTGCAACAACGCCGGATGCAGGCCGATCGCCAAGGGGTGCCGGCTCGGAACAGCCAGTCATCCTTCCAATCCCGCCTACAAATTACCCGCTGAAATCTGCAACTGATCGGTAGGTGGGCGAGCGAGACTATCTTTCGATGCAGCAACTGATCTGACCAAGCACCGTAGCCCGGACGAGCGCAGCGATATCCGGGACCTTGCTGCAATCCGGGGAGAGTTGTACCGGGTGTCGCTTCCGCCTTCGCTCCTTGAGCTACGGCGGACAGGTCGCTCACCCGGCTACAAGCGCGGCGCCTCGCGGCTATCCACGGATCGCCGCATTGGCTCTTTCGGCTGCGCCCGTCATCGCATCCTTCGCCGATTTCGCACCGTTGACCACTTCATTGACGCCGATCATGAAGGCGTCCAGGATCGGTCTCGATTGCGGATGAAAAAGGATCGCCTTGGCGCGGTCGACATCGGCATTCTGCAAATTGGTCAGCGCCGCCTCGGCGGCTTGCGAGCCGAACGCCTTCTTGAAGCCCTCGCTCGACCAGGCCGACACGCGTGTCGTCGCCAGCCCCGCCGCAGCAGTCCGCAGCGAGGTCGCCTTGCTCGTCGCCCAGAGCAGGAACAGGAAGGCCGCCCGCTTGTTTCGAGATCTGGAATTGATGCACGCCTGCCAGTGCGACATGAAGGGGACGGGGCCGCGACCGGCGAGATGTGGGAAGGTTGCAAACCCGGCCTGCTTGGCGACGCGGCTTTTCGCTGGATTGGAGATATCGGTCGCGAAGTTGCTACTGTCGATTGCCATGGCCGTCCGCCCCTGCAGGAAGTCGTCCAGCACATGGTACCATTCATAGCTGCCGACGCCGGCAGGTCCTGCTTCACTGAGCAGCCGTCCGTACATCTCGACGGCCGCGATCGCCTCCGGGCTCGCGAAAACGACCTTGTTGTGCTCGACCATGGCCCCACCATAGGAGAACACGAAGCCCATGGCTGGTGGCGAGGAATTGCCGCCAGCCTGGGCGCGCATGGTGATCCCGGACATCGCATTGGATTTGACCGCCCTGGCGGTAACAAGCAGGTCTTCGAACGTCTGGGGAATCGGGTGGTCCTTGGCTGCCAGCGCATCCCCGTTGATGAACAGGGTCATCGCCTCCGAGGTAATCGGAACGGCGTACCGTTCGCCGTCCGACCACAGCGGGAAGGCTCGGGCCGTCTTGAGCAGGTCGCTCTCGTCATACCAGGCCGGGTCGGTCAGCGACCTGTTGGAATAATAGCCGTTCAAGGGCTCCAGCCATCCGTTCGAGATGCCCTGGCCATAGGTCGTGAACATGAAGACGTCGGGCGTACTGCTGCCGCGGGCGAGCCTGATCGGCAGCGCGCCGAGGTAGGTGGTTTCCAGTTGGAAATCGATGGTGACGTTGATGCCGGTGAGTATGGTGAACTCCGGCAACAGCGGCGCGATCGCATTCGACCATGGATGGATCGCGCCCGAAAGCGCGATCGTCTGTCCCGCAAATTGCTTCCAGTCGATCGCGGCGTTGGCGTGGATCGCGGCGGCATCCTGGGCAAAACCCAACCGCGGCAGCACGCCAAGGGCCGGTAGCAACGCCCCCGCCGCGCTCAATCCCTTGACGAAACTGCGCCGGCTGGCCGGCGTTTGACGGTTCAGCGAGTTTTCACCCTGCGTCATGCCAATGCTCCTTCACCAAGGCAGTCATTCACGACACGTGAGCGGGGCCGCACGCTGCGACATTGTGGCCCTCGCCAGCCGAGTTACGGGAGCCGAAGCCGATGTAACCTTAGTCGGGTTTCCGGCTCACCATGCGGGCCTATCCATGCTATCATTCTAGCAATGCTCTGGCCTTGGCACCAGAAGACGCACCGTCACGCGAGCATGATGCTAGGCAAATGTCAGCCCCTGCTCCGGCCCTGTCTTTGCGGTGGTTTGCGCGTCCGCTGATCCTTGCGGTCGCAGTGCTTGTGAGCCTGTTTGTCGCGTCCAGCTTCCTCGGCCTGCAATATTGGCAGGAACGGCAAGCAGCTCATCACTTCATCGAGCACAGCCGCCAGGTCCTCGAAACGCTCGATCGGCTGCGGGCGATCGTTGCGGAGCTGGAGACCGAAAGGCGCGGGTATCTGATGACCCTCGACCCCGCCTATCTCAAGGCCTACGGCGTCTCCGACGAAAGTGTACGACGGGAGGCGCAGGCGCTGCAGATCTCGGTCGCGGACGATCCGTTGCAGGGCCTGCGGGCCGAACATCTGGCACTGACCGTTGCAGCAACGCTGCGCGAGATCGACGAACTGCTGAAGACGGCCGGCACGTCCGGGCTGGCGGCGCTGGCGATGATCCGCAGCATGGATGAGATCCGCTCGCAGATCGACCAGATGGTGGATCACGAGCGCTTTCGGCTGGCCGACCGGGAGGCGCGCGCCGAAGCATTCGAGCAACGCTGGACCCGGCTGATCGCCGGCGCCGTTGCCCTCGTCGTTGCGCTGGCCGGAGCGGCGCTGGCGCTCGCGCGGATCGAAACGAAACGGCGGAGACAGGCGACGGAGGAGAACGTCAAGCTCCAAAGTGATCTTGCAGCGCGAGACATCAAGATCCGGCGTCTGTTCGATGCCAACATCATCGGTATCATCATCTGGGAAGTCGAGGGGCGCATTCTCGAGGCCAATGATGCATTCCTGCGCATCGTGGGATACGACCGGGAGGACCTCGTCTCAGGACGCCTGCATCGCACGGACCTCACGCCACCGGAATGGCGCGACCGCGACGCACATACCGTGGCGGAATTGAAGGGGCGCGGGACCGCCCATCCGTTCGAGAAGGAATATGTGCGGAAGGATGGAAGCCGTGTGCCCGTTCTGATCGGCGGGACCATGTTTGGAGAAGCCACAAATCAAGGGGTCGGCTTTGTTCTTGATCTGACGGCTCTCAAGCGGGCGGAAGCCGAAGCTCGCGAACACGAGCGGCGCTACCGTGAAGCCCTGATGGAGCTGGCGCACGCCAATCGCGTCACCACGATGGGGCAACTCACCGCTTCGATTGCCCATGAAGTCAACCAGCCGATCGCCGCGATCGTGGCGAACGCCGAGGCCGGGCTGAATTGGCTGGAGGCCCAACCGCCAAATCTGGAGCGGGTTCGACAGAGTTTCGGTTGGATCACCGGTGACGGCATGCGAGCCGGCGACATTATCGGCCGGATCCGGGCGCTTATCAGGAAGGCGCCCCCGCAAAAGGAGGACATGGAGATCAACCAGGCGGTGCTTGAGGTCATCGCGCTGACCCGGAGCGAAGCGCTCAAGAACGGCGTCTCGGTGCAAACGCAATTTGCCGAAGGCTTGCCGTCCATTCAGGCAGATCGGGTTCAACTTCAGCAAGTGTTGCTCAACCTGATCGTCAACGCGGTCGAGGCGATGGCCGCTGTCGGCGAGGGGAAACGCGAGTTGCTGATCAGCACCGGCAGGGATACATCGAACGGCGTGCACGTCACCGTGCGGGACTCCGGTCCGGGGCTGGATCCAGAGAATGTGGAGTGCCTGTTCGACGCCTTCTACACCACCAAGCCGACAGGCATGGGGATGGGCCTCGCCATCTGCCGCTCGATCATCGAGGCGCATGGCGGGCGGATGTGGGCCGGCGCAAACGAGCCTCGGGGCGCCGTCTTCCAGTTCACCCTGCCTCTCGCGCTAGACGAGACCGCGTCTCGCCTGTTGCGGGCGGGTGAGCCAACGGGGCATCGCTCCGGGGCCTGATGACGGGTTTTCGCGTAAGCAATCCTTCTGCAGGAATGTAGTCCCGGGTGTCGTCCACCCGGGCTACGGCAGCAGCGAATGCAGCTCTAACCCGCCGGCATCCGCGTCTCGACAAGGCGCGCCCAGAACGAGGCGCCGTGGCCGAGGATGTTGTCGTTGAACACGTAGGCCGGGTGGTGACACTCGTTGCCGTCGCCCATGCCGACCAGCACCATCGCACCGGGACGCGCTTCCAGCATGAAGGAGAAATCCTCGGCGCCCATCATCGGAATGAACTTGTCGTTGACGCGCTCGGTGCCGACGATATCGCGGGCGACGTCGGCGGCAAGGCCGGCCTCGCGGGCGTGGTTCATCGTCACCGGGTACATCCGCGTGTATTTCGTCTCGGCCGAGCCGCCATAGGCGCGGGCGATGCTGTCGGCGACTTCGCCGATGCGGCGCTCGACGAGATCGCGGACCTCAGGATCGAGCGTGCGCACGGTGCCGCCGAGCTCGGCGACTTCCGGGATGATGTTGAAGGCCGTGCCGGAGTGGAATTGGGTGATCGAGATGACCGCCGACTTCAGCGGATCGACGTTGCGCGCGACGATCGATTGCAGCGCGTTGACGATCTGCGAGCCGATCAGCACGCTGTCGACCGACTTATGCGGACCCGCGCCGGCGTGGCCGCCCTTGCCGTAGACGGTGATCTGGATGTTGTCGGAGGAGGCGAGCATCGCGCCGGGTGTCGTCGCGAAATGGCCTTCGGGCAGGCCGGGCATGTTGTGCATGCCGTAGACCTCCTGGATGTTCCAGCGCGTCATCAGCCCGTCCTCGACCATGGCCTTGCCGCCGCCGCCGCCTTCCTCGGCCGGCTGGAAGATCAGAATCGCGGTGCCGTCGAAATTGCGCGTCTCGGCGAGATATTTGGCGGCGCCCAGCAGCATCGCGGTGTGGCCGTCGTGGCCGCAGGCGTGCATCTTGCCGGGGACCTTGGAGGCGTAAGGCACGCCCGAGGTTTCCATGATCGGCAGCGCGTCCATGTCGGCGCGCAGGCCAATGGTCTTGCCGGAGGCGGATTTGCGGCCGCGGATCACGCCGACCACACCGGTGCGGCCGATTCCCGTCACCACCTCGTCGCAACCGAACTCGCGCAAGCGGTCGGCGACGATGCCGGCGGTGCGGTGGACTTCGTAGAGCAATTCCGGGTTCTCGTGAAAGTCATGGCGCCAGGCGGCCATTTCGTCGGAGAGGGCGGCGACGCGGTTGACGATGGGCATGAGGTGAGGGTCCGTTTCTTGTTCGTAGGGTGGAGGAATCTAGCGTAACCCGAATGCACGAGGCCGCCGAGGGGCTTCTGCATATTGGTGCGATCGACCAGCAATCTGCCGATCGGGCTGGCAAGGGCGCACCAGCGTTACGGTAGCGGCAGGTCGCTGATTTCGCAGAGCGGAATTACGGGCCGGGAGATCGGGAGTGCTGGCCACCGGGGTGGCGGGAGGGGCGCCTACAGAAATTAACTGTCAATCACGGATCATTGACTGACAGATATTGAAATCTGTCAGCGAGACGTGTATATCCGTTCCCGGACGCTCCGATTGGGCGTCCCGCGGCACCCCCCGTAAAGCCCCGACATCCGAAACAAGCCCGGATCGAGGGACGAATTGAAGAAGTGGGGACCGTGGACGAATGGAGACTTAGAACAATGACGACCGAAATCATCAATCTCACCGGCACGATTGGGCATTGGCTCAATTTGCTGGTGGCGCGCCAGATCGCGGCGCAGGCTGCAAAACTGCCTCATTAAGGCGAGAGCTTTCCGAAACGACCGGCTACGGCGCTTCGGAGATAGCGTCATCGCCGGGTGAACCCTGAACGGGAACAAGGTGCTGGCATGAATGAAGCCGTTGTCTTGACGCCGGAGCGGATCCTCGAAGTCACCGAGGACGTTCTGCGGCGCTACGGACTTGCCAAGGCCACCGTGGTTGACGTTGCCCGTGCGCTCGATGTGAGCCACGGCAGCGTCTATCGCCATTTCCCGAGCAAGGCCTCGCTGCGCGAGGCCGTTGCCAAACGTTGGTTGGACCGCATCGACGCGCCGTTGCGGGCGATCGCGGAGGAGCAGGGCCCGGCGCCTGACAGGCTCGACCGCTGGCTGCGCACGCTGTTTGCCGCCAAGCGTTCGCGCGTGCTCGACGACCCCGAGATGTTCCAGACCTATCTGACGCTGGCACGCGAGGCCTGCGCGGCCGTCAAGTGTCACAAGGACACCATGATCGACCAGATCGCGGCGATCCTGACCGACGGCGTGAAGCAGGGCGTGTTCGACGTCGCCGACACCAAGACCATGGCGCGCGCGATCTTCGATGCGACCGTCCGTTTCCACCATCCGGCCCATGCCGACGAGTGGAAGGACGCCGACCTGCCTGCGCGCGTCGATGCGACGCTCGCGCTGCTGCTGCGCGGGTTGAAGGCGGAATAGGCCGCCGCGGTACCTGTCTAAAGCGCGCTGATCAACCTCTCGCCTTGTCAAGAACGGCGCCATTGTGAGCCGGTGGCAAGGCGGTTGAGCGTCTGTGCGCGTGGAAGGCCGGGTTGGACGATGGCACGACCGGCGGACTTTGCGGGTATGCGTTGACCGCGATTTCCACGGCGTCCTTTGATCGCTTGCGCAGGCGGTAGAAAGTCAGCTCCTGATCGAGCATGGGGCAGCGGAAGTGGACGACGGCTGTGTCCGGGAGGCGGCAAAGTTCGTCGATGAGATCGCCTACAGTGATGATCGGGGAATGGGCGTCTACGTTGTGATGACCCTTACTCATGACGTTCTACTCCTTCACTCCTCTACCAACTGGAACTGGACGGTTTCCGTTCCAATCCGCGCTTCAGATTGAAGAGCTCAAAGTCGCTCAGCGAATGCGGCAGTGCTGCTGCTAAATCTTCGTCAGCCCACACGTCGCCGCAAGCCGAACCAGCTGCGCATCCGTGCGCGCGCCGGTCTTGGTCTTGATCAGGTAGTGATAGTTCTGCACTGTCTTCACACTGAGATTGAGATGCGTCGCGATCTGTTCGGTGGTTGCGCCGCCGGCGAACTGGCGCAGGATCTCGATCTCGCGCTCTCCCAGTTGATCCAGCACTGAGCCCGCCGACAGGCTGTCCTCGGCCAAGATATGCGCGATGTCGTCGCTCATGGCGCGCTCGCCGCGCGCGACGCTGCGGATCGCGGTCACGACCGCGGGCGGCTCGCTGCTCTTGGTGACGAAGCCGCTGGCGCCGGCGCTGAAAGCGGCTTTTACCAGCACGGCCTCGTTGTGCATGGTGAAGACGAGGATGCGGGCCCGCGGGCTGCGCGCGCGGATGTTGCGGATCGCTTCCAGCCCGCTCGCGCCGGGCATCGAGATATCGAGCACGACGACGTCGGGGTCATGTGCCTTGAAGGCGCCGTAGGCATCTGCGGCATTGTCGGCTTCCGCCACGACATGGAGATCGCCCTGGCTCTCCAGCACGCGCCGGTAGCCTTGCCGCACGATCGGATGATCGTCGACCAGCAGCACGGAGATGCCTGTTGCCGCAACCTCGCTCATCGCGGCCTCATGCGGCGAGCGGGATGGTGGCGGCGACGCTGAGGCCGCGCGTGGCGGGCAGGATCGACAGCGATCCGCCGGCCGCCGCCACGCGCTCGCGGATGCCGGTGAGGCCGAAGCCGGCCGACTGCGCCACGCGCGCGGCATCGCCGCCGCCGTCGTCCTCGACGCGGATCAGCAGCGCGTCGTCCTCGCCAACGCGCCGCTCGACCCGCAACGAGATCTCGCGCGCCGCGCTGTGGCGGAGCGCGTTGGTCAGGCATTCCTGGGCGACGCGATAGGCGGTGGTGGCGGCCGGCCCGCTGATGTCGGCGAGATCACCCCTGAGATCGAGCTGGATCGTCGGCCGCGCCGCACTCTGCGAACGCCAGCTGTCGACGAGATTGACGAGGCTCGCCTCGAGCCCGAGCTCATCAGGAAGGGGATTGCGCAGCCGCTTCAGTGCATCGCGCAGCGAGGCCATCAGGTGATGGGTGGCCTGCGAGATCATGCGGGCGTCCTGCGTGATGGCGTCGTCGGTGTTTCCCTTGGTGCTCGCGGTCTCGATGGTGTTGGCGAAGGCGAGAATCGCGGAGAGATTTTGCCCGAACTCGTCGTGCAGCTCGCGGGCGAGCGCGCGGCGTTCGTCGTCGCGGATCTCCAGCAGGCGCCGCGTCAGCGCCGCGCGCTGTTCGGTGGCTTCCTCCAGCCGCCCGCCGAGCTCGCCGACGGCGCTGCCGATCATCGCCAGCTCCATCGAGCGGAAGCGCGGCAGTCTGGTGCGATACTGGCCGCGCGCCATGCGCTGGAGCGCGGTGACGATCGCACGCGCCGGCGCCAACGCATGCGCGATCGCGAGCGAGGCGAGCAGCGCGATCGCCGTCGCCATCAAAAGCGCGACGTCGATCACGTTGAGGATGTATTCCCAGGCGAGCGAGATCGCGGCGGCGGCATCGGGCGTCGCAACCACCGTGCCGGCGGCCACGGCACGGGGACTGACGGGCCGCACCACCTCGGCATGGCTGCCGAGGAAGGTGGGCACGATGGCGGCGAACCAGCGCGGCGGCGCCTTGCCCAGTCCCTCGCTCTGGCCGCAGAGCGGCTTTTCGAATGCCGCGGCAGGCTGGAACTCGACGCAGACGCCGGGCGAGATCAGCTTCATCGTCTCCAGCGAGCGCCAGTCCGGAACCGGCAGCAGATGCTCCCGCGCTCTGCTGCTGCGCAACAAAAGCTCGCGCCAATACAGCGCCTGAAGTGCCTGCGCGACCCGCTGCGCGGAGGCCGCAGTCGCCCGGTCGACGCTACGATAGGCGTCGAACGTGGCCCACACGGTCGCAGCCCCCAGGCAAAGCACGACGATGAGGAGCAGACGAGCGACAAGCTGAAGCACGAGGCGCATGCGATCATCCCCGACGTTTGGTAAGCTCAGCCTAACAACGCCGCCGCGCCTTGCCAATTGCGGGGTGCGGCAGGATTGCAGCTCGGGCAAATTTCCCAAGCCGGATTGGGCATGGCTCTTTGGACCGGGCGCGGCGGCTTTGATCTAATCGGTGGGGGAATCGTTGCAGGCCGGTCCCTGCAAGCCAGTCCCTGCAATCCAGGAGCGGTGCAGCATGAGTTCGATGACGATTGGACCGATCGCGGGCACCGCGACCGACCCATCCGAGCGCAGCGCGCTCCTGTTCTGGATGATCTTCACCGGGCTTTCGGTCTTCGCCGTCGTGCTGCTGTGGCGCTTCGGCCTGATCCGTCTGATGCTGGCCTCGGACCGGACCTACATTTCCAGCGTGATCGCGCTGCTCTATGTCCTGACCTGCGGTCACTGCTTCCTGCGTACGCGGGCGATCGCGCGGGAAGGGGCCGCGGCGCGGCGCTGTCGCGAGGCGCTCGCGGCGCCTGACGGCACCAAGGCGCTCGACGCGAGCGCAACATCGCTGCCGCGGGGGCTGGTGCGCGACCACATCGAGAGCCTCGTCACCAAGGCAGCGACGCAGGACTATCGTCCGGTCGACCAGACGCTGCTGCTGCGGACGCTGGCCGACCGGCTGCGCGGCTCCAACGGGTTCGGCGCCTTCGTCTCGGACACGCTGATGAAGCTCGGCCTGCTCGGCACCATCATCGGCTTCATCATCATGCTGGCGCCGATCGCGGGGCTGGATGCCGCCGACAAGGTCGCGATGCGCTCCTCGATGGGGCTGATGAGCGACGGCATGGCGGTCGCAATGTACACGACGCTGGCGGGCCTCGTCGGCTCGATCCTGGTCCGCATCCAGTATTACATGCTGGACGCCGCGACCCAGCGGGTGTTCTCGGATGCGGTGGTGCTGACCGAGACCTATGTGACGCCGGTGCTGGAGCGCAAGGGTTCTGGAATCAAGCGTTCCGGAACGCCGTCATGATGGATGATTTCGGTCTCTATCCACGCGAGGAGCCGTTCGATCCTTTGGGCGTGATGCTGTTCAAGGCGCTCCAGGTGATCGCGTTCCTGTTCTTTCTGGCGCTGCTCGCGGTCTCCCCGGACGCCAAGGAGGGCAAGATCGACTCCAAGGCCGAGTTCATGATCACGCTGGACTGGCCGGACAGTCATCCCGACGATCTCGACCTGTTCGTGCAGGATCCCGCCGGCAACATTGCCTGGTATCGCCACCGCGAGGCCGGCTTCCTCACCCTCGATCGCGACGACCGCGGTGGGGCCAACGACTTCATCATGGTCAACGGCAAGAAGATCGCTTCGCCCATCCGCGAGGAGATCGTCACGGTGCGCGGCATCGTCGCCGGCGAATACACCGTCAATGTCTCGCATTTCCAGGCAACGACGGGCGAGCCGGTCCAGGCCAATGTGAAGGTGCAGAAGCTCAATCCGACCGCGCAGGTGGTCTTCGACAACAAGCTCATGCTCGACCACACCGGCGACGAGAAGACCGCGGTGCGGTTCCGGCTCGATACCGAGGGCAAGGTGATCAATGTGGACCAGCGGCCGAAATCGCTGCTGGAGACGTTTCGCAGCAGTTGGCGCAACGGCGGCGATCTCGATCCCAAGACCGGTGTGAGCAAGAACACTGCGAGGGTGCGCCGTGATTAGCCTGCAAACGGTCATCCTGACGCTGTCGGTCGCCTACGCCGTCATCGGCGCGCTGCTGCTGGTCGTGCTGGTCTATGCGCGGCTGCATTGGTCGCTGAAGGCGGTCGCGGTGGTCGTGACCAGCGCTTTCTACGTTATCAGCTTCACGGAAATGCGCGGACTGCTCGGCTGGGCCAGCGCCGACCGGCTGCCGGCCTCCTTCAAGTTGCTCCAGGCCCGCATCGTCGAGCCGCATTCGCTGGAGGGCGATCCCGGCTCGATCTATCTCTGGGTCGAGCAGCTGGATGAAGACAATCGCCCGAGCGGCATCCCACGGGCCTTCCGCGTGCCCTACGACGACAGGCTGGCCGACAAGACCCATGCGGCGCAGAACGAGATCGCGTTGGGGCATCCGCAGGGCGGGCGCGCGGCCGATTTCGGCGGCGGCGATGGCAGTCTCATCGACATGGTCCGGGAATATGTGACCCCCAAGACCATTTTGGAGACCAGCGGCGGCGATTCCTCGACCGGCGAATTCAACGCCCCGCCGGCCGGTGCGCAAGGCGCCGTGTTCACACCGATCCCGCCGCCCCGGATGCCGCCGAAGGACGAGCAATAGGCTCTTCACCATCGCCGCAGTGGCCTGCTGGTCAACGGCGCTGCGCTGGCGCATGTTCTTGACCTCCCTCAATTTGGCCGTATCGGCCTTCAATAAGATTTGGAGGGTGGAGGGTGTGTGCTCCTAGCTGTCTTCTCGGATATCCACGGCAACCGGCAGGCGTTCGAGGCCTGCCTCAAGGTGGCCCGCGCGAAGGGCGCGGAGCGGTTCATCCTGCTCGGCGACTTCGTCGGCTATGGCGCCGATCCGGAATGGGTCGTGGAGACCGTGATGGAGCTGGTTGCGCAGGGCGCCGTCGCCGTGCGTGGCAATCATGATCAGGCGGTCAGCTCTTCGACCGAGACCATGAACGCCGAGGCGCAGATCGCGATCGAATGGACCCGCGGCCGGCTCGACACCGCGCAGCGGCGTTTTCTGGCCGAACTGCCGATGCTGGTGGAGGACGGCGACCGCCTGTTCGTGCATTCGGAGGCCTCCAGCCCCCGAAGCTGGCACTATATCCGCTCGACGGCGGATGCCGCCAAGAGCCTGATCGCGACGCCTGCCCATGTCACGTTCTGCGGCCACATCCATCGTCCGCAGCTCTATTCGATGTCGGTGACGGCAAAGATGTCGGGCCTCGTGCCCAAGACCGACGTCGCCGTGCCGCTGCTGCGCGGGCGGCAATGGCTGGCGGTGCTCGGCTCGGTCGGCCAGCCCCGCGATAGCGATCCATCCGCGGCCTTCGTGCTGTACGACACGGTCTCGTGCCAGATCACCTATTGCCGCGCGCCCTACGATGTCGAGACGGCCGCGAACCGGATCCGCGAGAACGGCCTGCCGCATTGGCTCGCCGACCGGCTGTCGCAGGGGCGCTAGAGGCCGATGCCGAAACCCCTGGTCAAGCCCGGCGCCGAGATCGACGGCTACACCATCGGCGAATGCGTCCATGCCGGCGGCATGGCGACGCTGTGGACGGTCACCCATCCCGGCATCGACATGCCCTTGCTGATGAAGATTCCGCGGGTGTCGGAGGGCGAGGACCCCGCCGCGATCGTCTCCTTCGAGATGGAGATGATGATCCTGCCGCGGCTCGCGGGGCCACATGTGCCGGCCAGCTTCGGCACCGGGGACTTCGCGCACCAGGCCTACGTCGTGATCGAGCGCATCCCCGGGACCACGCTCTACAAGCGGCTGCCGGACCTGCCGCTGCCGTATGACGAGGCGCGGCAGCTCGTCGCCAAGGTCGCGACCGCGCTCGCCGATCTGCACCGGCAGAACGTGATCCATCACGACATCAAGCCGAGCAGCATCATGTTCCGCGAGAGCGGCGAGGCGGTGCTGATCGACTACGGCCTGTCGCATCACGATCATCTGCCAGATTTGTTGCAGGAGGAGTTCCGCCTGCCTTACGGCACCGCGCCCTACATGGCGCCGGAGCGGCTCCTCGGCGTCCGCGACGATCCGCGCAGCGATCTGTTCTCGCTTGGCGTGCTGCTCTATTTCTTCACCACCGGCGAGCGGCCGTTCGGCGAAGGCGAGACGTTGCGCGCGATGCGGCGGAGGCTCTGGCGCGATCCGTATCCGCCGCGCGGCTTGCGCGCCGACTATCCGCCCTGGCTCCAGGAAATCGTGCTGCGGTGCCTGGAGATCGAGCCGGTGTGGCGCTATCCGACCGCGTCCCAGCTCGCCTTCGATCTCGCCCATCCGGACCAGGTCAAGCTTACCGCGCGCTCGGAGCGGTTGAAGCGGGATCCCTTGGGCGTCGCCTGGCGGCGGCGCTTCAACCAGGGCATCATGACGCCGCGCGCGAAATCGGATGTCGCCGCGCAAATCGCCTCGAGCCCGATCCTCGCGGTCGCGCTCGACACGGTGGAAGGGGCGGAGGAGCTGAACGAGGCGCTGCGCGTCACCACCGAGCGCATTCTCGCGACGCTGCCCTCGGCGCGGCTTGCCTGCGTCAACGTCCTCAAGCTCAACCGGATCGCGATCGACCGGACGCTGGACGAGCAGGGCTCCAACAAGCATATCGACCGCCTGGTGGCGCTCCGGCATTGGGCGACACCGCTGAAGCTCGACGAGAGCAGGCTCTCGGTTCACGTGCTGGAGGCGGTCGATCCGGCCGCGGCGCTGCTGGAGTTTGCCGAGGTCAACCAGGTCGACCACGTCATCATCGGCGCGCGGCAGAGTTCGTTCAGGCGCACGCTGCTCGGCAGCGTCTCGGCCAAGGTGGCCTCGGAAGCGGCCTGCACCGTCACCGTGGTGCGGCCGCCGCGGATGGCGGCGGATGACGGAGAGGCGGACGCCGGCGAGGCGGCGGGATAGCCCGCGCCTGGCGTTTTCGGGGATCAGGCCGCGTGGGCGGTGTAGGCGGCGCGCTTGCGGCGGATCGGCCAGGAGAATTGCGGACCGGGCTCGCCGTGATCCGCGCCGCCGCCGAAATACTGGATGATCTCGCGGCAGGGCTCGCAATTGAACAGGTTACGCGACGCGGATGCCTTGGTCATTTCCTTCAGGCAGTTCGGGCAATGCGGTTTCATGGCTCAAGTCCGGAAAGAGAATATCAGTGCCGGCGCGGCAACTGGAACGGATGGTCCAGGTCCGCCGCTTCTAGCCCGCTGTCGTCGCCCCGCTCGCCTTCGGGGCGTTCGAGCCGGCCGAAGAAATAGTCGAGGTTCGGATGCGGACGCCGCGGAATACGGCACCTGCGCTTCGGCTGGCGCTTCACGAGGGCGATCTGCATGGGCGTCAGGCCCGATTGCGGTCGCGACGGATGCTACGGGCCGAACGTACCGGGGCTTCGACCGGTCCAGCCGTTGGGCCAAACACAACGAACGCACAAAAACCAATCCACAACGCCACGCCAGTCCAAACCAGGGTCGTCGTCATGATGTGCTCCCGCGATAACAGGCAGGAATCACTTGCAGTGATTTGCGCGAATCAGTGAAGCCCGGATGAGTACGGGTCGTAGTTGCAATTTTAGGCATTGCGCGCCGGCGCGCCCGTAATAACCGCAGCTTTTTCCGGGTGCGACCGCGGTATCTTGCCTGTGCGCGCAGCTTCGAGGACGTCGCGGAGGCGCGGAGCGTCGCGAACACAGCGAAACCCGTAGCGGCCGGTGTAGTCGGTATCGAGCGAACGGGTCGATCGCCCCGACGCGAAGTTGAGGTGGCCGGCGCCGTCGCCGACGTCGAGGATCTCGAAGACTGCGTCCATGGCCTCGAACGGCGTCTGGCTGACCGTCCGTCGACCCCAGGCCGTTCGCAGGATCAGCGCGCGGCGATCGGTGATCAGATAAAGCGTCTGCAGGTCTTGCAGCAGCATCACCAGCGGGGCCGCGACCATCGCAATCCCGAGCATCGCGAGAGGTCGGGCCGCCTGGTCGATCCAATCGGCTCTAACGGCGACGATGGTCAGCAACAGCCAGGGCAATCCGATCCACCACAGAAATCGCCACATGATCATGCGGGCGACGCCGTCGGGCTGGCCCTGCCAGATCACCTGCTCGCCGTCCTGCAGGGCCTCGGCGCGCAGGCGCCGCAGGCCCGTGGAAAACGGAGTGGCGCGGATTTCGTCCATTCCTGTTGGTCGTAGCGGCCGCAAGGCCGGTTCGGACCGCGAATAGCGGTCAGATGGCTTCGCCGCGCGCCCCGAGCGCCGCGTTGCGGATCGCGGCAATGTTGGTCTTGTAGGCTTCCTGCGTGCCGCCCCTGAACACGGAGGTGCCGGCCACGAACGCGTTGGCGCCGGCCGCGGCCAGGGGGCCCGCGACCTCGGGGCCGACGCCGCCGTCGACCTCGATGTCGATCGGCCGGCCGGCCGTCATGGCGCGGATGTCGCGGATTTTGCTGATTGCGGAGGGGATGAAGGCCTGGCCGCCGAAGCCGGGATTGACCGACATCACCAGCACGAGGTCGACGAGGTCGAGGACGTATTCGAGCGCGCTGATCGGCGTGCCCGGGTTGAGCGAGACGCCGGCCTTCTTGCCGAGCGCGCGGATCGCCTGGAGCGAGCGGTGCAGATGCGGACCGGCCTCCGCATGCACGGTGATGTGGTCGCAGCCGGCTTTCGCAAAGGCTTCGAGATAGGGGTCGCAGGGCGAGATCATCAGATGCGCGTCGAATACCTTCTTGGTGTGCGGACGCATCGCCTTGATGATGTCGGGGCCGTAGGAGATGTTCGGAACGAAGTGCCCGTCCATCACGTCGAGATGGATCCAGTCTGCGCCGGCGGCATCGACGCTGCGCACCTCTTCGCCGAGCTTGGAGAAATCCGAGGCCAGGATCGAGGGCGCGATTGCCAGGGGGCGGGGGGCGAAGGCTTGGGTCATGGCGCTGTTTCCCGTGGCGGCCGAAAGACGATGGGCCTCGCCTAACATGGGCCTCCGCGGTCGGCAATGCAGGGGAGGTGTGCTTCCTGTGGGCGGAAATTTCTGCCGCGACCGGCATGAATTGCCGGTGTTCCCGGGCCGTGCAAAGCGCGGCGGAGGCGGATTTCATTGAGCTTTTCGCGCTGGCACGACGCTTGCTGACCTCACCCGACAGAACATTGGCGGCGGCATGCCGCATCGGTTGGAGTTGAGCAATGTTGTTTGCCCTAGGCGCCGTATCGAGCGCGCTCGACGCGATCCAGTCGCTGACGAACTCGAAATCGTCCTCGTCGACCCAGAAGACGGGGTCTTCGCAAAGCGCGTCGACCAATCCGTTCGCGATCGACAGCAGCAATAACACCACGACCGGTGCCACCTCGTCGGTCAATGCGGGCAAATATCCGCAGATCTCGCCGGAGACGATGAACGCGCTGTTCGCGGCGCAGAGCCAGTCATCGGACAGCACGAGCAGCACGGCCAGCTCAACCTCGTCGACTTCGTCGAGCTCGAGCTCCTCGACTTCGACGAGCCGGGAGGCTGCGCTGAAGGACCTGTTCTCGCAGATCGATGCGGACGGCGACGGCAAGATCACCAAATCCGAGTTCGAGGACGCGCTCGGCGCCGGCGGCACCAACCTCACACAGGCCGACGACGTGTTTTCGAAGATGGATGCGAATTCCGACGACAGTGTCAGCCTCGACGAGATGTCGAAGGCGCTGAAGGGCGGCCATCACGGGCATCATCATGCGCAGGGCGCGGGCGATGCGTCCGGCAGCGGCTCGGATTCCTCCTCGTCGTCGAGCGGCGGATCGACTTCGACCACGACGACCGCTGCCGACGGCTCGACCACCACCACCGTCACCTATGCCGACGGCTTCACGATGTCGACCACGGTTCCCGGCGCCTCCAGCGCCTCCCGCAATTCGGCCTATGATCTGTTTGCGCAGCTGATGCAGCGGCAAGGCGGGCAGGGTCAGGGCGCCTCGTCGACTGCCGGCTCGTCCATGTCGATGAGCGTGTGACGCCCGCACGCTGTCATGCCCCGCCACCGGGCCTCGCCTTCGGCGAGCCCGATGGCAGGCTCCGGCGGGACTTCCAGTACGCCGCGGCCTCTCGATCCAATCACTTCTGTCTTTGGAATGCTGGATCGCCCGGTCTACGCCGGGCGATGACGTGCGATTCGTGGCGAGAAGGGCGTGCTCCTTATCCGCCGAACCGGTCCTTCCACGCCGGCAGCGCGCCAGGGAATGGCAGCGCCGTCGCGCTGTAGACGCCGCGTGCGATCGCGCGTGCGACCACGTTGGCGGCGACCGTGCCGAGCTCGGTGAGGCCGACCAGTGGCTCGATTGGCTTCTCGCAGGTCGCAGCCGCAAACAGCACGTCGCCGTCGGTCGGTGCATGCACCGGATAGATCGCGCGGGCGAAGCCGGTGTGCGCGATCATCGCCAGCCGCTTGGCCTGGGGTTTGGTCAGCACCGCGTCGGTGACGACAGCGCCGATGGTGGTATTTTCGCGCGCGGTCGCCGCGGGACCGCCCTTGATGCGCATGCGGAGCATGTCGTCGGTGAACTTGTCGGGCAGGCCGCGTCCTCCGAATTCGCCGTCCACCTCGAACGGCGCCGCCCAGAACCAGGGCCCGGTGCCGACGGTGACACTACCCACCGCGTTGACGGCGACGATCGCCGCGACCTTCACGCCATCGGGCGTCACCGCCGAGGCCGAGCCGAGCCCGCCCTTGAACGTCGCGGTGGTGGCGCCGAGGCCTGCGCCGACGCTGCCGATCGCGAAGTCGGTGCCGGCGGCGACCGCCGCGGCGTAGCCGAGGTCGCGATAGGGCGAGAAGCGTCCCCAGGCCTTGTCGCCGCCGTTGAGAAGGTCGAACAGGATCGCACCCGGCACAATCGGGATCAGCGCTTCGCGAACCCGGTGGCCGCGCCCCTGCTCGGCGAGCCAGGCCTGCACGCCGCCGCCGGTATCGAGGCCGAAGGCGGAGCCGCCCGATAGCGCGATCGCGTCGACGCGCTCGACGGTGTTGGCAAGATCGAGCAGTGCGTCTTCGCGCGTGCCGGGGCCGCCGCCGCGGACGTCGATCGCCGCGACCGCCGGCTGGTCGAAAATGATCGCGGTCGTGCCGGAGGCGACCTTCGCATCCTCGGCATGGCCGACGCGGATGCCGGCGATGTCGGTGAGCAGATTTTTCAATGTGGCCTCGCGCGCTGAAAGGATTTCGCCTCTGCGATAGCGCAGGGACGTCGCAGGCTCAACTGGCGAGCGCGGTCCGGAGCATCTTGGCGAGCTCGGACTTGCGATAGGGCTTTGCCAGCAGCAGCACGCCGGAGTCGAGCCGGCCGTGATGGACGATGGCGTTCTCGGTGTAGCCCGAGGTGAACAGCGTCTTCAGGTCGGGTCGGCGGCGGGCCGCCTCATCGGCGAGTTGGCGGCCGTTCATCGCGCCCGGCATGATGACATCGGTGAAGAGCAGGTCGATGTCCCTGTCGGCGTCGATGATGACGAGGGCTTCGGCGGCGTTGGCGGCCTCGAGCGCGGCATAGCCGAGGCTCTTGATCTGGGTCACGACATATTGCCGCACCAATGCGTCGTCCTCGACGATCAGGATCTTCTCGTTGCCGCCGGTGACGGGCACGTTCTGGAGCACCTCGAACTCGGTCTCCTGCACGCCGCTGGAGCGCGGCAGGTAGATCTTAACGCTCGTGCCGTGGCCTTCCTCGCTGTAGATCTTGATGTGGCCGCCGGACTGCTTGACGAAGCCGAACACCATGCTGAGGCCGAGGCCGGTGCCCTTGCCGACCTCCTTGGTGGTGAAGAACGGATCGAACACCCGCTCGATCAGGTCGGCTGGAATTCCGCTGCCGGTATCGCTGACCGCGATCATCACGTAATTGCCGGCAACGACGTCGGGATTCATGCTGGCATAGCCGTCGTCGAGGAAGATGTTGCGGGTCTCGAGCACAAGCGTGCCGCCGTCGGGCATGGCATCGCGCGCGTTCAGCGCGAGATTGAGGATCGCGGTGGAGAGCTGACCCGGATCGACCAGTGCCGGCCACGCATCGTCGGTGAGCTGCGGCATGATGGTGATCTGCTCGCCGAGGGTGGGATGAAGGAGCTTTGCGGCCTCGAGCGTCAATGCGTTGACGTCGATTTCGCGCGGCTGGAGCGGCTGCTTGCGGGCGAAGGCGAGCAGATGCTTCGTCAGTTGCGCGCCGCGCTCCGCGGCGTCGTCGATCAGCTTGGTGATGGCGGCGAGTTCGGGGCGGTCGGCCACCGCGTCCGCCAGGATGCCGATCGTGCCGGTGATGACGGTCAGCACGTTGTTGAAGTCGTGGGCGACTCCACCGGTCAGTTGGCCGATGGAATCCATCTTCTGGACCTGCCTGAACTGGGCCTCGGCGGCCTGCTTTTCGGTGAGGTCGCGGCCGATGAAGAAATGGCGCCTCACGGGCTCCGACCAGGTGCCCATCCAGTTCAGCGTGACCTCGTGGCCGTCGTAGTGATAATAGCGCGCCTCGAAGCTGCGCTTGACCGCGCCACGCCGCGCCGCGCGCATCTCGTCCCGCGTTCTATCGAGGTCGTCAGGGTGGATGAACTCGGTCGCGCTGTGCCCGATCAGGTCTTCCGGGCTGAAGCCGAGAATATCCTTCACGCTCGGGCTGACCTGGATGAAATTGCCAAAGCCGTCGGTGACCAGGATCAGGTCCTGCGAGGTCTCGAAGATGCGCTGGCGCTCCTCGATCTCCTGGCGCAGCTTTTCCCGGGATTGCTTCTCCTCGGTGATGTCGTGGGCAATCTTGGAGGCGCCGATGATTTGTCCGCTCTCCGCCCGCAGTGGCGAGACATTGAGGACAACGTCGATCTCGCGGCCATCCTTTCTGACACGGACCGTCTCGTGCTGGGCGATCGACTCGTTGCTGCTGATGCGGTTGAGAATGCTCCTGACCTCGGGCTTGCGATCGTTCGGTACGATGAGGTCGATCGGCTTGCCGATGGCCTCCGCGGCGGAATAGCCGAACAGGTGCTCGGCGGCGCGGTTCCAGCCGGTCACGATGCCGTTGAGCGACTGGGTGATGATGGCGTCGTTGGAGGATTCCACGACGGCGCCGTAGAGCGCCAGACGCTTGGCGTAGAAGTCGCGCTCCGTGGCGGACTGCTCGCGCAGCCGGCCGACGAGGCCCACCGTGTTCGCCTGGAGGCGGACATTCTCCACCAGCAATACGGCGAGCACGAAGCTCGCCGCGCACAGGCCGTAGAGCCGGCCGGCATAGAAGCCGAGATCGAAGCGCGCGACGTTGACGATCGCCGACAGCGCGATGTCGAACAGCCAGGCGCACATGACCACCATGAGCCAGACGTCGATCACCGAATGCGGCCTGCGGAACCAGAGCGAGACGAGTGCGGCGAAGCTCAGCGACCACACGAAGGACACGACGCCGATCATGGTCGGCGTGTAGCGGCCGTCGCGCAGCAGCACCGGCAACAGATCGTGCTGGGCGGTGACGATCCAGGTGAAAACGGCCATGGCGACGACGACGCCGAGCACGCTGGCGTAGATCGCGTTGCTTGTCGCGGTCCGGATCCTGGGGCCGCCGTCCTTTTCCTTCAGCCAGGCATAGCCGAGCACGAACAGCGGGAAGCCGGCGTGCCAAATCATGTAGAGCCAGACGGTGGTTTGCCGGCCCGCGCCGAACAGTCCGGTCGGCGCGAAGAGGCCGGGGAAGGTGAGGGCATGGACCAGCGCCGCCGCGGCGGTGAACAGGTAGCCGGTCGAAAGCCACTGCAGCGCGCGGGTTCGCAAGACGACGAACTGCGACAGCAGCAGTACTGCCGTGATGATGTCGCTCACGGCGAGGGCCGATTGATAGGCGGCCACGAAGGCCGGAACCGGCAAGAGCGGGGTACCTGCGAAGGGCACAGTGAGGGCGAACAGGATCGAGGAAACGGCGACGATCGCCAATGCCGCGGTGCGGTCGGTCGAGGTGGCCGGCAGGGTCGAAAGGAATGTGCCTCGGTCAATCGTCGCGGGCACGTCCACCTCTCGCAGACCGGTCTTGACCATTGCCTTGGCCATCTTTGCCGATGTCATCCGGGTTCCCGCAGCCTCGCTCCATGGTAACGGGTTCTGGGCTCGCATTCTGCAAGATGCGACCGCGACTCAACTGAAGGTTACAGCTTACTTAATTTTGGTGAGAACGCGGAGTAGGGATCGGGTAAGATGCGCTTTACTGGACGGTGTCATAATGCCCTCGGCTGCGGCGGGTTCCAGGGTTTGAATCAGTCGATTTGATCTAACATCGGGAGTTATTCCCCATGCCCCGCGTTCTCGTTATCGACGACCAGAAGGACGTCCGCGCGATGGTCGCGATTGTGCTTCGGGTCAATCGTTTCGAGGTCGTCGAGGCGGAGAGCGGTGCGGCCGGGCTGAAAGCTTTCGAGGAAAGCCCCTTTGACGCGGCGATCGTCGATATTTTCCTTGGCGACACCAATGGCGTCGACGTCATCGCGATCCTGCGCGAACGGGCGCCGGGGCTCCCGGTCATTGCGGTGTCCGGGATGACAGCGCTGGATTTCATGGATCAATCGCCCCACCTCGCCAACGTGGTCTGCCTGCAAAAGCCGTTTCGACCGAACGATCTCCTGCAAGCCCTGCGCAAGGCCCAGGCCGCAGCGGGCGGCGAACTGCCCGCCGCCGTCTGAGCTCGTCGCAAGAAGAAACGCCCCGGGGGAAGCCGGGGCGTGGTGATGTTCGAATCGTGGCTTGAGGCCGGTCAAGCGCGCTCAGGTGCCGTTGCCCTTGATCTCGGCGTAGCCGCCCTTGGCGTCCCATTTGTAGACAACGTAGTCGATCTGCTTGATGTCGCCCTTGGCGTCATACTCGATCGGGCCGATCACGGTGTCCCACTTGCCGGCCTTCATGGCTTCCATGACCTTCTTGGCGTCGGTGGTGCCGGCCTTCTTGGCGGCCTGTGACCAGACCTGCATCGCCGCGTAGGTGTAGAGGGTGTAGCCCTCGGGGTCGATGTTCTTGGCCTTGAAGGCATCGACGATCTTCTTCGCGGTCGGCTTGTTGCGCGGATCGGGACCGAAGGTGAACAGCGTGCCTTCGCCGGCGGGGCCGGTGATGGAGGCGTACTCCTTGTCGGCGAGCGCATCGCCGGCCATCAGCACGGTCTTGAGGCCCTGGTCGCGCATCTGACGCAGGATCAGGCCGCTCTCCTGATGGTAGCCACCGACATAGACGAGGTCGATATTGTCGCGCTTCAGGCGCGAGACGATCGCGTTGAAGTCCTTGTCGCCCTTGTTGTAGGACTCGTACATCTTCTCGGTGATGCCGGCCTTGTTCAGCGCCTTCTTGGTTTCATCGGCGAGACCCTTGCCGTAGGTGGTCTTGTCGTTGAGGATCGCGATGTTCTTGCCCTTGAAGTTCTTGGCGATGTACTGCGCCGCGATCAAGCCCTGCTGATCGTCACGGCCGCAGACGCGCGCCACGTTCCAGAGCTTGCGCTCGGTGAAGAGCGGGTTGGTCGAGGCCGGGGTGATCTGAAGAACGTTGCCATCCGCATAGGCCTCGGAGGCGGGGATCGACGACGACGAGCAATAGTGCCCGGCGACGAAGGGCATTTTCGCGCCGGCGATCTTCTCGGCGATTGAGCGCGCCTGCTTGGGATCGCAGGCATCGTCCTCGACGGAGAGCGCGAGCTTCTTGCCGTTGACGCCGCCGGCGGCGTTGATGTCAGCCACGGCCATTTCGGCGCCGTTCTTCATCTGGCGGCCGAAGGCGGACTCGCCGCCGGTCATCGGACCTGCGACTGCGATCGTGACATCCTGCGCGAATGCCGCGCTCGACAGCGCGAGCGACGCGCCGAATGCCAGACCGATGAGCTTCAGTGATTTCATGAGATACCTCGCGGGTGGTCGCCTGTGGACGTTGCCGGGCATGCCCGGTTCAAACCGGCGCCATTCTTGAATGATTTCGAGGAGAAGTCACCGGCAAAATACGGGCATTGGCGGAGATATCTCGCCACATTCCGCCGCATCCGGCTCCGCTCAGCCGTGCCGGCCGCCTTCCAGGTAGGCGGCGCGAATCTCGGGGCGCTGCAACAACTCGGCGCCAGTCCCGGCCAGCGTGATCAGGCCATTGACCATGACATAGCCGCGATGGGCGAGCTTGAGCGCATGGTTGGCGTTCTGCTCGACGATCAGGACGGTCAGGCCGTCCTGCCGGTTCAGGGTGCGGATCGCATCGAAAATCTGGCGCGCGATCAGCGGGGCGAGGCCGAGCGAGGGCTCGTCGAGCAGCAGCAGGCGGGGGCGGCTCATCAAGGCACGGCCGATCGCCAGCATCTGCTGCTCGCCGCCGGACAGGGTTCCGCCGCGCTGGCCGTAGCGTTCCTTCAGCCGCGGAAACAGCGCGAAGACGCGCTCCAGTGTCGCGTTGCGCTCCGCATCGGTGCAGCCGGTGGCGTCCGCCCCCATCTGGAGGTTTTCCGCCACGGTCATGCGCGGGAAGATACGGCGGCCTTCCGGCGATTGCGCGATGCGCAATTGCGCGATCTCGTGGGTGGGAACATCGGTGATGTCGCGGCCTTCGTACAGGATCTGGCCGGCGCGGGCGCGCGGCTTGCCGAAGATCGTCATCATCAGCGTCGACTTGCCGGCACCGTTGGCACCGATCAACGCGACGATCTCGCCGGCATTGATCTCGACGTCGACGCCCTTCAGCGCCTCGATCTTGCCGTAGGCGGCGCGAAGGCTGCGGATCGCGAGCAGGGGCGTGGGCGCCGCAGTCACGACCCGCTCTCCATCACGGCCACGGCCTCTTCCTCGTCGGCGCCGAGATAGGCGGCGATCACCTTGGGATCGTCGCGGACCTCGCGCGGGGAGCCTTCCGCGATCTTCACCCCGTGGTCCATCACCACGATGTGGTCGGAGATTTCCATCACCACCGACATGTCGTGCTCGATCAGCAGGATCGAGGTGCCGAGCTCGTTGCGGATCGAGAGCAGGAGTTCGCTCAAGGCTGCGCTCTCGCGTGCGTTGAGGCCGGCGGCGGGTTCGTCCAGGCACAGAAGCGCGGGCTCGGTGCACATCGCGCGCGCGATCTCGAGCCGGCGCTGGTCGCCATAGGCGAGATTGCCGGCCGCGTCGTCGGCACGGTCGAGCAAATTGATCCGCTTGAGCCAGTCGGTCGCGAGATCAATCGCGTGCTTTTCGGCGTCGCGGTAGCCGGGGGCGCCGACGAGGCCGAGGAAGGTGAAGCCGGAGGCGCGCATCAGCGCGTTGTGCTGCGCCACCATCAGGTTTTCCAGCGCGGTCATGCCGGGAAACAGCCGGATGTTCTGGAAGGTGCGCGCCACCTTGGCCTGCTTGGCGATGCGGAAATCGTTCAGCCGTTCCAGCGCGATCACCTTGCCATCATCGTGGGCGAGGCGAATGGTGCCGCCGCTCGGCTTGTAAAAGCCGGTGATGCAGTTGAAGACGGTGGTCTTGCCGGCGCCGTTCGGCCCGATCAGCGCGGTGATCTTCTTCCGCTCGGCGGCGAAGGAGAGGTCCTGCACGGCAACGATGCCGCCGAAGCGCATGGCGAGCCGGTCGACGCTGAGAATCTTGTCGCCGCTCATCCGTGCCCTTCCTTGACGAGATCGGACGAGATCGCCTTCGCCTTGGTCAGATACACGGTCGGCGCGCGATGGCCGATCAGGCCGCGCGGCCGCCAGATCATGATCAGCACCATGGCCATGCCGAACACCAGCATGCGGTAGGTCTCGAGGCCGCGGAACAGCTCGAAGCCGCCGATCATGGCGAGTGCGGCAAGCGCGACACCGAGCTGCGAGCCCATGCCGCCGAGCACGACGATGGCGAGCACCAGCGCCGATTCCTGGAAGGTGAAGGATTCCGGGCTGATGAAGCCCTGGCGGGTGGCGAAGAACGCGCCGGCAAAGCCGCCGAACATGGCGCCGGTCGCGAATGCCGTGAGCTTGGTGGTGGTGGTGTTGATGCCGAGCGCGCGGCAGGCGACCTCGTCCTCGCGCAGCGCCTCCCAGGCCCGCCCGATCGGCAGGCGGCGCAGCCGGATCGTCACCCAGTTGGTGAGCAGGGCAAGCGCCAGGATCAGATAGAACAGGAAGATGATGCGGTGCGTCGGCGAGTACTCGATACCGAGCTTGGCGGCTAACCCGTCGTCGCTGTTGTCGAGCGGGATGCCGAAGAAGGTGGGGCGTGGAATGCCGGAGACGCCGTTGGGGCCGCCGGTGAGTTCCTGCCAGTTGATGATGACGAGGCGGATGATCTCGCCGAAGGCGAGCGTCACGATGGCGAGATAGTCGCCGCGCAGGCGCAGCACGGGGAAGCCGAGCAGCACGCCCCAGAACGCCGCCAGGATGCCGGCCAGCGGCAGGCAGATCCAGAACGACCAGCCGAAATTGGTGGCGAGAAGTCCGTAGGAATAGGCGCCGACCGCATAGAAGGCGACGTAGCCGAGATCGAGCAGTCCCGCGAGGCCGACCACGACGTTGAGGCCCCAGCCCAGCATGACATAGGTGAGCACGAGGATCGCGAGGTCGAGGATGTACCGCTGGTCATAGAAGATCACGGGCACGAGCAGCGTGAAGATCAGGAGCGCCGGCGCGAGGTAGCGGCCGACGAACGATAGTCCGCTTTGTACTGCCGGCGGCACCAGCTTCTCGGCGCCGGTCGGACCGATCCATTGCCGGAGCAGATCAATTACGATCGAGCCGCCGAATACCGCCGCGACGAGGGATGCGAGTTCGCCGAAGCGCGTCCAATAGGTGAGCTGGCCGTCGGAGCCCGCTTCGGTGCGGATACCGACCATCAGCGAAAACAGCACCAGCGCGATCAGGGCGTTGATGAGGGCCGTCTTCAGGAGGGAGGGAATGCCGGCGGTGCGACTTGCGTGGGTGGCCTTGTGCGGGATGGGTGTCACGCGCGAAACCGTCAGACTTTTTCGACTTCGGGGCGACCGAGCAGGCCGGTCGGCATGAAGATCAGCACGACGATCAGGATCGAGAACGCAGCGACGTCCTTGTACCCGACCGAGAAATAGGCCGACCAGAACGTCTCGATCAGGCCGATCGCGAGGCCGCCGAGCATGGCGCCGGGCAGCGAGCCGATGCCGCCGAGCACTGCGGCCGTGAACGCCTTGATGCCGGCAACGAAGCCCATGAAGAAATCGACCGTCCCGTAATAGAGCAGGTACATCAGGCCGGCGACCGCGGCGAGCGCTGCGCCGATCACGAAGGTCATGGAGATGGTACGGTCGACATCGACGCCGAGCAGCGACGCCATGGTCTGGTCCTGCTCGCAGGCGCGCATGTCGCGCCCGAGCCTTGTGCTCGACACCAGCCAGGTGAAGAGCGCCAGCAGCACGACGGTGGTGACGACCACCATGATCTGGATGTTGGAGAGCTGGATCACGAAACCGTCCGTGCTCTCATGCAGCGTGTAGCCGCCGGTGATGAAGGGCGGGATCGGCTTGACGCGGGCGCCTTGCGCCACTTGCGAGTAGTTGGTCAGCACGAAGGACATGCCGATCGCCGACAGCATCGGGGCGAGGCGGAAGGAGTGGCGCAGCGGCCGGTAGGCGATGCGCTCGATCGTCCAGCCATAGAGCGCGGTGATCGCCATGGAAACCAAGAGCACCACGAGCAGGATGATCGGGATCGCGGTCAGGCCGAACGAGACCAGGATCAGGAAGGTGATGAGGGCGATGAAGCCGCCGATCATGAAGACATCGCCATGGGCGAAGTTGATCATGCCGACGATGCCGTAGACCATCGTGTAGCCGATCGCGATCAGGCCGTAGATCGAGCCGAGCACGAGACCGTTGATGAGCTGCTGGGCGAAATAATCCATGGGCTGCCGTACCAAACCTGACGCGGGCTCAAAGGGAGCTCTTAGGAGAGTGAGTTTCTTGGGCCCCGGCAGCCCCTAAGCATTCTTCCCGTTTTGTAACAGCAGGGAACTGGCGGCTGCAACTGGGTCGGCCTCCGCATAAAGGCTTGTACAGAGATCATTTGGACCCGGTTCCCGCACGTGCGAGGAACCGGGTTCCGCAAGGCAACCAAAGCGGATGTTGGCCGTTATTACCTTTCTCTGACGTCCAACAAGGGAGTTTCCCCGAATGACGAAGCAGCAGAACCAGAATCCGGGTCAGCAGAGTCAGAACCCCGGTCAGCAGCGCCCAGGTCAACAACCAGGGCAGCAGCAGGGCGGCGGTCAGAAACCCGGACAGCAGCAGCAGAACGACCCGATGCGCCAGGGCGATCGTCCCGGCCAGCAGCAGGGTGGCCAGCACGGCCAGGACAAGTAGCTTGTGACCCAGGAACCAAGGGCACTGACCAAGAGTAGTGAGGAGGGCCCCGCCGAAAGGCGGGGTCTTTTTTCCTGTTGGGGAGTCGTTCCGGGCGTGGCGAAGCATCGAAGCCGGCTCGAGATTCCGGGTCTGGTCCTTCGGACCATCCCGGAATGACCGCCGGGGCAGTTAAGGTAAACAAAGGGTTTAAATTGCCGCCACAGTCTGATGCGAGTTAGCTCCGGCAAAGCCTTCCGATCGAAGGCGCATTGCGGGCGAAGCGGGAAGCGGCATGTTCGGAAATTGGCGGATCGGCTCGGTCAACGGTGTACTGCTGGCGGCCTATTTCATCCCGGCCTGGACCCTTGTTGCCTTCAACATCATGGTGGCGCCCGTGCACGGCCTCTACGAGCGGCCGAGCGTTGCGGTGGCGCTGTTCCTCAGCGACCATCTCAATATGGCGGGGATGGATACGGTGCGCGCCGCGTGGCTGCTGGCGCTGGGACGGTTGACGGTCGTGGCGTTCTTCGCGATCTACCTCGCGCTCCTGTGCATTCCCCGAACCCGCAACAATGGCGGCAGCGACGAGGCGCTCGGCATCGCGCTGGCGATCGGCAGCGTGATCTCGTTTGCGAGCATGATCATGGCCTCGAAGGTCGGCGAGATGTCCGCGCTGCGGCTGCATGCCACCGAGCTCCTGCTTTTGCTCGGTGCTGCCATCGTGATCGTGATCGAGCGGCCCGAGACGGCGCCGAAGACCGTCGAGACCACCGCGCCGCTAGGTCTTGAGCAGGCCGAGCTCCTGCACAATCGCTGAGGCTTCCTTGACGGCGTGGTTCGCCGCCGGCACGCCGCAATAGATCGCCTGCTGCAGCAAAATTTCCTTGATGTCGTCGGGGGTAAAGCCCCCCTCGGCGAGCGCCGCGCGCACATGCAGGCGGAATTCGTCCCATTGCCCGAGCGCGACCATGGTGCCGATCACCAGCACCCGCCGCGTGCGCTCGTCGAAATGCGGTCGTGTCCAGATCTCGCCCCAGGCATAGCGCGTGATCAGGTCCTGGAAATCGGTGTTGAAGGCATTGCGACCCGCGATCGACTTGTCGACCCAGGCATTGCCCAGAACCTTTCGGCGCACGTTCATGCCGGCATCGCGGCGCTTCTGGTCGTCCATGGTGTTTCCTCCGGGGCAAGTCATTCCGGGGCGATGCGAAGCATCGAACCCGGAATCTCGAGATTCCGGGTTCGCCTCCTTCGAGGCGTCCCGGAATGACGGTGATAGAGATCAGCGCTGCGTCAAGAACCCGACCACCGCGTCGGTGAAGGCGTGCGGCTGCTCGACATTGGAAATATGCGCGGCGTCGATGATGGTCATGCTGGCGCCGGGGATCTTCGAGCGGATCAATTCACCCGCCGAGATCGGCGTCGCCATGTCCTGCCGGCCGGCGATCACCAGCGTCGGGCTCTTGATTTTGGGGAGCAGCTCGCGCTGGTCGAGGGTCGACAGCGCCTCGCAGCAGGCGAGGTAGCCTTCCACGGGCGAGGCCAGCAGCATCGACTTCATCTTGGCGGTGATCGCAGGCTCGCGCTCGCGGAAGTCTGCCGTCAGCCATCCCGCGATCACGGCGTCGGCGACCGCCGCGATGCCGCCCTTCTTCACCGCGTCGATGCGTTCCAGCCATTTGGTCGGCTCGGCGTAATAGCAGGAGGTGTTGGCGAGGATGAGCTTGCCGAACCTTTCGGGCGCATTGGCGCCCAGCCATTGTCCGACCATGCCGCCCATCGACAGGCCGCACCAATGCACCTTCTCGATGTTGAGGTCGTCGAGGATCGCGAGCACGTCGCGGCCGAAGCGTTCCATCGTGTAGGGGCCCGGCGGCACGTTCGACTTGCCGTGGCCGCGGCGGTCGTAGCGGATGACGCGGAACACCTGCGTCAGCGCCTTCATCTGCGGCTCCCACATCTGCAGCGTGCAGCCCAGCGAGTTGGAGAGCATCAGGGTCGGGCCGCCGTCGCGGCCCTCGACGGAGACGTTGAGCAGGCAACCGTCGGCATCGATCATGGGCATGCGGGCGTCTCCGTTCTATTTCCGCTCGGGCTGCTCTATTCGCGCTCGAGGCTGTCGAGCAGGCGGTCGATCAGGGCTTGGGAAGCCCCTTGATAGGCCATCGGCTCGAACAATGCCGTAATTTTTTCCGGCGTCAGATGCGCGGTAACCAGCGAATCGGCAGTGAGAACCTCGCGCAGGTGTTTCTTCTCGGCGACGGCGCGCTTGCTCGCGGCCTCGATGAGATGATGCGCGTCGCTCTTGCCGATCTTGTCAGCCAGCGCGAAGGTGACCGCTTCCGCCATGATCAGGCCATGCGTCGCGTCGAGATTGCTGCGCATGCGCGCGGCATCGACGTCGAGGCCCTCGGCGATGTCGACGATGGCGGCAAGCGCGCCCGAGGCGACCAGCATCAATTGCGGCAGCGTCGGCCATTCCGCGTGCCAGGGTCCCGCGCTGCGCTCATGATCCTGCAACTGCGCGGCAAAAATCGTGGCCGCGAGCTGCGGGGCCATGGTCGCGCAGCCCAGCGCGCTTGCAGCGGCGACCGGGTTGCGCTTGTGGGGCATGGTCGAGGAGCCGCCGCGGCCTTCGCCGGCAGGCTCGAACGCTTCGGCGACGTCGGTCTGCATCAGCAGCGAGACGTCGCGCGCGATCTTGCCGCAGCTGCCGGCGAGGATCGCGAAGCTTGAGGCGGCCTCCGCGATGCGGTCGCGATGGGTGTGCCAGGGAGCTTCCGGCAGCGGCAGGTTCAACTCCTGCGCCAGCCGTTCGGCCACCGCAAGCCCCTTGTCGCCGAGGGCGGCGAGCGTGCCGGCGGCGCCGCCGAATTGCAGCGCCAGCCCCTCGCGGCGAAGCCGCCGCAGGCGGCAGCGGGAGCGGGCGAGGCTTGCGGCATACTCGGCGGCCTTCAGCCCGAACGGCATTGGCAGTGCATGCTGGAGCCAGGTCCGCGCCACCATCGCGGTGTTGCGGTGGCTGCGCGCCAGCGCGGCAAAGCCCTTGATGGCACGGCTGAGGTCCGCGTCCAGCGCATCGATGCCGGCGCGGAGGGTCAGCATGGTCGCGCTGTCGATGACGTCCTGGCTGGTGGCGCCCCAATGCACGTAGCGGGCGGCCTCCGCGTCAAGCTTGCCGACATTGGCGGTCAGCGTCTTGACCAGGGGAATCGCGAGATTGCCCGATCGCGTCGCGGCCACGGCCAGCCCAGCCATGTCGAAGGTATCAGCCTTGCACGCAGCCGCGATCGGGCCCACCGCGGATGCGGGAATCACGCCCGTGGCAGCTTCGGCCCGGGCCAAGGCTGCCTCGAAATCGAGCATGTTCTGGAGGGTGGAGCGGTCGTCGCAGACGGCGCGCATGGCCGCGCTCGACAGCATCGGCGCAAGCAGGGGGGAGAGGGATGTGCTCATATTGTGCGGGACCTAACCACCATGGCCCGCCTGTGCCAATCCCAAACCCGTCAGCGCAAGCTTTTTGCAGTTGCGAATATGCATTGCACTTGATCGGGGGGTGCCCTTTCCTTTGCGGCGCCCCTGCGTTACTTGAACAGCATTATAGTGACGCGATCCGGGAGGCACCCCATGGCCATGACAATGAACGGCGAGGTTCAGCTTGCGGCGCCGCGCGAGGCCGTGTGGGCCAAGCTCAATGATCCCGAGGTGCTGAAGGCCTGCATCCCCGGCTGCGAAGAGCTGGAAAAGACCGACGACGGCGGCTTCCGCGCAACCGCGAAAATGAAGGTCGGTCCGGTGTCGGCACGCTTCAAGGGCAAGGTGACGCTGAGCGATCTCGACCCGCCGAACGGCTACAAGATCTCCGGTGAAGGCGAGGGCGGAGTGGCGGGCTTCGCCAAGGGCGGCGCCGTGGTCAAGCTCGCGGAAAAGGACGGCGGCACGCTGCTCTCCTACGAGGTCGAGGCGCAGATCGGCGGCAAGTTGGCGCAGCTCGGCCAGCGCCTGATCAACGGCGCGGCCAAGAAACTGGCCGACGAGTTTTTCGCGAACTTCGCCAAGGCGGTACAGAGCTGAAGGCTATCGCCTTTCAGCATGGCGCCTTGCGTCCCGGGCGATGTTGCCCCCGGGGATAATGGCCCATATGATGGGTTGGAATAATTATAAGAACCGCTTCGACGGGACCCGTCGGGGCGCTGATAGAGAGTGCTTATGGCAAAAATCTCCCTCATCGTGAACGGCAATCCTGTCACGGCCAATGTCGATCCCCGCACGCTCCTGGTGCAGTTCCTGCGCGAGAATCTGCGCCTGACCGGCACCCATGTCGGCTGCGACACCTCGCAGTGCGGTGCCTGCGTCGTGCATCTCGACGGCAAGGCCGTGAAGTCGTGCACCACGCTTGCGGTGATGGCCGACGGCCATGAGGTCAAGACGATCGAGGGTCTGGCCGCCGACGGCGCGCCGCTGCATCCGATGCAGGAGGCCTTCCGCGAGCACCATGGCCTGCAGTGCGGCTTCTGCACGCCCGGCATGATCATGACCGCGATCGACATCGTGCACCGCAAGGGCAACGAGCTCGACGACCACATCATCCGCGAGGAGCTGGAAGGCAATCTCTGCCGCTGCACCGGCTACCAGAACATCGTCGCCTCGATCTCCGCCGGCGCCAAGGCGATGGCGAAATCCGACCTCGCCTAAACCGCGCGCGCATTCCGCGACCAGGACATTCAGATGTACGAATTCAAATACCATCGCCCCGGGACCGTTCGGCAGGCCGCCAACCTCCTGGTGAAGAACGAAGACGCCAAGGTGATCGCCGGCGGCCACACGCTGATTCCCGTGATGAAGCAGCGCCTCGCGAGTCCCCCGCATCTGGTCGACCTCTCCCATATCGAGGGGCTCAACACGATCGAGATGAAGGGCCGTTCGCTCGTGATCGGCGCCACCGCCAAGCACGCCGAGGTCGCGACCTCCGCGATCGTCGGTGAGGCGATCCCGGCGCTGGCGAGCCTTGCTGGCGGAATCGGCGATCCCGCCGTGCGCCACAAGGGCACGATCGGCGGCTCGCTCGCCAACAACGACCCGACTGCGGATTATCCGGCCGCCGTGCTTGCGCTCGGCGCGACCATCGTCACCAACAAGCGCCGCCTCAAGGCCGAAGAGTATTTCCAGGGT
The DNA here is from genome assembly GCF_054185205.1 of Bradyrhizobium sp. 14AA. Lineage (NCBI taxonomy): Bacteria > Pseudomonadati > Pseudomonadota > Alphaproteobacteria > Hyphomicrobiales > Nitrobacteraceae > Bradyrhizobium > Bradyrhizobium sp. 14AA. The sequence continues at coordinate 35,159 of NZ_JAVAYM010000020.1, read as the reverse complement.
CTGTTCACGACCGCGCTCGAAGCGGACGAGATCATCACCAAGGTGATGTTCCCGCTGCCGAAGAAGGCGGCTTACATCAAGTTTCGCAACCAGGCCTCGCGCTACGCGCTGGTCGGCGTGTTCGTGGCGCGGCGTCCGTCGGACGTGCGCGTCGCCGTCACCGGTGCCGGCTCCGAAGGCGTGTTCCGCGTCACCGCCTTCGAGGAAGCGCTGAAGAAACGCTTCGCATCCAAGGCGCTCGACGGCATCGAGGTGCCGGCGGAAGGCCTCAACAGCGACATCCACGGCAGCGCCGAATACCGCGCGCATCTCATCGGCGTGCTGACGCGGCGCGCCCTCGACGCCGCCAACGCCAAGGCGTGAGGTGACCTCACGGCCTGGCCCAAACTTGCCCCCCGGTGAGGGCGCAGCGAGACTGGCTATTTGATGACTTCAGCGGCCAATACTTCCGGTGCTTTGCCGGCATCGGTCGATGCGATGCTCGAACTGCTGACGTCGCGCGGCTATCTCGCCGAGCGGTCGCTGGCCACGGTGACCTATCTGTCGCTGCGCATGGGCCGGCCGCTGTTCCTGGAAGGCGAGGCCGGCGTCGGCAAGACCGAGATCGCGAAAGTGCTGTCGGCGGCGCTCGGACGCAAGCTGATCCGCCTGCAGTGCTACGAAGGCCTCGACGTCTCCTCCGCCGTCTACGAGTGGAACAGCGCCGCGCAGATGATCGCGATCCGGATGGCGGAAGCCGCCGGCGACACCGATCGCGAGCAGCTCTCCAGCGACATCTTCGCCGACCGCTACATGATCAAGCGGCCGCTGCTCCAGGCGCTGCAGCCCGATGTGGCCGGTCCGCCGGTGCTGCTGATCGACGAGCTCGACCGCGCCGACGAGGCATTCGAGGCTTACCTGCTCGAAATCCTCAGCGATTTCCAGGTAACCATTCCCGAGTTCGGCACCGTGAAGGCGCCGAGCCCGCCGATCGTGATCATCACCTCCAACCGCACCCGCGAGATCCATGACGCGCTGAAGCGGCGCTGTCTCTATCACTGGGTCGATTATCCCGCCGCCGAGCGCGAGCTTGCGATCGTCAAGACGCGCGTGCCCGGCATCTCCGCCAAGCTGTCGCAGCAGGTGGTTCGCTTCGTGCAGGCGCTGCGCAACCAGGATTTCTACAAGTCGCCGGGCGTCGCCGAGACCATCGATTGGGCCACCGCGCTGTCCGAGCTCGACGCCCGCTCGCTGACCCCGCAAGTGGTCGGCGACACCCTGGGCGCGCTGCTCAAATACCAGGACGACATCACGCGGATGCAGGGCGACACCCTGCAGAAGGTGCTGAAGGAAGCGACGAGCGAGAATTGATCGTCGTCGTTCCGGGGCGATGCGAAGCATCGAACCCGGAACCTCGAGATTCCGGGTTCGCTCGTTTTACTCGCGCCCCGGAATGACGGGGAGGATAGCTAGACCATGGCCATCAACCACCTTGCCCCAGAGCAGACCGAGCAGTTCGCCGACAACATCGTCGGCTTCGCCCGCGCGCTGCGGTCGGCGGGCATGCCGGTGGGCCCAGGCGCCGTCATCGATGCCATGAGCGCGCTCCAGGTGATCGATATCGGCAACCGCGCCGACGTCTTCACCACGCTGGAGGCGATCTTCGTCAAGCGCCACGAGCATGCGCTGATCTTCAAGCAGGCTTTCAACCTGTTCTTCCGCCCTTCCGAAGAGTGGAAGCACATGCTGGATTCGGTGCCGCTGCCGGAGCAGGCCAAGAAGAAGCCGCAGGCAGGCTCGCGCCGCGTCCAGGAGGCGATGTCGCAGCCGCGGATGACGGAGACCCCGCGGCACCAGGAGCAGGATCTGCGCCTGTCGGTCTCCGACAAGGAGATCCTTCAGAAGAAGGATTTCGCGCAGATGAGCGCGGCGGAGATCAGCGAGGCACTCCGCGCGATCGAGCGGATGAACCTGCCGCAGGCCGAGCTCCTGACGCGCCGGCACCGGCCCGATCCCCGCGGGCTTCGTCTCGATTTGCGCCGCACGCTGCGCGCATCGTTGCGCACCGGCGGCGACATCGTCGACCTTCATCGCCTCGGCCGGATCGAGAAGCCGGCGCCGATCGTGGCGCTGCTCGACATCTCGGGCTCGATGAGCGAGTACACCCGCCTGTTTCTGCATTTCCTCCATGCCATCGGCGATGCGCGCAAGCGCGTCTCGGTGTTCCTGTTCGGCACCCGGCTCACCAACGTCACCCGCGCGCTGCGCCAGCGCGATCCCGACGAGGCGCTGGCGAGCTGCTCGGCCTCGGTGGAGGACTGGGCCGGCGGCACGCGGATCTCGGCCTCGCTGCACAACTTCAACAAATTGTGGGCGCGGCGCGTGCTCAGCCAGGGCGCCATCGTGCTGCTGATCTCGGACGGGCTGGAACGGGAGGCCGATTCCAAGCTTGCCTTCGAGATGGACCGGCTGCACCGGTCCTGCCGACGGCTGATCTGGCTCAACCCGCTGCTGCGGTTCGGCGGCTTCGAGGCCAAGGCGCAGGGCATCAAAATGATGCTCCCGCACGTTGACGAATTCCGGCCGGTGCATAATTTGAGTTCGATCCAGGAGCTGATCACCACGCTCTCCCGGCCGCTGCCGCCGCATCACCGCAGCCTGATCCGCTCCGCAGCCTGAGAGGCCAACCATGCTCGATCGCGACGAGGATATTCTGAAGGCGGCGGAGGACTGGCAGAAGGCCGGCCGTGGCGTCGCGCTGGCAACCGTGGTGGAGACCTGGGGCTCGGCGCCGCGCCCGGCAGGCTCGAGCCTCGTCATCAACGACGAGGGGACGTTCTTAGGGTCCGTCTCCGGCGGCTGTGTCGAGGGCGCCGTGGTCACCGAGGCCATGGACGTGATCGAGAGCGGCAAGCCGCGCATGCTGGAGTTCGGCGTTGCCGACGAGACTGCCTGGAATGTCGGGCTGTCCTGCGGCGGCACCATCCGCGTCTTCGTCGAGAAGGTCGGCTAGCCGTGAAGCTCGCAATCCTGCACGAACTCAATGCCGAGCGCGCCGCGCGCCGGCCGGTGATCCTGGTGACCGATACCGAGAGCGGCGAGCAGCGCCTGGTGAAGGCCGCGGACTTCGCCAGGGACCCGCTGCGCGTCGAATTGGACAAGCAGCTTCGCATGGGCAAGAGCGCCAATGTCGAGGCCGGTGGCAAGAAGCTGTTCCTCAACGTCTACGCGCCGACCGCAAAGCTCGTCATCATCGGCGCGGTCCATATCAGCCAGGCGCTGGCGCCGCTTGCGCGCTCGCTCGGCTACGACGTCACCGTGGTCGATCCGCGCACGGCGTTTGCGAGCCCCGAGCGCTTCCCCGACATTCCGCTGGTGGCCGAATGGCCCGACACGGCGCTGCCGCCGCTCAACGTGGATGCCTACACGGCCTTCGTCGCGGTGACGCACGATCCGAAGATCGACGACCCCGCGCTGCTGCATGCCTTCGAACGCGGCTGCTTCTATATCGGTGCGCTCGGCTCGCGGAAGACGCACGCCAAGCGCGGCGACCGGCTGCGGGCGCAGGGCGCCAAGGAAAGCGACATCGCGCGCATTCACGCGCCCATTGGCCTTGCGATCGGCGCGGTCTCGCCGTCCGAGATCGCGGTGTCGATCATGGCGGAGATCACCGCGGTGCTCCGGCTGCCACCAAAAGAAAAAGAAGAAGCGGCATGAAGTTCGGTCCGGCGAGCCCCAAGGATGCGATCGGCGGGGTGACCGTCCACACCCTGCGCCAGGGTCCGCTGGTGCTGAAGAAAGGCACGACCATCGGGCCTGCCGAGGTCGAGCAGCTCACGCGCGCCGGCATCAAAGACGTCGTCGTGGTGCGCATGGAGGCGGGTGACGTCTCCGAGGACGTCGCGGCGGCCAGCATTGCGCTTGCCATCGGCGGCGAGGGTATCCATGTCGAGCGCGCCTTCACAGGCCGCGCCAATCTGTTCGCAGCGCGTCCGGGCGTGCTGGTGATCGACCGCGCTGCGGTCGACCGCATCAACAATATCGACGAGGCCATCACCTTTGCGACGCTCTCCGCCTACAAGCCGGTGGTCGAGGGCGAGATGGTCGGCACCGTCAAGATCATCCCGTTCGGCGTCGAGGGCGCCTTGCGCGATGCCGCCGTGCAGGCGGCGGGCAGGGATGTCCTCACGATTGCGCCCTACGTCATCCAGCGCGTCGGCGTGGTCTCGACGCTGCTGCCGGGCCTGTCCTCCAAGGTGATCGACAAAACCCTGCGCGTCACCGCCGAGCGGCTCGCGCCAGCCGGTGCCAGCATCATCGCCGAGCGGCGCGTGCAGCACGACGAACGCGCACTGTCGGCCGCGATCAAGGAATTGCTTGGGTTAGGGGCCGAGTTCGTCATCGTCTTCGGCGCGTCCGCGATCGCCGACCGCCGCGACGTGATCCCTGCGGCCGTCACCGGGATCGGCGGCGAGATCGAGCATTTCGGCATGCCGGTCGATCCCGGCAATCTCCTGCTGATCGCGCGTGCCGGCGGCGTGCCGGTGCTGGGCGCGCCGGGCTGCGCGCGCTCGCCGGTCGAGAACGGGTTCGACTGGGTGCTGATGCGGCTGCTCGCCGGCATCAAGGTGACGCGGTCCGAACTGATGGGCATGGGCGTCGGCGGCCTGCTGATGGAGATCGTGACGCGGCCGCAGCCGCGTGCCAAGCCCGAGACCGAAGGCAACAGCCAGGTCGCCGCCATCGTGCTCGCCGCGGGACGCTCGACCCGCATGGGCGGGCCGAACAAGCTCCTGGCTGAGCTCGACGGCAAGAAGCTGGTGCGGATCGCGACCGAGCAGGCGCTGGCTTCAAAGGCGTCTGAAGTGATTGTCGTCACCGGCCATCAGACCGAGTTGGTCGAGCAGGCGCTGCAGGGCCTGAAGGTGCGCTTCGTCAAGAACCCGGATTTCGCGGGCGGCATCGCAAGCTCGGTCAAGGCCGGCATCGCCGCCGTGCCGGAGACTTGCGACGGCGCCTTGGTTTGCCTCGGCGACATGCCGCTGATCGACGCCGGTCTGATCGATCGCCTGATCGACAGTTTTGCGCCGGACCGCGGCAACCTGATCGTCGTGCCCGTCAGCGAAGGCCGCCGCGGCAACCCCGTGCTGTGGTCGCGCCGCTTCTTCAGGGAATTGATGACGCTCGACGGCGATGTCGGCGCCCGCCACCTGATCGCCAAGCACACGGAGGCGGTTGCCGAAGTGCCCGTCGACGGCGAGAGCGCCTTCCTCGACATCGACACGCCGCAGGCGCTGGAAGCGGCAAGGCGCGGATGAAGGTGCCGTAATAGAGGTGCCGTAGGGCGGATTAGCCGAAGGCGTAATCCACCACTGTGGATCGGTGGAAACAAAGGAGGTGGATTACGCTTCGCTAATCCACCCTACGACGCTGCAATTGGTGGGCGCGCTTCGCATTCGCCACCCTGCGGCGATCGTCGTTGCGTCCGGGTTACCGCTTGGTATTCGACAGCTTCTCGACGCCGACGGCTTTCAGTTCGACGCCGCTCTTCGTGAGCTGAGCCTTGTTTGCGCTGCTGAACGTGAATGTGTCGGCGCCTGCGCTGATGCCGTTCCAGGCGGCGGCTTCGGCGAGGGACAGATACCACAATCCCTGGAAACCCGTTGCGGCGTTGAGCTGTCCGGTCCAGACCGTGGTTGAACCGCAGCCGACGAAATTCACCGAGAAGCTGATCGCAGTGCCTGTGTTGCCATAGGCCAGCCAACCCGTCACAGGCAGCGGTTTGCCCTCATCGCAGCTGCTTGTTGCGTTGTTGGTGTAGGTCCCCGTGATCGCGCCCGAGTTCTGGTCGAAGCCGGTGATGGCCAGGGTCGAGCCGTACTGGTTGGTCCAGGTCCAGTTCACGGCCTGCGCACGCGCGGGTGGAAGTCCGATCAGACAGGCCGACGCTATCATTCCCAACAGCATTGTTTTGATTGGACGCATGGTCGCCTCCTCCGGCTGTCCGCTAGGTGCTCGACGACCTTAAATATCACGATCAGAAAATACAACTATAAAGTGTAGGTTCGACATCACTACTCCGGCATCGCTTTTCAACCACTCGTTCACCAAGTGGAAACGACCGCCGCTTACAGTCGCCTCCACCTGCCTTGGGGGGAGGGGTTTTTCCATGACTTCGAACGTCGTCGCGCGCCGTTGCGCGATGTTTTTCTTTGCGCTGTCGGTGTGTGTCGCGGGCGCTCGTCATATCACGGATGCGCATGCGGCCGGTGCGTTTGCGGTCGGCAAGTGCGGCACCTTTGGCCAGGCCTTTGATTATGGCGCCGAGCACGAAGCCCGCGCCGCGGCGCAGAAGCAGTGCAAGGGCGATTGCACGACCGTGACGATGAAGCGCGCCTGCGCGGCGATGTCGGTCGATCTGTCCAATCCTTGCGGCGCCTATGGTTATGCCGTGAAGCCGAAGATTTCCGCCTCGCTCAATGCCGCCACGCGCGAATGCTACAAATACGGCGGCAAGGAATGCGTGATCCGCGCCTGGGCCTGCGACGCCAAGGGCTAATTCCTCTTGCCGTCATTTCGGGGCGATGCGTAGCATTGCCCCAGGAATGACATACGAGGAATTGCATGCAGTTCGACACCAAGATCGCCGTCGTGATCCGGACCGATCTCCAGGCCTGGCAGAAGCTCAACGTCGCGGCCTTTCTCACCAGTGGCATCGCGGCTGCGTTTCCCGAATGCATCGGCGAGTCCTATGAGGACGCTTCAAGCACGAAATATCTTTCGCTGATCGGCCAGCCGATCCTGATCTACGGTGCCGATGGTCCTGCGCTGTCACGCGCGCTCGATCGTGCGCTTGCGCGCAACGTCAAGCCGGCGGTCTATACCGAGGACATGTTCACGACGACGCACGATGCCGCCAACCGCGAGGCGGTGAGGGCGGTGGCGCGGGTCGATCTCAATCTCGTCGGCATCGCGATGCGCGCCGAGCGCAAGGTGATCGACAAGATCGTCGATGGCTTGAAGTTCCATAGCTGACAAGGCTCCCGCGCTTCGCGCCGCGTTGTCATCGCGGCGTCACGATGGCGCGAGTGCCTGCGCAAACTTTGTGCTGTTTGACTCCCATCAAAGGAGCGGCGCGCGGCCTGGCTATTCTGCTTCGCATCTTGCAGAGGAGCAGATCCATGCCGACCATGAAAGCCGCAATCGTCCGACAATTCGGCAAGCCGCTGGTGATCGAGGAGGTGCCGGTTCCGCAGCCCGGTCCCGGCGAGGTCCTGGTCAAGGTGAAGGCCTGCGGCGTCTGCCACACCGATCTGCACGCCGCCTCGGGCGACTGGCCGGTGAAGCCGGTCCCGCCGTTCATCCCAGGCCACGAGGTCGCAGGCATCGTCGCCACGCTCGGGCCCGGCGTGAAGAACCTGAAAGTCGGCGATGCCGTCGGTGTCGCCTGGCTGCACGATGCCTGCATGTCGTGCGAGTATTGCGAGACCGGCTGGGAGACGTTGTGCGAGCACCAGCACAATACCGGCTATAGCGTGAACGGCGGTTTCGCCGAATATGTCATTGCCTCGGCTGCGTTCGCCGCAAAGCTGCCGGCGACGATCGATTTTGCCGGCATCGCGCCAATCCTGTGCGCTGGCGTCACCACCTACAAAGGCTTGAAGGAAACCGAGGCAAAGCCCGGCGAGTGGGTGGTCATCTCGGGCGTCGGCGGGCTCGGCCACGTCGCGATCCAGTACGCGAGGGCGATGGGGCTCAAGGTCGCCGCCGTCGATATCGCCGAGGACAAGCTCACCCTTGCACGTGAGGCCAGCGCCGATCTCGCGGTCAATGCGCTTGAGGCCGATGCCGTGGACAAGGTGCTGGCCGCGACCGGAGGCGGAGCCCACGGTGTGCTGGTGACGGCAGTCTCGACCGCCGCGTTCGCCCAGGCGCTGAAGATGGTGCGCCGCAAGGGCACCGTCAGTCTCGTCGGCCTGCCGCCGGGCGAATTCCCGACGCCGATCTTCGACGTCGTGCTCAAGCGCATCACCGTACGCGGCTCCATCGTCGGCACCCGCCGTGATCTCGAAGAGGCCATCGCATTCGCCGCCGACGGCAAGGTCAAGGCCGAGGTGACGAAGGTGCCGCTTGCAGAGATCAACGGCGTCTTCGACCGGATGAAGGCCGGCAAGATCGACGGCCGCATGGTGCTGGAGTTTGGCTAGCGCCTCACGCCGGCGGCATGCCTGCGAACTTCGGCAGGTCGGGATCGAGCCGATCCCAGTCATGCCCGCGTGCGGCGTAGGTGACGACTTGCGGCTTGTAGCGGGCAGGCTCGTCAAGGCTTGCCGCGCGGATGGTGAAGATGTCGGGCATTGCGGCGAACGTCAGGTAGACAGGCACGCCGCACTGGGTGCAGAAGCCGCGCGTCTTCACATTGCCGCTGTCGCCGACCATGTCCCAGTGTTTGGCTTCACCTGTCACAGTGACACCGGCGCGCGCAAAGGTCATGTAGGAGCCGTGGCCGCCGCCGCTTTCCCGCTGGCAGTCCCGGCATTGGCAGTGATTGCTGAACAGCGGCTCATCGGTGATCGAATAACGGATCGCGCCGCAGGCGCAGCCGCCGGTAAAAGGGTTGGTCATCGCGATAACTCCTCACTCTTCGCCGCTGATTTCGTCGAGCTGCTTGACGACTTTCTTCCAGCCGCCGCTCATGACCGTGTAGGCGGACTCGTTCCTCGGCAGGACGAAGCCTGCGTGAACCAGGCGGATCCGCGTGCCGGCTTCGACCGGGGTGAGGGACCACGTCACGAAAGTGTCGAGCGGCGCGCCGTAGCCGGTGTTGCGCTTGTCGCCGCCCTTCCAGGCGTAGACGAGGCGGCGGTTCGGCACGACCTCGAGAACCCGGCAATGGATCACCCCATCCCAATTGCCGCCCGGAGTGGTCTGGAACGTGAAGCTGTTGCCTTCGACGGCTTCGAAGCCGGTCGGCTGCATCAGCCAGCGCGCGATCAGCTGGGCGCTGGTCAGCGCCTTCCAGATCGTCGCGGGTGCGTGAGGGAAGACCTCATCGATCACGATGTCTTTCGTCTCGGCTTTCAACGCGGCTGCACTCACGGATCGATCTCCTTCAAGAGGTCACGCAGGTTCTGGAAGCGCTCGCGCCAGAACACGCCGTAATGATCCATCCAGGTTACCAGAGGCTCGAGTCCTTGCGGCGCGGCGCGGTAGTAGACATTGCGGCCCTCGGCGCGTTCGGCGACGAGGCCGGCCTGCTTCAGGGATTTCAGGTGCTGCGAGATCGCACCCTGGGTGACGCCACTGCCGCGCGTCAGATCGGCGACGCTGATCTCCTTGCTCTCGAAGACGCGCTCGAACACGGCGCGCCGCGTCGGGTCGGCGAGGGCACGCATCACGGTCGTGACGGGGTTGGTGGAGGCTTCGATCATGGGAATTAAATTAGCGATGGCTAATGCATTAGTCAATACTAATTCGTTGATCGATTGGGTTCGCGTGGCTGTCTTGACTATGACTGACTAGTCAGTCATAAATTGAGAATGACGAGGAAGCCGACCAAATCCGCAACGTCATCCGCCGCTCGCGCCAATGCGCAGGGCCGTGCGCCCGACGCCGGCGAAGAGGCGCCCGCCTCGAACCGCGCGGCGCGTGCGGCGGAGCGCCGTGCGGCAATCGTGGAAGCGGCGATGGACGAATTCATCGCCCGTGGCTTTGCCGCGACACGGCTCGACGACATCGCCAAGCGCGCCGGCGTCGCCAAGGGCACGATCTACCTGCACTTCAAGGACAAGGAATCGATGTTCGAGGAGCTGGTGCGCATCGTCATCGTGCCCGTCGTGGCGCGGCTCAATGCGCTGCCGCCACCGACGGGATCGGTGCGCGATCTCATCGAGGCCTTCGCCGGCAACTTCCTGAGGGAGGTCATCGGCACCAGGCGCGGCGATCTCGTGCGCCTGATCGTGGCGGAAGGACCGCGCTTTCCGGCCGTGGCCGATTTCTACTACCGCGAGGTGGTCTCGCGCGGGATGGCGGGCATGCGCGCGCTGATCGAACTCGGCATTGCCCGCGGCGAGATACGCGAGAGGAACCTCGCGCGTTTTCCGCAGATCCTGGTCGCGCCGGCGATGATCGCGGTGATCTGGCAGAGCCTGTTTGCGCGGCATGCGCCGCTCGATGCGCAGGAGATGCTGCGCGTCCATCTCGATCTGATTTTTGGCGAACGGAGGACGACATGACGTCGTCGCGGGTATTTTCTGCATTTGCATTGGCACTCGTGCTTGCAACCGGACTTGCCGGCTGCAAGGAGAAGCGCGATCCCGGCTTCCAGGGCTGGGTCGAGGCCGACATGATCTTCGTCAGCCCGGACGAAGCGGGCAGGGTGACGAAGCTCAACGTCCGCGAAGGCGACGAAGTCAAGGTTGGCGATGCCCTCTATTCCGTCGACGACGATCTCCAGCTCGCCGATCTCAACCAGAACAAGGCGACGCTGGCGAACGCGCAGCAGACCTATGATCGCGCGGCCTCGCTGAACAAGACCGGTTCCGGCACGCAGGCCAATCTCGACTCTGCCGTGTCGTCCTTGCGTGTCGCGGAAGCGCGGGTGGTGACGTCGGAGACGCGGATGGCGCGGCGCAAGGGCTTTGCCCCGGTCGCCGGCACCATCCAGCAGATCTATTTTCGCGAGGGCGAGATGGTGGCGGCGCAGCGGCCCGTGCTGTCGATCATGCCGCCCGGCAACATGAAGCTGCGCTTCTTCGTGCCCGAGACCGAGCTGCCGAAGCTTGCGATCGGCGACACGGTGCGCATCGGCTGCGACAATTGCGCCGCCGATCTTACCGCCAAGATCTATTTCATAGCGACGTCGGCCGAATACACCCCGCCCGTCATCTACAGCCTCGAGGAGCGCAACAAGCTGGTCTATCTGATCCAGGCGCGGCCCTCGCGGCCCGATGCCTTGCGCGTCGGGCAGCCGATCGACGTCTATCTCAATCCGAAGACCCCGGTGGCGGACAAGCGATGAACGGCGGCAACGGCATCGCGATCGACGTCAAGGGCCTGACCAAGTCGTTCGGCGGCCGCGAGGTCGTGCACGATCTGTCGATGCAGGTGAAGCGCGGCTCGATCTACGGCTTCCTCGGGCCCAACGGCTCGGGCAAGACCACCACCATCCGTATCCTCTGCGGCCTGCTGACGCCCGACAGCGGCGAGGGCACCTGCCTCGGCTACGACATCCGCCGCGATGCCGAAAAGATCAAGCGCCAGGTCGGCTACATGACCCAGCGCTTCAGCCTCTACCAGGACCTGTCGGTGCGCGAGAATCTCGAATTCGTCGCGCGGCTCTATGGCCTCGCTGACGCGCGCGGGGCTGCGCGCGACATGATCAAGCGGCTCGGACTCTCCGGGCGGGAGGAGCAGCTTGCGGGCGAGCTCTCCGGCGGCTGGAAGCAGCGCCTGGCGCTAGGTGCCTGCACGCTGCCCAGTCCGAAACTGCTGCTGCTGGATGAGCCCACCGCCGGCGTCGATCCCAAGGCGCGGCGCGATTTCTGGAACGAGATCCACGCGCTCGCCGCGGACGGCCTCACCGTGCTGGTCTCGACCCATTACATGGACGAGGCCGAGCGCTGCCACGAGATCGCCTACATCGCCTACGGCCATCTGCTGGCGCATGGCACGGTGGAGGAGGTGATCGCGAAATCCGCGCTGACGACCTACACCGTCACGGGCGAGGACCTGAACGAGCTCGCGGCCGCGCTCACCGGCAAGCCCGGCGTGGACATGGTGGCGCCGTTCGGGACCTCGCTGCACGTCTCGGGGCGCGACGTCGCCGCGCTCGAAGCCAGCATCGCGCCGTGGCACGAGCAAAGCGGCCTGCACTGGCAGAAGTCGCATCCCTCGCTCGAAGACGTGTTCATCGAGCTGATGGGCCGCTCCAGGGACAATTTCCAATGAGCACCGTCGATCGTTCCGCGCCATCGCACGAAATCCGGGAACGCTTCGGCTTCCTGCGGCGCTCCTACGCGATGCTGATCAAGGAGTTCATCCAACTCAGGCGTGACCGCGTGTCGTTCGCGATGATCGTGATGCTCCCGGTGATGCAGCTGCTGCTGTTCGGCTACGCCATCAACACCACGCCGCACCATCTGCCGAGCGCGGTGCTGCTCCAGGAGGATTCCGATCTCGCCCGCTCGATCCTGAAGGCGCTGGAGAACACCGCCTATTTCCGCTTCCTCTATGAGGTGCATGACGTCGAGGATTTCGACAATCTCCTGAAGTCGGGCAAGGTACTGTTCGGCGTCGAGATCCCGCGCGGCTTCGAGCGCGCGGTGCGGCGCGGCGACAGGCCGGCGCTGCTGGTCGCGGCCGATGCGACCGATCCGGTCGCGGCGAGCGCCGCGATCGGTTCGCTCGGCATGGTCGTGCAGACCGCGCTCAAGCATGATCTCTACATCGGCGATCCCCCGGAGATGCCGTTCGAGATCCGCGCGCATGCCCGCTACAATCCGGCGGCCTCCTCCAGCCTCAACATCGTGCCGGGCCTCGTCGGCACCATCCTCACCATGACCATGCTGATCTTCACGGCGCTTTCGGTTACGCGCGAGGTCGAGCGCGGGACCATGGAGAGCCTGCTGTCGATGCCGATCAAGCCGGTCGAGGTGATGTTCGGCAAGATCATCCCTTACGTGCTGGTCGGCTTCCTCCAGGCCTTCCTCATCATCGGCATCGGCGTCGGCCTGTTCGGCGTGCCCGTGCTCGGCAATCTGTTTCTGCTGGCGCTGCTCTCGACGCTGTTCATCACCACCAACCTGTCGATCGGCTACACCATCTCGACACTGGTGCAGAATCAGCTCCAGGCCATGCAGATGTCGATGATGTTCTTCCTGCCGAGCATTCTGCTGTCCGGCTTCATGTTCCCGTTCGCGGGCATGCCCGCCTGGGCGCAATATGTCGGTGAGGCCTTGCCGCTGACGCATTACCTGCGCATCGTCCGCGCCATCATGCTGAAGGGCGCGAGCATGCAGAATTTGCGCTTCGATACGCTGGCGCTGGCAGCCCTGATGGCGCTCGCCATGACCATCGCCGTGACGCGCTTCCGCCGCACGCTGGATTGAGGCACAATGCCCCGGAATCGAGGGGTGGAATGGCCAAGTTTGCGAGCAGGAAGGCCCGGCAACATGCCGTGATGTCTGAGGAGTTCGAGCGCGAGCTCACGCGCGAAGTGCTGCGCACCGAGCTGCTGCGGGTGCGGACACTGATCGTCACGGGCTGCGTCATGATCTTGTTCCTCACCTCGACCTTCCTGATCGACCCTGCTCTCGTGAACCGGGTCTGGCACGGGACGGAGGGCCTCGTCCGCGAATACATCCTCGTGGGGGGCTTCATCCTCTTCGAGGCCTGGGTCCACAGCCAGATCAGGCGAAACCTCAAGCTCGATCGCGACCTGCCGGTGATCCGGCGCTATATCGGCGCCTTTATCGAAACGTCGCTGCCGACGATCATCCTGATCCTGCAGATCCGCAGCATGGGCGCGAGCCAGGCGCTCGGTTTCGTGCTGCCACTGGTCTATTTCATCTTCGTCATTCTTTCGACCCTGCGGCTCGATTTCTGGCTGTCCACCTTCACGGGATTCGTGGCCGGGGCCGAACTCCTGGCCGTCGCGCTGTATTTCAATTCGGTGAGCGACGCCGGCGAGCCCCTGATCTACTTCCACGCAGTGCGCAGCACCGTCATCCTGATCTGCGGCGTGCTGGCGGGCGCCGTCGGGGCGCAATTGCGGCGGCAGTTCGCCGCGAGCATCGCGGCCGCCACCGCGCGCGACCGGGTGACCAATCTGTTCGGCCAGCACGTCTCCCCGCAGGTGGTGGAGCGGCTGATGACGGCGGGAACCAGCGCAGGCGGCGATCTCCGGCGTGTCGCCGTGATGTTCGTCGATTTCCGCGGCTTCACCGCCGGCGCGCAGACGCGCACCCCGCAGGAGGTGGTCGACCGGCTCGACGGCGCCTTTGCCGTGCTGGTCGACATCCTCGACCGCGAAGGCGGCATCGTGAACAAGTTTCTCGGCGACGGCTTTCTCGCGCTGTTCGGTGCGCCGCTGGAGGCCGCCGACGCCGCGCATCGCGCGGTTGCTGCCGGCCGCGAGATGCTGACCGCGATGGACCACATCAACGCAGAGACCAGCTGGCCGCTGCGCATCGGCATCGGCATCCATTTCGGCGAGGTGGTCGCCGGCAATATCGGCTCGCCCCGGCGCAAGGAATACACTGTCATCGGCGACACCGTGAACTTCGCCTCGCGGCTGGAGGCGCTGAACAAGGAGTTCGGCTCGCAGCTGCTGATCTCCGCGTCCGTGCGCGAAGCGCTCGGTAAGGACGGCGACGATGCCGTCGCGCTCGGCGAGGTCGAGGTGCGCGGCTACGAGCAGCCGGTCGCGGTATTTCAACTCGGGTAGCGCGCTTTCAAATGTGAATCGCGTTTCGTTGAAGCGAGTCGCGGGTCGTTGAAGACGCGTGATGAACTATCCCTGGTAGCTTTCGGGTCCTGCACCGTGGAAGCCGAAACATCTCGGTTTTCACTTGTCACCCGGAGAAAGCCAATGACCCGATTGACCCTTGTTGCGGCCGCCCTGATCGCTGCCGCCGTCACCCAGACTCAGGCCGCATCCGCGCGCCACGTCGCCCCGCCGCGCGCCACAACCGAGGCGACGGCCGACTACTGCGTCAGGGCTCCGGCGGAGGGCGCGTATGCCTCCGCACCCTACAAGCAGCCTCCGTGCCTGCCGAACACGGCGTCTTCCTACCCGTATTCGTACTAACGATCTCGGCAAACGCCGGGCTGGTGAAATCAGCCAGCCCGGCGTCGTAGACGGCGACGGCAGGATCTGTCCCCGAGGTATCCGAGTAGTCCTTGACTTGGATTTCATGTAGTCATCTATATGACTACATGAATTCAGCGCCGCTTGACGACCGCCTGCCACGCTACCAGCGCCTGCGCGACGACCTCGCCGCGCGGATCAACCGCAATGAATGGCGGCCGGGCGAGCCGATCCCGTCGGAGGCCGAACTGGCTGCGCATTACGGCGTCGCCATCGGCACCGTTCGCAAGGCGATCGATCAGCTCGTTGCCGATGCCGTGCTGGAGCGGCAGCAGGGCCGCGGCACCTTCGTGCGGCGCGCGCGCTTCAACTCCTCGCTGTTCCGCTTCTTCCGCTTCCAGTCCGAGAGCGGCGAGCGGCGCGTGCCGCAAAGCCGCATCATTCGGCGCAAAAGCGTGCCGGCGACATCGGCGGTCGCATCCGCGCTGCGCATTCCCGTCGGCGAGCCGGTGATCAGCCTGTCGCGCCTGCGGCTGATCGACGACGTGCCGCTGCTCGCCGAAGAAATCTGGCTCCAGCAGTCGCGCTTCGCGCCGATCCTTCAGATCGACACCGCCGAGTTCGGCGACCTCCTGTATCCGCTCTACGAGGAGCGCTGCGGCGAGGTGGTGGTCTCGGCCGAGGAAATCCTCACCGTCGAGACCGCCAACGAGATGCAGGCGCGCCTGCTCAGGCTCGCGCCTCATGCGCCGCTGATCGTGATCGAGCGCCTCGCGCTGGACCTCGAGCGGTGGCCGATCGAATGGCGCCGCTCGCGCGGGCCGGCCGATCGCTTCCGCTATCACGCCGAGATCCGCTGAAGCGGCTTTCAACGACACCAATCAATAAACGAGTACAGGGGTAGGAAACATGTCGAACTGGTACAGTGAAAGCTCGCCGCTGGAGCGGCGCACGTTCTGGGCAAGCTTTGGCGGATGGGCGCTGGACGCGCTCGACGTCCAGATGTTCGGCCTTGCCATTCCCGCACTGATCGCGGCGTTCGGCATCAGCAAGGCCGATGCCGGCCTGCTCAGCTCGATCACGCTGTTCTTCGGTGCGTTCGGCGGCTGGCTCGGCGGCGCGCTCGGCGATCGCTTCGGCCGCGTCAAGGCGCTCCAGATCACCGTTGCCACCTTTGCGCTCGCGACCTTCGCCTGCGCGTTCGCGATGACCTACACCCAACTGCTGATCCTCAAGGCGATCCAGGGCCTCGGCTTCGGCGCCGAATGGGCCTGCGGCGCGGTGCTGATGGCCGAGATCATCCGCGCCGAGCATCGCGGCAAGGCGCTCGGCTCGGTGCAGAGCGCCTGGGCGGTCGGGTGGGGCGCCGCCGTGCTGCTCTCGGCGCTGGTCTTCACCTATGCGCCGGCGGATATCGCCTGGCGGCTGCTGTTTGCGCTGGGGCTGTTGCCGGCGCTCCTCATCATCTTCATCCGCCGCGGCCTTAAGGAGCCGCCGCGTGCCGTGGCAGCTGAGAAGACACCGTTCTTCGCCACGCTCTCCGGCATCTTCCACCGCGACGTGCTGCGTTCGACCTTGATCGGCGGCCTGTTCGGCATCGGCGCCCATGGCGGCTATGCCGCGCTCACCACCTTCCTGCCGACCTATTTGCGTGAGGTGCGGCATTTGTCGGTGCTGGGCTCCAGCGGCTATCTCGCCGTCATCATCATCGCCTTCTTCTGCGGCTGCCTGACCAGCGGCATCGTGAGCGACCGGATCGGCCGCAGAGCCAACGTGGCGTTGTTCGCCAGCGCCTGTATCGTCACCGTGCTGATCTATATCTTCGCGCCGCTGACCAATGCGCAGATGCTGGTGCTTGGTTTCCCGCTCGGCTTCTTCTCGGCAGGCATTCCCGCCAGCATGGCGGCGCTGTTCAGCGAACTCTATCCCGCCGGCGTGCGCGGCACCGGCGTCGGCTTCTGCTACAATTTCGGCCGTATCGTCTCCGCCGCATTCCCCTTCCTGGTTGGCTTTCTCAGCGATCACATCGGGCTCGGACCGGCGATCGGCATCGATGCGGCATTTGCCTATTCGCTGGTGCTGATCGCGGTTCTGATGCTGCCCGAAACCCGCGGCAAGGTTTTTGAACAGGCCGTGGCAACGCGCGCCTGACGCCGGATGGGGAGCAAGAGCCATGACATTCGTCCAGCGCGGCCTGACGCGCCGCCAATTTGGTGCGAGCCTCGCCTCGCTCGTGATGGCGAGCGCGACCACAGCCAGGAGTGAGACGGCTTTGCCGACGATCGACACCCACGCCCATGTCTTTCACCGCGGCCTCAAGCTCGCGCCGGGCCGGCGCTACGCGCCCGACTACGACGCACCACTGGCGCTCTATCTGGAGCAGCTCGACCGCAACGGCATGACCCATGGCGTGCTGGTGCAGCCGAGCTTTCTCGGCACCGACAATTCCTATCTGGTCGAGAGCCTGAAGGCGGCGAACGGCCGCCTGCGCGGCATCGCCGTGGTCGATCCCACTGTACCTGCGGACGAGCTGCGTACGCTCGACCGCGCCGGCGTTGCAGGCATCCGTCTTAATCTCGTCGGCCAGCCCTTGCCCGATCTCGCGGCGAGCGAATGGAAGGCGCTGCTCGGACATGTGAAAGCCGTGGGCTGGCAGGTCGAGGTCCAGCGCAACGCGTCCGATCTCGCGCTGCTCGCGCCGCAGCTGCTTGACCACGGCGTCACCGTCGTGCTCGATCACTATGCGCTGCCCGATCCGAAACTCGGCGTCGCCGATCCCGGCTTTCAGTCGGTGCTGAAGTTGGGGGCGACGAAAAACGTCTGGGTCAAGATCTCGGCGCCGTATCGCAACGGCGCGGCGGGCGAGGAGTTTGCGAAGGCGGCTTATCCGCTGCTGCGCAAGGCCTACGGGCCTGATCGCCTGCTGTGGGGCAGCGACTGGCCGCACACGCGGTTCGAGGCTACGCAGGCTTACGACAAGAACCGGCAGTTTCTGGACGCGCTGATCGTCGACGAGAGCGAGCGTGCACAAGTGCTCGCGTCGCCGTATCAGCTTTTCCGCTTCTAAAATCTCTTCCGCGATTGCTCCGATTGCTCCGAATTTTGGGGCATGACGAGCGATGTCGCCGGCTTGTAGACTGCCGCGCGATGCGGCCGGTCGCGGCCGCGACTTGCATGGGGAAGTGACGATGCAGCGCCGCTACATCACCGTCGACGTGTTCACCGACCGCGCCTTCGGCGGCAACCAGCTTGCCGTGGTGCTCGACGCCGCTGGGCTCTCCACACAGCAGATGCAGGCGATCGCGACCGAGTTCAACTATTCCGAGACGACCTTCGTGCTGCCGCCGCGCGACAAGGCCAATGATGCCGAGGTACGCATCTTCACGCCGGTCAGGGAAATGCCCTTTGCGGGCCATCCCAATGTCGGCACGGCCTTCGTGCTGGCGAGCCTCGCGAAGGAGCCGAAGCCGCGCCTGCTGTTCGAGGAGAGAGCGGGTCTCGTGCCGGTCGACATTTTTCGCGAGCAGGGAAGGGTCATCAGCACCGAGCTGACCGCGCCGCAGCCGCTGTCGCGATTGGCGGAAGTTTCCGCCGCTGACGTCGCGGCCTGCATCTCGTTGACTGCCGATGATATCAGGATCGATCGCCACGCGCCGCAAGTCGTCGGCGTCGGAACGCCGTTCCTGGTGGCGGAGGTGCATTCGCGCGATGCTCTCAAGCGGGCGAGGCCCGACGCGGCCGCGTTCGGCAGAGTATTGCCGCGCGACGACGCCCGCTCGGTTTGGTTCTATACCCGTGATGTGCCCGCCTCGGAGGCGCCCAGCGAGCGCCAGGCGCGCATGTTCATGCGTGGCGCCGGCGGCCTCGCCGAGGACCCCGCCACCGGCAGCGCGACGGTCGCAGCCGCCGCGCTGTTCGCCGATCTCGATCCCACGCGCGATGGCGAGTTGAAGCTGACGGTCGGCCAGGGTTTTGACATGGGTCGTCCGAGCCTGTTGCTGACGCGTGTGCGCAAGCAGGACGGCAAGATCGTCTCCGCCCATGTCGGCGGCAGCTGCGTGCAGATGATGGAGGGGATGTTCAGGCTGGCGGGGGAGGGGTGAGATAGTTTTTCCCGTCGTCATGCCCGGGCATGACGGTGAGGCCGATCAGACCTGCCGCCCAGCCAGATTCTTCACCGCCACGCCATCGCGCTCCTCGATGATCTCCGCGATCATCTGGCGGTGGCAATGGGTGTGGTCGCGTTCGTAGCAGAGCAGGCAGACGGGGCCGGCCTTCTTCACCAGCGCGGAGAGCTCGTCCATCTCTTCTTTGGCCTGCGGCGTCTTCAGGTGCTTTGAGTAGATCTTCTCCAGCACATCGTACTGGCCGCTGCGCGCGGCGAGGCGGCCTTCCTTCGGCGTGCCGAGCGCGGCGAGATGGACATAGGCGATGCCGCGCTCGTCGAGACCCGCGGCAAGCTGCTTCTTGGAAAAGCCCGGGCGCCGTGACGACGTCACCGCGCGCACGTCGACCACGAGCTTGACGCCGGCTTCTTCCAGCTCGTCGAGCACCGCCTTGGGCGGCGTCTGCTCATAGCCGATCGTGAAGAGCTTTTTCGCCTTTGCCATGAACCATCCTCAGCTCACCCGCGCGATCAGTTCCATGGCGCCGTGAGGCGCGCGCACCTTGCCCTCGTGGATGACGTATGCGAACACGTCGCGCGGCTCTTTCTCGGGCTTGGCCTTGTCAACCTTCGGCAGGTCGTCCGGTTCACCGCCCTCGGCCCAGGCCTGAAAGCGCTCAGCCCAGGCGTCGAGCTGCTTTGGCGGATAGCAGGTCTTGATCTCGTCATTGCCCTTCTGCAGCCGGGCATAGACGAAGTCACCGGCGACGTCGGCAATGGCCGGATATTTGCCGTGCTCGGCGAACACCACCGGCGTCTCGAACTTGCGGATCAGCGCGACGAAGTCCGGCGTGCAAAAACTGTCGTGGCGGACCTCGACGACGTGGCGCAGTGCGCGCCCCTCGAGCTTGCGCGGCAACAGCTCCAGGAACTTGCCGAAATCGGCGCCGTCGAACTTTTTCGTCGGCGCGAACTGCCACAGCACCGGTCCCAGATGATCGCCGAGTTCCAGCACGCCGGAATCATAGAACCGCTTGATGGAATCGCCGGCCTCCGCGAGCACGCGGCGATTGGTGGCGAAGCGCGGCCCTTTCACCGAGAACACGAATCCATCAGGCACTTCGCTCGCCCATTTGCGAAAGCTCTCCGGTTTCTGCGAGCCATAATAGGTGCCGTTGATCTCGATCGAGGTCAGGTTCGAGGCCGCATAGGACAGCTCCTTGGCCTGCGTCAGCTTTTCCGGATAGAACACGCCGCGCCAGGGCTCGAAGGTCCAGCCGCCGATGCCGATGAAGATGTTGCCGGATTTTTTTGACGCGGTTTTTGCTTTGGCCACGGGAGGATCTCGCATCGACGGAGGGGAGGGCCTCCATCCTAGTCAAACCAGTTGTGATTGGCCAGTTGCGACGTCCCGTCTAAGCTCGCCAGCGGGATCTGCAAAAAAGGAGAACAAGATGCGGATGCTGATGGTGGGAGCGGCGCTCGTCATGATGACATCTGCTGCCATGATGTCTTCAGTCATGGCCGATGACGACGATGACAAGGGCGCGCAGAAGCTCGCCATGCAGGGCCGAGACGATTACTGGCATTGCCTGGCGCGGGAATATTCGCGCGACAGCAATCAAGGCATGTCGGAACAGGATTTCGGTCGCTCGGTCGCCGGCGCCTGTCCGTCGGAGCGGCAATATTACCGGGTGGCCTTGCTCGACTATCTCACCACGCAATATCCGAACATCGACGGCGGCGCCCATCTCGCCACCGCGAACAGGGCGGTGGAGTCGGCGCAGAAGGACATCGTGACAGCCTTCGTCAGGCACCGGCCGCCGCAGAAGTAGGGAATGGGGGCGGAAGGCCGGTTGCCTCATTCGCTACTCGCCATTCGCTATTCGCCCTTGGGCAGCCCTTCCGGCTCTGCGCTCATCCATGGTATCACTGGGCGCATCTGGAGCAGGGATGGGTTTCCATGGCGTCTGAGTCGGTGGGTGGCATTCTGGGCGCGATCGTCGCGGCGGTCGTGCTTGCGGTCGCCGTCGTCTTCGGGCCGATCGGCCAGTACGGCAAGCCGCCCAAGCCGGCCAAGGTCGAGCCAGCCTCGGCTGCGGCGCCGGTAGCACCCGCCGCGCCCGCGCCGCGCGGTCCGGTGATCAAGGAAGTCCCGAACCAGTAACGGGCCTGAAAAAGGGTGCTTCGGCCCCTTGCAAAGCGGTTTTGCCGTCCCCATTTAGCTTGTAACGGCGACGTTGAGCGAAAACTCCGGCGCTGGGACGACCTTGGAATAGCTTGGGCTGCGCCGGATGTACGCGCGGTCCGCCGTTCCGGGGTCGTTGGCATTTTAAGCCCCCTTTTGGGGCCATTCCCACAGAAACCCGGCTTGGTCACGCAAGTTCTTGGCAGCGCGGGACGCGGCGGATATACGCTGGCGTCATGAACGAAGCGATCAGACCGGGCCCCGATTCCCCGCCGCAGGCTCAAGAAGGGCCGGAACTGTCGGTCATCGTCCCGACCTTCAACGAGCGCGACAACGTCACGGTTCTGTACCGGCGGCTGGAGGCGACGCTTGCCAACGTCGCCTGGGAAGTCGTGTTCGTCGACGACAATTCGCCCGACGGCACCTGGGACGTCGTCCGCGCGCTGGCGCAGCGCGACAACCGCGTGCGCTGTGTCCGGCGCATCGGCCGGCGCGGTCTGTCGGGCGCCTGCATCGAAGGCATCCTGGCCTCCAGCGCGCCCTATGTGGCCGTGATCGACGCCGACCTCCAGCACGACGAGACTCAGCTGCCCAAGATGCTGTTGCTGCTCGCGAGCGACCAGGCCGAGCTCGTGGTCGGCAGCCGCTACATCGAGGGTTACAAGAGCGAAGGTTTCAACAAGCAGCGCGCCGGCGCCAGCGCGGTGGCGACCGAGGTCGCCAGGAAGATGCTGCGGGTCGAGATCGCCGATCCCATGAGCGGCTTCTTCATGGTTCGCCGCGACCGTTTCGAGGAACTCGCGCCAAAACTGTCGGTGCACGGCTTCAAGATCCTGCTCGATCTCGTCGCCACCGCCCACGGCACCCTGCGCGCGGTCGAGATTCCCTATACCTTCGGCGCCCGCCAGCACGGCGAGAGCAAGCTCGATTCCATGGTCGCGCTCGACTTCCTCGGCCTCGTGCTGGCGAAGCTGAGCAACGACATCGTCTCGCTGCGCTTCATCCTGTTCGCGATGGTCGGCGGCATCGGCCTCGTCGTGCATCTCACCACGTTGTTCATCGGCCTTCAGCTGTTCAAGGCCCCGTTCGCGGAGGCACAGGCCGCGGGCGCCATCGTCGCCATGACCAGCAATTTCGTCCTCAACAACTTCCTCACCTATCGCGACCAGCGGCTGAAGGGGTTTGCGCTGCTGCGCGGCCTGATCGCCTTCTACATCGTGTGCAGCGTCGGCCTGCTCGCCAATGTCGGCGTCGCCTTCTCGGTCTACGACCAGGAGCCGATCTGGTGGCTGGCCGGCTTGGCCGGGGCCCTGATGGGCGTGGTGTGGAACTACGCGATGTCCGGACTGTTCGTCTGGCGCAAGAAATAGCGCGCCGAGGAAACGGGTAATGGGCGGGGCTGACGCGCGGATCGTCCGCAACACGGCGCTGGCGATTCTTGCGCTGGTCGGCCTGCGGCTCGTCGCGGCCGCTTTCACGCCGATCACCTTCGACGAAGCCTATTACTGGATGTGGTCGAAGAGCCTCGCCGGAGGCTACTACGATCACCCGCCGATGGTCGCCTATGTGATCCGCGCCGGCACCATGATCGCCGGCGACACCGAGCTCGGCGTCCGCCTGGTCTCGATCCTGCTCGCGCTGCCGATGAGCTATGCGATCTACCGTTCCGCCGCGATTCTATTCGGCGGTGCGCGCGTGGCTGCAACCAGCGTCATCCTGCTCAACGTGACGCTGCTGGCCTCCGTCGGCACGATGATCGTCACGCCCGATGCGCCGCTGCTGGTCGCCTCCAGCTTCGTGCTGTTCTTCCTCGCCAAAGTGCTGGAGACCGGCCGCGGTGCCTGGTGGCTTGCGGTCGGCGCCGCCGTCGGCGCGGCGCTGCTGTCGAAATACACCGCGATGTTCTTTGGGCTCGCGATCCTGATTTGGCTCGCCGCCGTGCCGAAACTACGGCGCTGGTTTCTCTCGCCCTGGCCGTATCTCGGCGGCCTCGTTGCCTTGGCGCTGTTCTCGCCGGTGATCCTCTGGAACGCGGACCATCAATGGGTCTCGTTCGCAAAGCAGCTCGGCCGCGCGAAGATCGAGGATTTCCGCCCGGTCTTCATCGCCGAGCTGATCCCGACCCAGATCGCGTTCGCGACCCCGCTCGTCTTCATCCTCGGCGCGATGGGCCTGCACGCGCTGACCTGGCGCCGGGCCGGCGCGCTGGCCTCGCGGGTGCTGATCGAGACGATGTTCTGGACCATCGTTGCCTATTTCGTCTGGCATTCGCTGCATGCCCGCGTCGAGGCCAACTGGTTCGCGCCGGTCTACCCGCCCTTCGTCGTCGCCGCGGCCGCCGCTGCCAACCTCGTGCAGTGGAAGCCGCGCGAGCGACGTCTGGTGGATTTCTGCCTGCGCTGGGCCGCGCCCGTCGGCATCGTGATGTTTGCCGCGCTCATCGTGCAGGCCAACACCGGCTGGCTGTCCGGTTATCGCCGCGATGCGACCGTGCGCAGCGTCGGCGTCGGCTGGCGCGAGCTCGCCGCCGGGATCGAAGCCGCGCGTGTGAGCAACAATGCGACCTGCGTGCTTGCGCCGGACTACGGCACCACGGGCTGGCTCGCCTTCTATCTGCCGCGCGGCACCTGCGTGGTGCAGCAGAACCAGCGCATCCGCTGGGTCAATATGGGCGAGCCGGATCCAAAGCTGCTCGCCGGCAAGCTGATCTATGTCGACGAGCTCCGGCCCGGCGGTCACCCAGTCCTCAACGACCTCTTTGCGAAGGTCACGCAGGTCGCGCAATTGCAGCGCAAGCGCGGCCCGCTCGTGGTCGAGACCTACGGCATCGATCTGCTCGAAGGCGCCAAGGGCGACGTGCTGGACCGCTCGCCGCCGCCGGAAGCGCGGTAACGGTCCGCGAGGAGGCTTCACTGCCTCCCCACCGTCGTCCCGGCGAAGGCCGGGACCCATACCCCCAGGGAGAGGTTTGGTGAAGACTGGTAGTGAGCAGGACTTCGCGCGGTACAAGCACCGGCGCTCATCGATAGATCACGCGGTATGGGTCCCGGCCTGCGCCGGGACGACAGCGGAGTGTTAGGCGGATAGCTACGGCTATTCAGTCGATCATCTCAGCCTTCGCCGCAGGCTGGCTCGGCCCGTCCTGATCCCGCCAGAACCAGACGGTCACGACACCGGAGCGGCCGCGGACCTGCGTGAGCAGGGGGCCGGACAGGATGCCGTCGGGAGCGCCTTGGACAGTGCCTTGGAAGTCGGCCGCATCCAGCAGCGTGTCGGTCAGCGCCAGCCGCGCACGGTTCTGGGCGGCAACCTCCATCAAGCGGCTTGCGACGTTGACGGTGTCGCCCGTCGCCGTGATGTGCTGGTGGCTTTCGCCGAGACGGGAGGCGACGATCGGGCCGAAATGCGCGCCGATCTTGAAACCGAGCTGGCCGCGCATCGCTGATGGCAGCGAAGCGATCCAGCGATCGACGCTGCGATACAGGTCGATCGAACATTTCAGCGCGCGCGCCGCATCATCGGGCATCGCGCCGGGCAGGCCAAACAGGATCATGGCGCCGTCGCCGAGAAATCCGGTGATCATGCCGCCGCAATCGACCGCGGCTCTGTCGATCCGCGCGTGGAACGCCTTCAGCAGATCCTGCAGCTCGTCCGGATCGATCCGTTCGCTGAGCGTCGTGAAACCGGAGAGATCGATGAAGACCACGGCTGCGTCTTGCCGGACGGGTTTGGACAGGAAATTCGGATCGCGTGCCAGCCATTCCTGCATCGCGGGGGCCTGGAATTGCGCCAGCGACCTGCTCTTGGCGGCGAGATATTGCGTGCGGCGGCCTCCCGCCCACAGCTGCACGCCGGCAAAGACCGCGACCGGCGGCACGGCGGCGGCGAGCGTGGTTGCGGCGTTCAGCCAGACGCCATGCGTGAATGCAAGCAAATTGAGGCCGGCCCAGGCGATCATCACCGCGGTCGCCGCCATGATGCCGAGCGCGCTGCGCCGCCAGGCGAGCAGGCCGACCAGCAGCATCGGCAGCAGGATCGCGGCGAGCGCGTCGGCGACATGGACCCTGCGGTCGCGCACGATGCCGTCGCCGGCGACCAGATGGGTGATCGCGGTCGAGACCACCTCGACGCCGGGCATCAGGGAATCGAACGGTGTCGGATAGAAGTCGCCGCCGCCGGCGACCGAGGCCCCGATCACGACGATCCGGTTCTCGATCGCCGCGCGATTGAGCGTGCCGTCGAAGATGCTCTGAGCGCTGACGGTGCGGATGGTGCGGCGCGGGCCGTAATAGGTGATCGGCAGGGCGAAGTCGGTGTCGGTCGGCACCGCGCGGTCGCCGAGCATGAGATGGTCCGGCGCGATCGTCAGCGGCTTGTCGAGCGCGCGGGTCGCGACGCGCAAAGGGAACGACAGCTCGACCTTGTCGCGCGTCCGGAACAGCATCGGCACCGAGAGCGGCGAGCCCGACTGTCCCGTCGCGACGTTGACGACGCCGACCTCGGCATGATCGGCGAATGCCGGTAACGGCAGCAGGAAGCGCTCGGCCTGCGGCAGGACGGCGAGGGGGCCCTGGCTGCCGGGCTCCACCGTCTCGCTGGCGGACGGGAAGATCGCTGCCGCGGCGAGGACCATCGGGCCGGTCGCCAGCGTGTTTGCCAGCGTTGCATCGCCGATCGCGGCGCTGCGGTCGACCAGCAGCAGGTCGATCGCCACGACCTTCGGCTTGAATTGCACGATGGTGTCGACGACGCGCGCGAGATCGGCGCGCGGCAGCGGATAGCTGCCGCCGCGCTTCACCACGGTATCGTCGATTGCGACGATGGTGACGAGATCCGGGGGAGACTGCACGCCGCGGATCTGGGTTCGCCAGTCCGTCAATGTCGCTTCGAGCCGGTCGAGAAAGCGCAGATGTCCGTTGGCGTGAGCGGCATAGATGCCCGCGCCCCACAGCGCGGTGAGGACGAGTGCCACCAGGATCTGGACGCGTCGGCTACTCATGCGGTCGTTCTGCAATTTTCCAATTATCCAAATCTCGCAATTGTCCAAATCTCGTCGGGCCTCATTGACCCAGCCTTGCCATCAGCGCGTCGACGCGCGGCTGGCCCCATGTCTTGACGGTCAGCGGGCCGGTTGCCTCGACATCGACGCCTTCGCCCGGTCCGAGCACGACGCCGCGTCCACGAGCCCTGCGGCTCACGCCGACATGGCCGTCGGCGACGAAGACGGAGGTCTTGGCGTCAGCGACATCGACAGCCCATTTGGTGCCGCGCACTGCGGCGATCGCCTGCGGCGTCAGCACCTTGAAGGGATTGCCGCCGGGCTTCCTGGGCACCTCGATCAGCAGCGCTTTGCTGCTCAACTCCACGGAGTCTATATGTCCGTCGCGGTTGGCGTCCTTAAGTTCAAATCTGGCGCCGCTTTCCGCAACGATTGTGATGCCGTTGTCGCAGCGCCAGGTTTGCGTGCCGGCGGCGGACGGCGACGCGGTGCAACCCGCACTGGCAGTCTGCGCGGCCGCGCCTCCGATCAACAATGACGACCATGCCAGAGCGAAAAATCCGGCGCGCGCGATACCTCTCATGCCAGCCTCCGTTTGCGTGCTCGGCACAGTTCAAGGCGATGTTGATACGGTACCGTATCACACGCAGAGGCTGCTGAAAAGTGCCGAGGTGGCAGCTATTTTCTCGCAGCGACCTTTTCCAGAAGCGGCGCGATCAACTTTCGGTCAGGGCGCCGTGCTGCGTGAGCGCTCTGTGCGATGTGCGATCCGCGTGAGCCGGGGCCGCAGATGAGCTCCCGCCGGCACATCGCGCGCGGCCGATGTCGGCGGGCACGCCAGCCTCGCGCAATGCTTCACCGCTATGTTCAGGTGGCATTGATGACCACGAAAAGGACTTGGTTGGATGCGCTTAAGGGAGCAGCTTGAGAGGTCCGCTCACCGCCCCGATCCAGCCGAGAATTATAGTTAACAGTCTCGTCTAAGTCCGTAATTCTGCGGGCTTTTTCTCAAAATGGGACGACGTTAACGAGTTGCCCCACATCTGCCCGAACTTAATCCGCATTTAACTAAAAGTCGCCTTAATGACGCTCCGACCCTCTGCGAGATGCTGTGACCGGATCGTGACCAGCGGCACTTTGAAGGGGGACTGAGTGACACCGTCCTGGACGCAAGGCGAATGAGTACGAGTATCGCTGCGCAGAGTAACGCGGCACGGAAGTCCAAAAATTTCTCGAAGAGCAATTCGCGGAAATCTTCCCGGAAAATGACCTCCACCAATTGGCTCGGCGCCGCCGCGATCGGCTGCGTCGTGATGGGCGCCGGCTGGACCATCTACAGCAACGTCTTCGGCGCCAGCGTCTATCCGACCGTCGGCAGCAGCGGCTATGACGAGCCCGTGATCAAGCGCGCCCCCAAGGTCGCGCTGCGCGAGGCCGGCGAGGCCATCAGGGAAACCTTCGCGCTCTTGCCCGACCGGCTCCAGGTCGCAGCCCCAATCTCGCGCGAGATGTTCAACGAGCGCTTTGCCGCCGCCGCGACCCAGGGCGTGGCATCGAATGCGGCGGGCGCCGCGCCCGCAACCCAGGTTGCCGTGGCCAAAGACGCCCCGAAGCAGAGCGTGATCGCGAAGGTCGCGGAAGTGTTGAAGCCGGCCGCGGCCAAGGTCACCGAGAAGGTTGCCGATGTAGCCAAGGCCAAGCGCGGCGAGGCGTCGATGCAGCTGGCTTCGGCCGATCCGGCCGAGATCGTCCCGGCGCCCGAGGCGAAGCCGAAATCGTTCGCCGATCGCGCCAAGGCCGCGGTGATGTCGATCACCGGTCCGCGCCAGTCGATGGTCGAAAAGCTCTGGGGCAAGCGCGAGCCGTCCGGCGGGCTGCTCGCCTATGCCTCGGCCGATGCCAGCATCACCGCGTCGATCGCGCCGAAGGAGCAGAACCCGATGTTCGGTGGCGCGCCGCCCTATGAGCGCGACACCGCGGTCTACGACATCACCGCCAAGACTGTTTACCTGCCCGATGGCACCAAGCTCGAGGCGCATTCCGGCCTCGGCTCCAATCTCGACGATCCGCGCTCGCAGCGCACCCGCATGCGCGGCGTGACGCCGCCGCACATCTACACGCTGAAGCCGCGCGAAGCGCTGTTCCACGGCGTGCCCGCGCTGCGTCTGACCCCGGTCGGCGGTGAGAGCGCGATCTATGGCCGCGACGGCCTGCTCGCGCACACCTTCATGCTCGGACCGAACGGCGACTCCAACGGCTGCGTGTCGTTCAAGGACTACTACGCGTTCCTCGACGCCTACCGCAACAAGGGCATCCGCAAGCTCGCGGTGCTGGCGCGGGTCGAGTGATTTCAGTCCATTCCGCATAATGTAAAAGGGCCGCTCGTAGCGGCCCTTTTTCTTTTTGCGTTTCGCTGGAAGCGTTCAGCCCGGCCAGCACTGTCCGCCGCCGTCGATCCGCAGCACCTGGCCGGAGACGAAGGCGCCCATGGGACCTGCGAAGAACTCGACGACGCGCGCGACCTCGTCGACGGTTGCGATCCGGTCGAGCGTGCCGGTCTCGACCATCCTGTCAGGGTCCACCGCGCGCGTGCCGAGGAAGCGGCCGGTGCGGGTATCGCCGGGCGCAATGCAGTTCACCGCGATGTCGTAGGGGCGGAGCTGGTCGGCGAGGCATCGCGTGTAGTGGGTGACGCCGGCCTTCGACACAGCGTAGATCGAGCCCTGGGTGCGCCCCTTGAAGGCGGCGACCGAGCCGAGCGTGACGATGCGGCCGGATCGCCGCTCCATCATGCCTTTCGCGACCGCCTGGCAGGTCAGGATGGTCGAGAGCAGATTGCGCTCCAGCACTGCGCGCACGTCGGCCTCCTTGATGTTCACGGCGTCGTTCGGATCGGGCTTGCCGCCGGCGGCCGCTATGTCGCCGCCGGCATTGTGCACGAGGATGTCGACCGGGCCGAGCGCGTCTTCCGTCTCGGCAATCACGCGCGCGATGTCCTCGCCCCTGGTGAGATCTCCGAGCACGCGCTGGCTGCGGACGCCGAATTGCTGGCCGATCTCTGCGGCCACCGCGGTGAGGGTGGTGCCCTCGCCATATTCCGCCGGCCCGTTCTCGCGCATGCCATGGATGGCGACGTCAGCGCCGAGCGCGGCGAGCTTCTCCGCGAAGGCGCGGCCGAGTCCGCGCCCTGCGCCGGTCACCAGCGCAACCTTGCCTGCCAGGATTTTCACCGTGCCATGCGATGTCATGATCTTGTTCCCGTTGTGAAACGTCAGTCGGTCACAAGATCTAGCCTAATCGCCATCACCTCCACCAGTGACCTGTCACGCCGCGCTAGCCGCTACTGTCTTGCGCAGCGCCATCTCGGTCGCGATCGCGTCCCTCACGGCGGGCCGCGCCTGCATGCGCTCGAGATAGGCCGCCAGCGACGGCCATTGCGCGATGTCGACGCCTGCGGGACGGAGCAGCAGCAAGGTCCAGGTGAGGTGGGCATCCGCGACGGTGAAGCGATCGCCGACGAGGAATTCGCGGTCCGCCAGATGCGCTGATGGCACCGACAATGTCTGCGCGATCCTCGCACGCGGCTTGGCGAGCGAGGCGTCGTCCTTGTACCAGAAGGTCGGATACAGGAAGGCCTTGTGGATCTCGGCGCCGACGAAGCTCAGCCATTCCTGGAGGCGATAGCGATCGGGATCGCCGAACCGCGGCGCAAGGCCTGCCTCCGGTTTCAGGTCGGCGATGTATTGCAGCACTGCCGCGCTTTCGGTCAGCCGTTCGCCGTTCTCCAGCACCAGGACCGGCACCGCGCCCTTTGGCGACACGCCGCGGAAATCGCTGCCGTCGTCCACGATCGTCTTGGTCCAGATATGGGCGAGGTGATAGTGCGCGTCGAGGCCCGCCTCCGTCAGCGCGATGCGGCTCGAGAGCGAGCAGGCCATCGGAAAGAAATAGAGTTGCAGCATCGCATCACTCCGTCAGGTCAGTGCGTCGCCGCGCGCGATGATCGCGAAGCGGTCCGAAAGCTCGGCCAGTGCGACCTCGTGGATGGTCCGGGCGTCCAGCGTGCCGCCGCGTCCGTCGGGCAGATCGCGCGTGGCGCAGGCGTCGGCATCGATCGTCGTGCGAAAGCCGAGGTCGAGCGCAGCGCGGGCGGTGGAGCTGACGCACATATGCGTCATGAAGCCGGCCAGCACGCGGTTCTTCCTGTCGGTCGCGGCAAGGCGGGCCTGCAAATCGGTGCCGGCAAAGGCGTTGGGCAGCTCCTTCTCGATCACCAGCTCGCCGGCACGGGGGCTGAGCTCGGCGACGATGGCGCCGCGGTCGGCGCTCCGATCGAACAGGCTGCCCGCCTTGCCGCGATGGGCGATGTGGATGATCGCGGCGCCGGCCTCGCGCGCACGGGCCAACAGCGCAGCTGCCCGGGCGATCGCGGGCCGGGCGTCGGGCAAGGCGAGGGGGCCCGCGAGATATTCGTTCTGGATGTCGATCAGCACCAGCGCGGCGTCGCCAAGACGCGGCGGGTTGAGGTCGGCACCGGCGAGCTGCAGCAGGGTCTTTGCGGTGGTCATGATCTTTGGAATCTCCGGGGCGAAAGGCTGGGCCAACATAGCTCCGGGAATGCCTGCCGATATGCAGGGATATTGCAGCGGGTGGCTGCGATCTTGCAGGCGGCTCGCGGCCGATGTAGCCTTCGGCCATGAACTGGGACGACCTGCGCATCATCGCCGCCGTCAGGGACGAGGGCACCTATGCCGGCGCCAGCGCACGGCTGCGCATCGACGAGACCACGGTCGGACGCAGGCTGTCGCGCATCGAGCGCGCGCTCGGCCTGCGCCTGTTCGAGGCCGCCGACGGCGTCCGCAAGCCGACGCGGCAGTGCGAGGCGGTGCTCGCGCATGTCGAGGCGATGGCCGCGCATGCAGCCGAGATCGGCCGCGTCGGCGAGAGCCTGGCTGGGCCAGTGGGACGACTGCGCATCGCCTCCACCAATGCGGTCGCGGAAGAAGTGCTGTCGCCGCGGGCGAGCGATTTCCTGCGCGTCAATCCCGGCCTGACGCTGCAATTCCTGACGTCGAGCGAGAACGTCAGGTTCTCGCGCTGGGAGGCCGATCTCGCCATCCGCTTGCGCAAGCCGGACAAGGGCGACTTCGCGATCTCGAAGCTCGGCGACATCCGCATCTATTATTTCGAGCCGGTCGCGACCGAAGGCGAGCCGGTGCTGTGCGCCTATCCGGACGAGTTGGGCGCCATTCCCGAGATGCAATTCCTGCGCACGAAGAAAGCCCGCGCGCGCTGCGTCACCGACAACGTCCGCGTCATCCGCAATTTGATCCGCGCACATCAGGCCGCGGGCGTGTTGCCGGAGCATAGCTGCACGGATTTGCTCGGCGATCGCCGTCTGCGCGCCACGCTGCTGCCGAAACGGCGCGACGTCTGGCTGCTCGTGCAAAACCACCTCAAGCGCGACGCCGCAACGCGCGTGACGATCGACTGGGTGAGGGCGTGTTTCCAGGACATGTCGCGCAACTGACGTCGTATTGCGTTGTGCTCACCGCGTCACAGTGCGCAAGGCGCGACGAAAAAATCCTGGCCGCCCCCTTGCAACCCGAACGAGCTTCGTCTATTAGCGCCCTCCTTCGCTAGGCCATGGGTTCGGGCTCTCTGAGATCCCGACTGGCGCGGGCCGCTCTGCGGTTTCGTGTTCCGCCGAATGAAGACGCAGGATGTAGCTCATGGAGAGCGTCGGAGCTGAAACTCCGAAGGCATCGGTTCGATTCCGATTTCTTGCTCCACAAAGGATAGCTCAGTTGGGTAGAGCAGGTGACGTTAATCATCGTGACGCGGGTTCGAATCCCGCTCCAGCGCTACGGGTCAGCCTGAAAAACTGACACCTCTGACGAGGACCGGACGCGCGCTTCAGTCGCAGTCCGGCCGTTTTGCCGCAAGGCTTTCCGTCCGAACCTAGACACTGTGAGACCGGCTTTGCGCCGCGGGTCGATACCGCTTGCGCCGATGCCGGGTGGCTCCGCATGACCGCTCGACACGCGTCGCGCGATCGCGCGCGTGCGCCCGTCATCGTGCAAGCTCAAGCCCCGGTCCGCCGATGTCATGGGAAGCGTCGTCCGCGTCCTCAATTCCTTTGCAAACGAAACCTGTTGCCCGGCATCCGGCCGGGCGCAAACGAAGGAGGCGTGCCATGAACTGGCAGTTGCTGATGCTGAACGTGACGGTGAAGGATGGCGAGCGTGCGTTGCTCACGCGCAACGGGCAGCTCGTGCGCGTGCTCGCGCCCGGCAAGCATCGCCTGTTCGATCCCCTGCATGAGCTGAAGGCCGAGGTGCTCGACGTGGTCCGCAGCGAATTCTCCGCGGATCGCTACGCGGTGCTGAAGACCGCGCGGCCTGATCTCGCCGCCGAGCTGTTCGAGGCGGTCGAGACCAAGGCGGACGAGATTGCCATCGTCAGCCTCGACGGCCGGCCCGTGCATCTGATGACGCCCTGGCAGGTGCGCGTCTACTGGAAGGTCGTGACCCGCATCGATGTCGAGCGCATCGATGTGTCCAGCGATGTCAAGGTCGACGCGCGGCATCTGACCATGATCGAGCGCAACCGTTCGACCGTCGTGAGCGAGACGGTGGTCGAGAACCACGAGGCGGGCCTGCTCTATGTCGAGGGCCGGCTCGTGGAGCGGCTCGCGCCCGGCCGGCACGCCTTCTGGACCGTCGGCCGCAAGATCGAGGTGAAGCGCCTCGACCTGCGGCCCCAGGCGGTCGAGATCACCGCGCAGGAGATGCTGACCAAGGATCGCATCGCGCTGCGGGTGACGCTGACGGCGTTCCGCCGGGTGGTCGATCCCGAGCGCACGGTTGCGACCGTGCCCGACGTGGATGCGTGGCTGTACCGCCTGGTGCAGTTCGCGATCCGTGAGGCGGTGGCGGGCCGGACGCTGGACGAGGTGCTGTCTGCGAAGGCGGCACTGGATGCGGAGCTGCGCGACTACGTGCGCGCACGCGTCGCGGAGTCCGGTGTCGAGGTGACCGAGCTCGGCGTCAAGGATGTGATCCTGCCCGGCGAGATCCGGGAGCTGGTGAACAAGGTGGTGGAGGCGGAGCGGGTCGCGAAGGCGAACCTGATCCGCCGGCAGGAAGAGACCGCGGCGACGCGTTCGCTTCTGAACACCGCCCGCCTCATGGAGGAGAACCCCCTGCTGCTGCGGCTCAAGGAGCTGGAGTCGCTGGAGCGGCTGGTCGAGAAGGTCGGCCGCATCGATCTCCACGCCGGCAACGGCGAGGGCCTCGATGCCCTGCTGACCCGGCTCGTGCGCCTGAAGGCGCCCGAGAGCGCATGAAACCGAGGGGCCGCCCACGGGCGGCCCTTCACATATCCGTTGTCGTCGCCCTGCCATGAACGCGTGACGCTGCCTATGCGACCAAAATCACGGAGCCGGGATTGCACGCGCGCGAAGGTTGCGTAATCTCGCGAGGCGACTTGATCAGGGCAAATGCATGACCAGTGTTTCGGAAATGACCCAGCCGTCCAGGGCGCAATCGCGGGAATGGAAGGCGATCGTCGTCCTGATCCTGCTGATCCCGGTGCTGTGGTCGCCGCCGTTCCTGTTTCGCTTCTTCCTGTATCAGCCGTTCAACATCCCCTCCGGCTCGATGTCCCCGACGCTGATGGTCGGCGACTACGTCTTCGCCGCCAAATATGCCTACGGCTACGGCCGCTATTCCTTCCCCTTCGCGCCGTTCTGGATCTCGGGCCGCGTCCTTGCCGCCGACCCCGAACACGGCGACATCGTGGTGTTCCGGGCGCCGAAGGACACCTCGGTCGACTACGTCAAGCGCGTGGTCGGGCTGCCCGGCGACCGTATCCAGATGCGGGAAGGGCGGCTCGTCCTCAACGACCGTCCGGTGACGCGCGTTGCGGTCGAGTCCGGGCTCGCCGGCACCGCCTGCGGTATGGATGGCAGCGTCAAGGTCAAGCGCTGGCGCGAGACCCTGCCGAACGGCGCGAACTATGTGACCTACGACTGCGTCGACAATGGCTTCCTCGACAACACCAACGTCTACACGGTGCCGCCAGGCCATGTCTTCGTGCTCGGCGACAACCGCGACAATTCCACCGACAGCCGCATGATGTCGGCGTTCGGTTTCGTGCCGATGGACAATCTGGTCGGCAAGGTGACGCGGATCTTCTGGTCGCTCGACGAAGACGGCGAGCCGCACATGGAGCGGCTGGGAAAGGTGGAGTGAGGCCACCGTCATTCCGAGGCGCGCCCAAAGGGGGCGCGCCCGGAATGACGAGAGAGTTCGCCCACAAAACAAAAACCCCGGCATCGCTGCCGGGGTTTCGTAATTTTTGGAGCGAGATTCCGGATCTGCGGTGCACCGCTGCGCGCTGCACCGCGTCCGGGACGACTTCGTCGCTTAGAAGTCCATGCCGCCCATGCCGCCGCCCGGGGGCATTGCGGGGCCGGCGCCGCCCTTCTTGGGCAGCTCGGCGACCATGGCTTCCGTGGTGATCAGCAGCGCGGCAACCGAAGCTGCGTTCTGGATCGCGGTACGGACCACCTTGGTCGGGTCGATGATGCCCTTCTTGACGAGGTCAGCATATTCGCCGGTCTGGGAGTCGAAGCCGTAATTGTACGACTTGTTCTCCAGCACCTTGCCGACGATCACCGAGCCGTCTTCACCGGCGTTGATCGCGATCTGGCGAGCGGGAGCCGACAGCGCCTTGCGGACGATCTCGACGCCGGTCTTCTGGTCGTCGTTCTTGGTGCGCAGGCCCTTGAGCTGCTCGGAAGCACGGAGCAGGGCGACGCCGCCGCCGGGGACGATGCCTTCCTCGACAGCCGCGCGGGTCGCATGCATCGCATCATCAACGCGATCCTTGCGCTCCTTCACCTCGACCTCGGTCGCGCCGCCGACGCGGATCACCGCGACGCCGCCCGCGAGCTTGGCAAGACGCTCCTGGAGCTTCTCGCGGTCGTAGTCCGAGGTGGTTTCCTCGATCTGCGCCTTGATCTGGGCCACGCGCGCCTCGATGTCGGCCTTCTTGCCGGCGCCGTTGACGATCG
>NZ_JAVAYM010000106.1:0-507 GCF_054185205.1 Bradyrhizobium sp. 14AA | reverse complement strand
AATTAAATTAACCAGTTCTATAAACTCTTCTTTAATAACTACCTTGCCACGTAGAGCCGTATACTTAGTTGACATACCCTCAACTCCTTCTACAAAATGTTTATTGTGATCGAGGTTGCTCCTGTAAGGATTGCGCTTCCATATACTGCAATAGCTACTTCATCAGTTTTCTTCCAAAACAAATATATCCCTGTAAAAATACAAAACGATATGAAACTAACTACACATAGAACCGCAAATAGTCCTTGAATCCACATTAATATGTCTTCCCTTTCTTTAAGAAAATTACTTTTCTCGATTTAATAGACTCTATAATTCTTTTTTCTTTTTTGTTTCGAACCAAAAAACGCTGTAGAAATCTACTTTAAACTGCTCTTTACACCCCACACAATTCATTTTAAATTCTCCTCCTAGATCACCAACCTCTAAATAATCATGATAATCAGAATGGACATGTTCACAATATGGACACTCTATATATTCTGCTTTGTGCATTTTCTTATTCCT
>NZ_JAVAYM010000105.1:0-508 GCF_054185205.1 Bradyrhizobium sp. 14AA | reverse complement strand
CATCAGGAAGAACAAAATCCCGATGTTTAAATCGGCCACCACCCAATTAGGGCTAACCGGCACAATGGCGAAGGAGAGCAGCAGCGAAGTAAACGCGATCATCGGCGCCAGGGTAAAGATGACGCGATCCGAGAATTTCGGGATCCAGTCTTCTTTAAAGAACATCTTGATCATGTCCGCGACCAGCTGGAGCGAGCCGCCCCAGCCAACGCGGTTTGGTCCATAACGGTTCTGGAACAGACCCAGCAGACGACGTTCGACGAAGCTCATGAAGGCCCCGCAGGTGACGACCACCAGCAGAATCACCACCGCTTTGAGAATGCTCAGCAGGATCTCAATCAGATCCGGTGTAATCCAACTCATTGTTGCGCCTCCCGCAGATCTTCAAGACGCGCGCCAGCCAGAACCGGCGCGATGCCAGGCATACCCATCGGCAGCCCTACCTGCCCTGCCGCTAACCCTTCAGAGATTTCAACCGGCAGCGTCACCGTATTGCCATCGTAGCTAA
>NZ_JAVAYM010000104.1:0-508 GCF_054185205.1 Bradyrhizobium sp. 14AA | reverse complement strand
TGTTCAGGCGGTTGCTGACCGCCATCCCGACGCTATTCGTGATTGTCACGCTGGCGTTTTTCCTGATCAGGGTCGCTCCTGGCGGGCCCTTCAACCAGGAGCGTGGGCTGAACCCCGTGATCCAGGCCAATCTGGAAGCCCAGTTCGGCCTCAATGATCCGCTCTGGAAACAATATCTCAACTATATCAATAATTTGCTGCATGGTAGTTTCGGGCCGAGCTACAATCTGCCCGACTTCACGGTGGGCGAACTCTTCGCCAAGGGCCTGCCGATTTCGATCCAGCTCGGCTCCTCGGCGCTGATCCTGGCGCTGATCCTGGGCTCCATTCTCGGCATCACGGCCGCGCTGAACCAGAACAAGGTCGGCGACTATGCGGTGATCGCGCTGGCCACCGCCGGTTCCACCATTCCTACCTTCGTCATCGCGCCGCTGATCCAGCTAGTCTTCGGGCTGAGTTGGAAGCTGCTGCCGATCGGCGGCTGGGGCGATGGCGCACTCGTCAACAA
>NZ_JAVAYM010000103.1:0-509 GCF_054185205.1 Bradyrhizobium sp. 14AA | reverse complement strand
TCGAATACAGAGACCCAGCATTTACTATTTAAATCCATTTATTGATAATTCAGATCCAACAAACCTACGTTTAGGTAATAATCGATTGCTATCTGAAAACTCCAACTCATTTGAATTTAGCATTAACAAATTACTCAAAAAGGGATTTTTTTCTCCATATCTATTCTATAGATTGTCAGATGGTTTAATTCAACCTATTAGAACAATTGAGGGAAATATTACTAAAACAATTTTCGAAAATATTAGAAAAATATCAAATGTAAGCATAGGGTAATCAATAGGATTTCCAATTGGAAAAAAAACAAATTTTAACTCATTCGGAAGTGTTTCTAATTATAGTTTGACCTCTCCATTTTCTGCAACCCAAAATGGTATAATAGGTAATGTTGGAGCAAATTTTTCATTCCGAATATCTACAAAGTTTAGCTTCGATGGGTATGCCACATACTCTTCTCCGAGAATCTATGTACAAGGTAAAGGAAATAAAAACTACTTTAATAGTTTTACTT